>CALMNW010000061.1 GCA_937872095.1 uncultured Verrucomicrobiota bacterium
GACGGAGGCGTCGGCGCCGAGGATCTTGTTGGCGTAGTAGGACATGGGGGTGGAGCAGAGACCGAGGTCGACGACGTCGGCGCCGTGCAGCGCCAGACCGCGCGCCAGCGCGTCGAAAAGGGGCTTGGAATGGGGGCGCATGTCGCGGCCGACGACGACCTTCTTGCAGCCGAGGAAGGAGAAAATGGCGCGGCCGATCTTGAACGCGACGTCGTCGGTCAGGGTTTCGCCGTAAATGCCGCGGATGTCGTATGCCTTGAAAATGCCTGCCATGTCGGTTTCTCCTGTCAACGGAATGAGGGGGAACTGTAGCGGGAGCGGGAGCAAGGGAAAAGCGAAATCCGCTCGGCGTCCGCCGCTCCGCGGGAAATTGGCTTGCCAATGCGCGGCAAAATCCGGAGGTTGGAGCGCGTAACCCATTTGGAGGAACCCCGATGAAAACCGCCAAAACCTCGCCCGCCGCATCCCTGGCCCCGGCGGCGAATCCCGTCGAGACGACGCCGGCCGCCGTCCGCTGGATGCGCTGGGTGGTCGGAGCGATCGTTTCCATCCATCTGGTCATCGCGCTTTCCCTGATCGTCAACCACGTGAGCCACGGGGCGATCGTGGCGGGGTCGGATGCCTGGCACATGCTCTATTTCCACCAGTTTGCGGAAGGGGGGCACAGCTATTATCCGCGCGGGGACGTCGAACACGTGACCGACGGCTACACGCCGTTGGCATCGGAAATCTTCGGTTGGACCATCCGCCTGTGCGGAACGGACATCCGCGGGGTGCGGCTGGTGACGGCCTTGTTCGGACTGGCCGGCATGGTTCTCGCCGGAGCCTGCGTGAAACGCCTGACGGGCGACCGCTTCTTTGCCTACGCGGCGGCGGCGCTGACGGCCGGGATCGAAGTGAAGTGGTACTTGGACGTGGGCCCGAACACGATCCACGCCACGGTTTCCATTTTGGCGCTCTATCTGTTTTTGCGCGATCCGGGGCTTTCGTGGAAAACGGTGGTCGCCGGCGGGCTGGCGCTCTTTGCCTCCTTCTGGAGCAAACAATTGGGATTGGCCTATATGGTGGCGGGCACGGTCTACGTGCTGTCGAAGGATTGGCGCAAAGGGCTTTGGTTGGGGGCCGGACTGGCGGGCCTCTCGCTGGCCGGCATTCTGTATTACCAGAGCTTGGAGAATTCCCAGTTCCTGTATTGGGCGTTCGAGATGAACCGGAACCAGCCGATCATCTGGTCCCGGCTCTGGACGGTGGTTTTCACCGAGATCCTGACCCGGAAATACGCGATTTCCGTGGCGTTGATCGCGGCCGGCGCGCTGGCCTACGAGCGCTCCTGGCGCGGGGTTTTCCGCCCGGAACTGCTCCTGCTGGGCGCGGCGGCGGTGGCCGGCGCCTTCGCCAACGGCAAATACGGATCGGGCCCCTCGCAGATGTGGGTGTTCTACGTGCTGATGCTCGTGGTCGGACTGGCGTACGCGCATCGCTTTTTCCGGGAAAACCGGATCGCGGTGCCGCTGCTGGGCGCGCTCATCTCCCTGCAAAGCCTGGCGCTGATCGACGACCCGCGGCCGCACTACATCAATGCCGAGGACGAAGGCCGCTACCGGCAGATCATGGGCATCCTGTCCACGCCGGGCAAATCGTCGTATTTCATCAATCGCGGCTATATGAGCCTGCTGGCCGGAAAAAAAGCCTGGCCCCAGGCCGGCGAAGACTCCTGGAACAAGGGCCGTTTCGACCGGAACATGCTCTCGCAAGAACGCCGGAACTTCCTGGCCGGCGATCCGTGGGATCTCGTGATCATCGACGTCCCGCTGGAGGACAATTCCTATGCCCTCTACGACCGGCTGGACAAGGCCTACCGGCCGCTCTATGAAATCCAGCCGTCCTCGCGCTACGCGAACGCCTACGACCTGCGCTACAAGAAAATCGTCTTCGAAAAGAAGAAATAGCGCCAGGATCGCCGCTCAACGACGGTGATAATCGCCGCGCGCGAGCTTCCGCTCGAGCCAGACGTAGAGGACGATGAACAGATAGCGACTGCCCATTTCCTTGATCTTGAGCTTGGATTCGCCGCTCTGGCGGTTCGTCCAGGAGATCGGGAGGATCTTGTAGGAATAGCCCCGGACGATGGCCTTGAGCGGCATTTCCACCGTTAGGTTGAAATGGGCCGACAGCAGGGGGCGGATGCCCTCGATCACGTCGCGCCGATAGCACTTGAAGGCATTGGTGACGTCGTTGTAATCGAGCCGGAACAAGGTCTTGATGAACGCGTTGGCGAGGCGGTTGATCCACAGCTTGTGGGGCGGGTAGTCCACGACCTTCGACCCTTTGATGAACCGCGAGCCGAAGACGCATTCCGCGCCTGCCTTCATCTCGCGGTAGTAGGCTAAAATGTCTTCGGGTGAATCGGAAAGATCGCCCATGACGACGCATGCGCACTGCCCGGCGAACTCGTCGAGTCCCTTTCGGACGGCGAATCCGAACCCGTTGGGGGGCGCGTTGTTCACGTAGCGGACGAAGGGAATGCGGGCCGCGAGGTCCCGGAGAATATCCTCGGTGCGGTCCCGGCTGTTGTCGTTGACCACGCAGATCTCGTAATCGGCGATGCCTTCGCGCGCGAATCGCGCGGCGATGGCCTCGCAGGTCGAAGCGATGCAGCCTTCCTCGTTGTGGGCGGGGATGACGATGGAAAAAAACGGGGCGGGCGCGGTCATGGCTTTTTCCCGAACAAGGCGGCCAGCAAATCGGGATGTCCGGCCAGCCAATCGCGGATGTCTCTCAGGATGTCTTCCGCGGAACGCGCCGGGCGCCAGCCGAAGCGGTCGGTCGTGGGGCGGTTGTCGGTGACGAACCAGCGCACGTCCGCCGGCCGGTTGTCCGGCTGCGATCCGACCGGGACCTCGTTGCCCGTGAGCCGCCGGCACAGGTCGGTGGCCTCGGCCAAGGACAGGCTGGAGAACGTGGATCCGCCGGCGGGAAAGATCTCGCCGCGGAAGCCGGCGATCTGCCGGCTTTGCAGGAGGACGAGATCGACGAGGTCGTCGATGTGCAGCAGGTCGCGGACCTGCTTGCCTTGGCCGCCGAATCCGATGTAGGCCAGCGGGCGCTTCAGCAAATGCGATACGAGCCAGTACGTGAAGACGCCTTGGTCCTGCTTGCCCAGCTGCCACGGGCCCGCCACCACGCCGCAGCGGTTGATGATGGCCGGCAGGCCGTATTGGCGGCTGTATTCCTGGAGCATGATCTCCGAGGCCAGTTTCGTCGCGCCGTAGAGGGAACGCGCGCCGGACAGCGGAAAATCGATCCCGACGCCTTCCGGCCCGAAGCCCGGACCGGAACAGGCCGGAACGAAGCGCGTGGCTTCTTCGCGGTATTCCCGGGCATTGAGCGCGTCGTAGGGATAAACGCGCGAGGTGGACAGGAAGATCACCGGGGATTTTTTCTTGCGCGCGAATTCGAAGCAGTGGAGCGAGCCGACGAGGTTGTTCTGGACCATGAATTCGGCGTCGTCGCCGTTCACCCCGACCAGAACGGACGGTTCCGCGCTGCATTCGATCATCAGATCGAACGGACCCTGCACCGGCTCGAAATCGGCGGGGTTCCGGATGTCGCCGCGCACGAACTCGACGCCGGCGGCCACCACGCGGTCCCGCAGGATTTCCGAACCGCGCCGGGACAGATTGTCCAGCGCGACGACCCGATCGCCCTGCTTCCGAAAAGCCAAGGCCAGATTCGAGCCGATGAATCCGCAGCCGCCTGTAATCAAAACCGTCGCCATGTTGTCGGATGGTGTGACAGGACGAACGGAAACGCAAGCGCGAAGATGGCCGCGCCGTTTTGATTGGCATGGGACTGCCCCGGGGCGTAAGATGACTACATGATTTGCCCTTGGAAATCCGCGTTGGGGAGCGCGCTTTTGGCTCTGGCCGTCGCGGCGCCGGCCGCCGCGCAGACGCCGACGGCTGCGGCGACTTCGGCGGAAGCCCCGGCCCCACTGTTGACGCTGGGCACGCCGGCCTTGCGCGCATCCCTCGACCGCCTCAGCCTGTCGTGGCTGGTTCCTGCGCAGATTCCCGACGTCCGCCTGAAAGTGGATCGCCCGACGATGGAGCAGCTGTCCACCATGGAAGCCGACCCCCGGCTGCGCGGCGTGGAATTCCGCCTGCCGTTGGAGGGATTTTGGGTCGGCTATGAGACACAGGCCGAAGGCGAACTGCCCCGCGCGACGTTTTCGATCCAGCGGGGATTCTAAGGGCTTACCATCGTTCGCGGTGGACGCGCGCTTCGTCGAAGCGGGTACGGGGGGCGTGGGTTTCAGCGGGATAGCCCGCGGCCACGACGCCCAAGGGCAGGACGTCTTCGGGCAGCTGGAACAGGGCTTTCAGGTGGGCCATGCGGTCTTCGCGCGGATGCACGCCGAGCCAAACGCCGCCGAGACCCAGCATCGCAAGCGCCAGCAGCAGGTTTTCGATGCACGCGGAGCAGTCCTGGAGCAGATAGGACAGGTGCTGGCCGTTTGCGCGCCGAAGGTCGCCGCAGACGACGAATCCCGCCGCCGCGCCAACCAGCATCTTGCCGTAGGGCAAGCCCGCGGCGATTTGCGCCAGGACCTCGAGTTGCTGGACGACGATGATTTCCCACGGATCTTTGGCGTTGGCCGACGGCGCGGCCATGGCGGCTTCGAGCACGTCTTGGAGGATTCCGGCGGGGATGGGCTTGTCCTGATATTTGCGCACGCTGCGGCGCGCGAAAAGCGGGGCGAGTTTCGGATTCATGGATGGCCTTCGATCAGCCGGCACCGAGCTTTTCCTGGGTTTCGGCCCGGAGCTGTTTCAACTTGGAGCGCACGGCGAGCTTTTTGACGTAGCTGAAATGGTCGATGAACAATTCCCCGGCCAGATGGTCCATTTCGTGCTGGGCGGCGCGGGCGAAGTAGCCGTTCAGCTTGGTCGTCCGCACCTGGCCGTCGAGCCCGAGATGCTCGATGGCGACGCTCCAGGCCCGTTCGACGTTGCCGCGGACGTCGGGAAAGCTGAGGCAGCCTTCCTCCATGCTGCAGGTTTCGTCCGAAGTTTCGACGATCTTCGGGTTGATCAGGGCGAGGGACAGCGGCACGTCGGGATTGAGGCGCGGTCCGTCTTCCTCTTCCACGTCGTAGCTTGCGGGCAGTTCGATCACGCAAACGGATTCGGTGCGGCCGACTTGCTGGGCGGCCAGACCGACGCCTTGCGAGGCGCGCATCGTGGCGAACATGTCGTCGACGAGAGTCTTGATCTCGGGCGTGATGGCGGCGACGGGCCGGGACGGTTCCCGCAGGACCGGATCGCCGTAGGTTCGGATGGGAAGAATGCTGCTCATGCGGCCAGACCATACCGCAGGAACGGGCGAAGACAAACGTAAAACTTGCGGCGGGCCGGCCCCGGGATAGAATGGCGGGTAATGGACAAATCTGGAAATCGCCGGATCTCGTTCGCGTGGACGGCCGCGGCCGGAGTGGCCTTGATCGCCCTCGTGGCCGCGGCGGGACTATTCGTGCTGCAGCGCTGGCACAGCCAGGCGGCGCACCAAGCCGCCGCGCAGGCCGTGGCCGAACGCGGCCAGTGGCTGGCCATGAGCCTGGCCTTGCGGGCCGCCGCCGCCGCGGAGGCGGGCGATGCGGAGGCCTGGCGGGAATTTTCGGGCCTGCTGCGGTCGTTGCGCCAAGTGGAAGGCGAACTGGAATACGTGGCGGTGCGCCGGGGCGGCGTGACCTTGTTCCAGGAGCACGCCAACGAATCCGATGCAGCCCCGGACGAAAACAAGTTCCACTTCAAGGGCCCCGTGTCCATCGGCCGCCAGCGGCTGTCGGTCGGCGACGAATCCGTGCCGGTGGTGACCTTTTCCGTGGACGTGGCGGATCCGCAAGCGGAAGCGATTTCGCTCGACCTCGGCCTGCGGCGGCGCGCGGTGGAACGCGAGGAATGGCCGGCCACCCGCGCGATCGAATCCCTCTACCGGCTGAGCCTGATGACGATCGGCGGTTGCTTCGCCGTCTGCCTCGCGCTGGTGGCCGGCATGGTGCGCCGCGAGGAACGGCGCGAACGCGCGCGCCGCCGGGAGGAACACCTGGCGTTTTCCGGCATGCTGGCGAACGGCATCGTGCACGATTTCCGCAATCCGATGTCGAGCTTGCGCCTGGACGCGCAGATGCTGGAGAAGGAAGCCGGCCGCGGCGCGGAAGCGCGCGCGGATCGGATGGCTTCGCTGGCCGGTCGGATGCGCCACACGCTGGACCGCATGGAAAAGGTCTTCCAGGAATTCCTGGCTTTGGCGCGACCCGGCGAAACCGCGCCCGAACGTCTGGATCTGGGCGCCTGCGCCAAGGAATGCGTCGAGATGCTGGCGCCGCGCTTCGAGGCTTCCGGCGTGGCCCATGAAGTCCGCTTGCCGCCGGAGCCGGCGTACATCCGGGCCTCCGGCGCCTCGGTGAAGCGCGCGGTCCTGAACGTCTTGCTCAACGCCACGCAGCATGCGGGAACCGGCGGCCGGGTGGTCGTGGACGTTTCCCTGGCCGATGCGCGGGCCCGGCTGGACGTGGGCGACACCGGCCCGGGCATTCCGAAGGCGGACCGCGAACGGGTTTTCGAGATGTTCTACACGACGCGTCCGCAAGGCACGGGCCTGGGCCTGTTTCTCGCCCGGACCGCCATCGAAAAGAACGGCGGAACGCTGGCCGTGGCCGATTCGGACGGCCCCGGCGCGCGCCTGCGCATGGAATTTCCCCTGGCCGAAAAGGAGCCGTCATGAGCAAACCCCGCATCTTGATCGTGGAAGACGACACGGACAACGGCCGCTCGCTGCTGGAAGCCATCGGCGATCTGGGCTACGCGGCGGAACTCGCGGCGACCGGCACGGCCGGCGTGGCCGCCTTCCGCGCGAAGGGCGCGGACGTGGTGCTTTCGGATCTCGTGCTCCCGGACATCGACGGCATCGAGGTCATGAAGGCGATCCGCGAACTGGATGCCGGGCGGACGCCGGTCGTCCTCATGACGGCCTACGCGTCCGTCGATTCCAGCGTGCGGGCGATGAAAGAAGGCGCCTACGATTACCTGCAGAAGCCGCTGGACGTCGACGACCTGCAGGCGAAACTGGCGCGGGCGCTGGAGGCGGCCCGCCTGCGCCGCCAGGTGGAAACGCTGAGCGCCGAGATCCGCGGCAAGTGGTCGGCGAAAACCTGGGTGGCGGAATCGCCCGCCATGCGCGAGGTCGTGCGCCAGACGCTGGCCTTGGCGCAGACGAACGCGACGGTCCTGATCCGCGGGGAAAGCGGCACGGGCAAGGAACTGGTGGCCCGCGCGCTGCATGCGGACGGCCCGCGCGCCGGGGGGCCGTTCGTCGCGGTGAATTGCGCGGCGTTCGCGGAAAGCCTGCTGGAAAGCGAATTGTTCGGGCACGAAAAAGGGGCGTTCACGGGCGCGGTGGCGCGGCATGCCGGCGCGTTCGAACGGGCGCAAGGCGGCACGCTGTTCCTCGACGAGATCGGCGACGCGCCGCCTTCGGTCCAGGTCAAGCTGCTGCGCGTGCTGGAAGACCGCGAAGTCATGCGCGTGGGCGGGCGCGAAAGCTTCAAGGTGGACGTCCGGCTGGCGTCGGCCACGAACCGCGACTTGGATGCGCGCGTCGCGGCGGGGGCGTTCCGGCAGGATTTGCTCTACCGCCTGCAGGTCGTCGGCCTCGCGCTGCCGCCGCTGCGCGAACGGCGCGGCGACGTCCGGCCGCTGGCGGAGCGGTTCATCGCGCTGGCGCAGACGGAACACGGCAAGCGCATCCGCGAGGTGGAGCCGGACTGGTACGCGCGCCTGGAGGCCTACGCCTGGCCGGGCAACGTCCGGGAATTGCGGAACGTGGTGGAAGCCGCCGTGGTCACCGCGCCCGGCGAAGTGCTGGAAGCGGCCCGCCTGCGGCTGGAAGGCGCGGCGGCGCCCGCGGCGCCGGCCGCCGGGCCCTGGAGCCTGCCGGACGGCATGACGCTGGACGAAATCGAGAAGAAAATCCTGGAAGAAGCCCTGCGCAAGAACGGCGGCAACCGCAGCTTGACGGCGGAACAGCTCGGCCTGTCGCGGCGCACCATCCAGCGCAAAATCCAGGATTACGGCCTGCCGTTCTGATTTTTCCACACCGTGGAAAACTTTTTTCCACGCTACGTAAAAACGACGAACTTCAATTTACGGCAGGGGGAACTCAGGCTTTTCCGAGGCCGGCGAGGTAGTCGCGGAGCCGGACGGTGCCGCGGCGGGGGGTGCAGACGTCGTGGGTGGACATGAAGAGCAGCAGCTTGCCCATGGCCCAGTAGCGGTAGCTGAACGGCCGGATGAGCCCGAGCGCCAGTTTGCATAGGCCCACGGGTGCGCCTTGGATGCGCGGAGGCAGGCCCTGGACCTCGAAGCAGATCGCGCAGGTTTCGCGCCAGGTCAGGTCTTCGGGGCCGCCGACTTCGACGACGGCATTCGTTTGCTTGCCCATTTCGTCCAGCATGATGGCGGCCAGGTCGGGGATATGGATGGGGGTGCTGCGGGAATCGCCTTTTCCGATGGCGTAGAGGGGCCCCTTGGCGGCCAGCTTCAGCATTTCGGCGAGGTCGGGGAAAAAGCCGCCGGACCGGAAGAGGACCCAGGGCACGCCGCTGGCCTGCAGGGCCTGCTCGAAGCGGAATTTGGCGTCGACGAGGGGGGCGTGGCCGTAGCCCAGTTCGGTGCCGGCCGGCGAGATGAAGCCGAATTTCGAGACGCCGCCGCGCTGGGCTTCTTCCAGCAGGTTCCGGTTGCCGCGGTAGTCGACGATTTCGTGGGTGAGGTTGCTTTTGAGTCGAGTGATGCCGATGCAGGATACGACCTGCTCGATTCCTTTGCAGACGCCCGCGATCTGCTCGGGTTTCGTGACGTCGGCTTCGATGATGCGCAAGCGGGGGTGCTCGATGACGCGCAGTTCGCCTTTGCGCAGGACCAGCGCGGCGACGCGGTCGCCGCGGGCGAGGGCTTGGCGGACGAGTTCGCGGCCGAGGACGCCGCCGGCTCCGGCAACGAGGAGGTTCACGGCGCGTACTCGATGAGCCACTCGTTGGCGGGGAGGGAAACGGTCACGGACTTGGGATGGTCGCCCAGCTTGCCGTCTTCCTCGGCGAGGACGCCGCGGCAGGTGATGCGATAGCCCTTGGCCTGGTCGAGGCCGACGGCTTCGAGGTAGGCGCCGGTGCGGACGAAGAAGCTGACGACGGCGGCCAGCTTGCCGTTCTTCAGCACGGGATAGCGCATGGCGATGAGGCGGGGCTGGACGATGCTGCCGTGGCCGGGCTCGCTGAGTTGCGGGGTGGGCTCTTTGCGCATGAGATCCCAGAAGGTTTCGAGTTGCTTGACCTTCTTGAGGTCGAAGCCGCGGGCGAGGAAATCGCGCGGGTAGTAGACTTCGCGGATGACGAAGTCGGTATCGATATAGGAACCGCCGAAGAAGCCGGGGGTGGCGTCTTCGAGAGGCTGCATGGCCTCGCGGAAGGTGTCCTTGGTGGGTTGCCGATCCGCGACGGCCTTCAGATTGGCGAATTGCTTCTCGAAGTAGGCGGCGGTGGCTTTGCCGACGGGATCGTCGGGCGGTTGCACCTGGGCCATCGCGGCGAAGGGCAGCGCGCAGAGTCCGATGAGGGCGAGGATCTGGGTTTTCATGGCTTGTTCTCCTGGGGTTTGACCAACATAAAGAGCGACAGGTAGCCGGAATGGCGGGAGGCGATGTTCCAATGGCCGCGCCACGGGGAGGCGTCGAGGGCCGCGCGCAGCTTCCCGCGGATGTTCTCGGCGATTTCGGCCTGGTGGAAGAGCCAGTAGCCGGACCAGGCGCAAAGGGCGCCGAACCGGGTGTAGGGGACGTCGACGTCGAGAATCGCGGCCTGCCCGCCGGGACGGAGCGCCCGCCAGATTTCGGCGAGAGCCTTGATCTTGAGATCGAAGTTCAGGTGGTGGAAAAAGAAAGTGGACAATGCGCGGTCGAAGGAGGCGTCGGAATAGGGCAATTCCTCGGCGAGGGCGGCGTCGAAGGCCAAGCCGGGCCGATCGCCGGCTTTCTTGCGGGCGACGGCGATCATGGCTTCGGCGGCGTCGACGCCGCAGACGCGGCGGGGGGCGTCGGCGGGGAGGGCGTCGTAGATCTGGCGGGTGAGGGTGCCGGTGCCGCAGCCGACGTCGAGCACGGCGGCAGGGCGGTCGAGAGCCAGCCGCGCGACGACGCGCCGGTGCAGGCGGTGTTCCGAGCCGAGGGTCATGAGGGGCGCGAGCCAGTCGTAGACCGGGGCTGCGTGGTCGAGCGTGATGCCGGCGGTGCGCCGGGCCGTGGCCGAACGGGGGTGGAGGCGCTTTTCAGCCATATTGCAGGCCCTCCAAATCGAGCACCGGGAACATGGCGCGGGCCATGGATTCGGCTTGGGCGCCGTCATAACCGAGCCCCGCCTCGCCGAGCGTCCGCAGGCCCGAGGTAAGCAGCTCGAACCCTTGGCGAGCCAAGGGCAAAACGACCGTCGGGGCGGCGAGATACAGGCGGTCGGCCGGCGATTGCGCTTGCCGCGCGAGTTGCTCCAGCAGGGCGGGGTGGCCATGGGCGAGGGCGGAGAGAACGACGTTGTGGCGCCGTTCGAGGAGATCGCGGGCCATGTCCCGGATGTCGTCGAGGACTTGGCACCCGAGGCCGAAATCCAGCAGGCCGGCGCGCAGGCGCTCGGTTTGGACGAATGCGAGGGGTTCCACGATTTCGGGGCCGACGAAGGCGACGTTGAACAGCAACCCGGTCTTCAGGCGATGGATGACGCCGAGGACCTCCTCCGGGGGCGGCCGAACGGCGATCCCGCCTTCTTCGGTGGCTTCCTGCGCGGCGCTGGGCAGCAGCCGGCGCAGGGATTCGCGGGAGAGATCGTCGCGCTGGCCGGGCGAGATCGCCCCTTGCGCGACGGCTTCGTTGAGGACCTCGGCCAAGACGCGGTCGGCCGCCATGACGGCGACGACCTGCCGCATGACGCGGGAAGATCCGGGCATGGCGAGCGGGACCACTTCCTTGTCTTCCGCGTCGAGGAGGTTGTCGGCGGAGGTGACCCAGATGCGGAAAAGGTGGATCAGTTTCCCATACAGCAACCGGCGCGGTTCGGGAACGCCCATCAGGTGGTAGACGGATTGGAAAAGGGTGGAGAAGATGTTTTTGCGCCAACCGAGCCAGTCGGCCGGCAGGGGAACGGGGCGGACGGCGTAGGCGGCCGGCGTGTCGTCGGGGGTGGCGAGATATGGGGCGAGGCGCGCATGGAGGTCCCGGATGCAGGTTTGCTGCTCCTGGAGGGCGGTCCGGGCGATGCGCCCCGTCGAGAACAGGATCTTCCAGGCGTTGCTCATGCGCCGAACCATGCCTCGGAATGTCCTCGCTTTCAAAGAATTCAATCTTAAGATTGCTTCAGATTCATGAAAGACGAGGCCAACAAGGGCACCGCCGGCCTGCTGGTGGTGGAAGACGATCCGCAGGTGGCGCAAAGCCTGGCGCAGGGGCTGAGCGAAGCGGGATTCGCCGTGTCGACGGCCGGCCGGCTGGCCGCGGCGGACGAATACCTGGCGAACGGCGCCACGGCGCTGATCGTGCTGGATCTGAATCTGCCCGACGGCGACGGCCGGAAATGGCTGCGGCGGATCCGGCAGGAAGGCCACCGGATGCCGGTCATCATCCTGACGGCGCGCGACACGCTCGCGGAGCGCGTGGCGGGACTGGAGGAGGGGGCGGACGACTACCTGACCAAGCCCTATGCCTTCGCCGAACTGCTGGCGCGAATCCGCGCGCGGTTGCGGACGGCGGTCGCGCAATCCGACGACGAGGTTTTGCAGATCGGGGATCTGGAAATCGACCGGCTGCACCGGCAGGTGCGCCGGGCCGGCCGGCAGGTGGACTTGACCGCGCGCGAGTTCGACGTGCTGGCGCTGCTGGCGCAATGGCGCGGACAGCCGGTATCCCGCGATTTGCTGGCCCGCGAAGTGTGGAAAGTCAACCGCCGGCTGACGCCGCTGGACAACGTGATCGACGTGCACCTCTCCCATCTGCGCGAAAAAATAGATGGCGCGCACGAGACCAAGCGGATCCGGACGGTGCGGGGCGTGGGCTTCCTGCTGGCGGAGGAGGCGGAATGACCTTTAAATTCCGCTCCCGGATTTTCCTCTACCTGCTGCTGCTGCTGGCGCTGTTCGTCTGCAGCCAGTTCGTGATCTACCTGGGGGTGGAATCGGCCCATTGGATGGCGAATCCCTACGAATCGCTGGGGGAGGGCTTGCGGGAAGTGGCCGAGGCCATGGGGTTGACGCTGTGGCTGGTGCCCCTGCTGGTGTGGGCGGCGTGGATCATTTCCCGCTGGATGGTCCGCCCCCTGCGCGCGATGGCGAAAACGGCGGGGCGCATCCGCGGGGGGCGGTTGGACGAACGGATCGAGACCGCCATGATGCCCGACGACGAAACGAAGAGCTTGGCGGAGACGGTGAACGCGGCGTTCGACGGCTATGCGGGGGCATTGCGGCGCCTGGAGCGGTTCAGCGGGGATGCGGCGCACCAGTTGCGGAACCCGATCGCGGCAATACGCAATCTGGGCGAAGTGGCCCTGAGCCGGTCGCGCACGGTGGACGAGTATCGCGAGACGCTGGAAACGATGCTGGGGGAACTGGACCGGCTGACGCGGATCGTCGAACAGTTGCTGCAGCTTTCCCGGCTGGAGGCGGGGACCCTGCAGAGGCGTTTCGCGCCGATTCCGCTGCGGTCCGTCATCGAGCAAGTCCGCCAGATTTACCAGCCGCTGGCGGAGGCGCGCGGCGTGGAACTGGCCGTCGCGACGGGGGCGGCGGACGTCCGCATCGCGGGAATCGAAGAGCTGCTCGTCGAGATGTTGGGCAATCTGGCGGACAACGCCTTGCGCCATGCGCCGGCGGGGGGGGACGTCCGGATCGAGGTGCTGGCGGGGACGGGGAGCGCGGCGCAACTGGTCGTGACCGACAGCGGTCCCGGCATCCCGGAGGAATTCGCGGAAACGATTTTCGATCGCTTCGCGCAGGGGCCCGGCGGCGGAACCGGGGCCGTGGGGCTGGGGCTATCGTTGGCGGCCGAGATCGCGACGGTGCATGGGGGAAAACTGAAGCTGGCGAATCCCGGCCAGCCGGGGGCGCGGTTCGAGTGCCGTTTGCCGATCGTCCAGACCTAGCTTGGGTCCGCCATCAATAGAACGCCCAGAAGGTGGGGAGCCAGCCGACTTCCTTCAATCCTTCCGCCAGTTCGAGCAGGCCCACGATCCAGACGAACCAGAGGGCGCTGAACATGTGCCGGCGGTAGGCCAAAGGTTTCATCGTGTAGGTTTCCGGTTCGGACAGCAAAGAGAAGTTCGGAAAATAGGCCGGAACCCGTTTGGCGTATTCGTCGAATTCGCGGCCGAACGTTTCCCGGAGGCGATTTTCTTCTTTGCGGACGACCAGCGGGTAATAGAGGATCATGCCGATCAGGAGGGCCAGGGGGAACGTGAACGTTTCCGAGCAGAACCCGATGCCCAGCGCGCCGAACGTGCTGAAAAAATACAAGGGATTCCGGCAAATGGAATACGGGCCTTGCGTAATCAAGGTTTGATCCTTGTAGCCGGCGATGTAGACGGAACACCACATGCGGCCCAGCGAACCGATGGCGACCAGAAACATGCCCAGGACGAACAGGCCGGTAGTGGCCATCGGATTGTGGTTTTCCCAATGGCTGGACGAGAAGATCAGAAAAAAGACCGCCACGGCGGAGGCCAGGCGGGAAATGGGGATGCGGAGTTCTTCGTAGCGCGTTTTCATCGGGTTTCCTCATGGGGGGTGGGAGCATGCTCGTCCGAAGGTTCCCCCGCGGGAGGCTGCGATCGATCGTTGGAGCCGGCGGCATCGGGACCGAGCGGCGCGAGCAGAAGCCAATGCCGGCCCAGCGGCTCGATCCTGATGTTTCCAGGCGAGGCGGCGGCCATTTTCTCCCAGTTGCGCTTGGTGACGACGTAGCGGGGCGTTTCCCCGTTTCGCAGGCATTGTTTCGCATGGGCGACGACCTCTTGAGACGGAACGAACGGGATCAGCCGGCCGAGATGGAATTCCAAGCCGTTGAGCGAGCGTTCGGTGACCGTGTAGAGAGACGCCTGCCTCTCCCGCTCCAGCGCCGGGACCAGCGCGGCAGCCAGGCGCGTCATGTTTTTGGGGCGGTCCTGCATCGCCATGACGCCCTTGCCGGCGATGATGAGCGCCAGAAGAATCACCGTCCAGATCTGCGCCGTCTTTTTCTTCAGCCGGCCTTGTTCGATCAGGACGTCGATCATGCGGCCGAGCACCAGCGCCAGCGGCACGAACAAGGGGGCCAGATAGAGCGGCAACTTCGACTTGCTGAGCGAGAACACGACGAAGGGAATCGCGATGCCCGCGACCAGCGATCCCCGCGCAGCCCAAGCTCCGGCGGACAAGCCGTTTGCCGCCGGCCACCAATCCCGGAGCGGACGCCCGCGAAGAACGACCAGCAGCAGCCAGGGGCCGGTGCCAAACACGAGGATGGGCAGGTACATGGTGAAGACGTTGTAAAATCCAGGATTCCGGTTGAATTCACCGCTGAGGTTGCGGCCGATGAGTTCGTCGCCAAGCCAATAGGAAAGCAACCCCGGCGTCTGCTGGGCTTCCTTGGCATACCACAGGACGCCCACCAGCAGAAATAGGCCCAGTCCTGCCCACGACAACCAGGACGGAAGACGCGCCGCTCCGCCCCGGCGCAACAGGATGGACGCCACCGGCAGGGAGGCGGCGGGGACCAGCAGCGCCGGCGGTCCTTTGGTCAGAAAGCCAAGGCCGAGAAAAACCCACATGGCCAGCAAGGAACCCGGCGACCGGCACGCATGGCCCCGCCAGAAGGCGGCGACGGCCGCGGCCACCCAGAGCGTGGTCAACAAATCGGACGACACGACGTGCGCGGCGCCGGCCATGACCGGCGACGTGGCGAAAACCAGTCCCGCCCAGAGCCCGGCCCTAGGCCCCCAGATGGAGAGTCCGGCCAGCCAGATGGCGCCCGCCGACAGCACCATTGCCAGCACCAGATAAGCGCGCACGCCCCAAGGGGAAGTTCCGAAGGCGCGCATGCCGGCCATGATCGCCACATACGTGAGCGGAGGTTTGGTCCAATGCGGTTGGCCGTTCAGGATCGGATCGTCGTAATCTCCCGTCGCCATCGTTTCCCTGGCGCATTCCGAGTATCGGCCCTCCGTGCTTTCATACAGTCCACGGCTGCCTTGGAACGAGATGGCTCCAATGAAGGCCACCGCGCCCACGAGCAGGAGCCCGCGCCAATCGAAATGCTGAGGACATGGAAGAAGTGACGCCATACGCCCGCCTCCTATTCGTCCGATCCGCTGCCGAGAGAAAGATCGTTCGGGGACTCGGGTCCCGTCCGATCGAATGCCAGCCAAACATAACGCTGGCTGCCCGAGCGAAATTCGCCGGTCTTGCCGGAGAGGCGGGGAGCGTCGGCGGGCCAATCGTCGAACGTCCTCTTTTGGAAGACGACGATCCCCGTCCGGTCCCGTTCCATGGCGACGCGCAATTCTTCGGGCGAACGGATGATTTCGCCGCGGCGGTTGGCGTAATAGGCGAGGACTTCTCCGTTGATGTTGTAAATGAACAGCGGACGGTCCGGGGGCAGGCGTTCCTCGACGACGGCGGCGAGAGCCATCGGGGTTTTGAGCGGATTCACGGCGGGGTAGATGAAAAATCCAACGGTCCATTGCACGGCCAGCAGGACCAGAGCGGCCAACAGGAAAAAGCTGGGGGGGGGATTGCTCCAGCGGGCTTCCCTCCAGAGGGCGAGAGCTCCGAGCGTGGCGACGAGGCCGGTGGGCCAGAGCGCCCAGCCGGGAATGGGTAGTTTCGGGTAGAATCCCGCGATCAGCAACGCCGGGCCCACGACGGACAACAGCAGCAGGAACGAACCCCTTGCGAACCGGGCCCAGCGGAAGTGCGCCGCATCCAGATCGGACCAAGTGGATCCAACCAAGATGGCCACAGCGGGGAAAATGCCCAGAACGTAGATGTTGCGCTTGGAGGTCATCAGGCTGAAGAAGACGAAAATGAATCCGATCCATCCGCCCAGCCGCCGGAGCAGGATGCGGCGGGAAGGGTCGCGGGAAGCCACTAGAACCGCCGCCGGCAAGCAAAGCGTCCACGGCAGGAGGTCGGCGGGGAGAGTGGTGAAGAAATAATAGAAGGGTTTGACGTGGCCCAGAACGCCCGCCGCCCGCTCCAGATTCTGGGAGAAGAGGAGCTCGCGGAAATAGCCGTCCGGGGCGCCGGTTCCCCACGCGAGTCCGAGCCAGAGGGCGGGCAAGGACAGGGCAATGAACGGGCCCCACAGCCAGTGGGATTTTCGCAGCAGGCGACCTTCGCCAGCGGCGAGACGAGCCGTGACATAGGCGCCGACCGGGATGAGGAGGCCGACGGGCCCCTTGGTCAGAATGGCCAGACCCATGAACAGCCATGCCAGCGCGGGACGCCAGAAGGCGGGAGCGTCGTCGTTGAGGAACAGAAGCGCGAGCGCGCCCATGGTCCAACCGAGGAGGGGGCCATCCATGCGGGAAAATCCGACTTCGTGCCAGAACAGATAGGTGGTGCAAAGCGTCAGAATGGCCGGCCATGCCGCTTTGGCGCCGGCCCACCGTTCCGCCAGGCGCGCGGTGGACCACAGGGCGAGAAGGCCCGCGAAGAAACCAGGCAGCCGGACGGT
The DNA here is from genome assembly GCA_937872095.1 of uncultured Verrucomicrobiota bacterium. GTDB lineage: Bacteria > Verrucomicrobiota > Kiritimatiellia > CAIQIC01 > Lenti-01 > Lenti-01. The sequence continues at coordinate 16,804 of CALMNW010000061.1, forward strand.
CAAGCGCCCAATGGGAAGACTTGTGGCAAACGAGACCAGATTGATCATCCAGAAAAGGAGGGGGGGCTTGTGGGCGTAGTACTCGCCGCTGCGATAGGGAACGAACCAATGGGCGTCCTGGGCCATCTCGCGGGCAACGTAGGCATAGCGGACCTCGTCGGGGTCCCAGAGGTCGCGGCGCAGGTATTCACCGCCCCAGAGAAGGGCGGCGAGAAGGAGCAATTGCCAGAGGGCGGGGCGGCTCACGGCTCGCGACCTTTCAGGCGTCCGCCGCCTGCGCGGTTTTATGGCGGCGGATCAACATCAGGTTGCGGGCATAGACGAACAGGCCGACCAGCTGGCCAATGGTGATAACGGGGTCCTTGCGCCAGATCGCGTAGAGCAGCAGCAGGAACCCGCCGCCGATCGATAGATACCAGAACGAGAGAGGAACGACGGATTTCCCTTTTTTCTCGGAGGCGATCCATTGGACGAGGAAGCGGGAAAAGAACATCATCTGGCCCAGCATGCCCAGCATGCCCATCGGGCTGGCGAGAATATCCATGAAATGCTTCAGCGTTTCCATTGCGGCTCCTCCGCCCGGATGGGGCGATAGCGTTTTTGCATCCAGCGGACGGCCCAGAGATCCCAGAGGGTTTCCTTGAGGCGACCCCAATTGGTGTATTTGCTTTGGCCGGCGGCGCGGGACCGGTGGTTTACGGGGAGTTCCTCGATGCGGGCACCGGCCATGCCCATCAGGGCGGGCAGGAAGCGGTGCATGCCGCGGAACTGCATGGGGAGGGGGCGTGCCCATTCGGCCCGGAAGGCCTTGAGGGTACAGCCGGTGTCTCGAATTTTTTCGCGCAGGGCGCGGTTGCGGACGGCGTTGGCGAGGCGGCTGCCGAAGCGCTTGGACCAAACGTCCTGCCGTTGGGCGCGATAGCCGCAGCAAAGATCGCAGGTCGCCAGCCGTTCCACGAGGGCGGGGATGTCGGACGGATCGTTTTGGCCGTCGGCGTCGAGCGTAACGAAGACGTCGCCGCGGGCGGCGTGAAAGGCGGCGCCCAGGGCGGCGCTTTGGCCGGAATTCTTTTCCAACCGCAAGATGCGCAATTCAGGATGTTCCGCGCACAGGATTTTCAAGCGGGCGGGCGTGCCGTCGGACGAGCCGTCGTCGACCACGAGGACTTCGAAGGACTTGCCCATGCCGTGCAGGACGCAAATGGCCTCGCGCACGACGGATTCGATGCAAGCCTCTTCGTTGTAGGCGGGGATCATTACGGAGAGTTCCGGAAATCCGCCGGACGGCGCCAGGGAACTGGAACTGGATCTGGAAGACAGCGAGCTCATGGGTGCAAATGGTAGCAAGAACCCGGCATTAATCCATACCCGACATTCTTAAAAATGCTTCAGGTCGTCCGCGGCACGAAAAACGCCCCGGATTTCTCCGGGGCGCGGGCGGCCTGGGGGCCGCTAGGCCTTGGGCGCGGCGGGCGCCAAATCGGCCAATTTGGCGTACTTGGCCCAGTTTTTCTGCACGTCCGCCTGGGCGTGTTCGAGCAGCCGCGCGGCGGCTTCGGGGTTGCTCTTGACCAGCATCTTGTAACGGGTTTCGTTGTAGATGTAGTCCTTGAGCGGGACCGACGGCGCCTTGCTGTCGAGCTGGAGCGGATTCTTGCCCTGGGCAACCAGCGCGGGGTCGCGGCGGCAGAGGATCCAGTGGCCGGAATTGACCGCCAGCTTCTGCTGCTCGAGGCCGTCGCGCATTTCCTTCATGCCGTGCGCAATGCAGTGGGAGTAGGCGATGATGATCGACGGTCCCTGATGGGCTTCGGCTTCCTTGAAGGCCTTGATGGCCTGCGGCGCGTTGGCGCCGAAGGCGACGCGCGCGACATAGACGTTGTCGTAGTTCATCGCCATGAGGCCGAGGTCCTTCTTGGAGGCGGGCTTGCCGCCGGCGGCGAACTTGGCGACGGCGCCGAGCGGGGTGGACTTGGACGCCTGGCCGCCGGTGTTCGAGTACACCTCGGTATCGAGCACGAGGACGTTCACGTTGGCGCCGGAGGCCAGCACGTGGTCGAGTCCGCCGTAGCCGATGTCGTACGCCCAGCCGTCGCCGCCGACGATCCAGATGGACTTCTGGATGAGATAATCGGCCACGGACAGGAGATTGAAAGCCTCGGGCTTGCCGTTGCCGGCGAGCTTCTGCTTGAGCTGGGCGACGCGTTCGCGTTGCTGGGCGATGCCGCCTTCGTCCTTCTGGTCGGCTTTCAGCAAGCCGTCGGCCAGTTCCGCGCCGAGGTCGTCCTTGAGCGCGGCAACGAGCTGCTCGGCGTAGTGCTTCTGCTGGTCGCAGGTCATGCGGAAGCCCATGCCGAATTCGGCGTTGTCCTCGAACAGGCTGTTCGACCAGGCGGGGCCGCGGCAATCGCGGTTCTGGGCCCACGGGGTGGTGGGCAGGTTGCCGCCGTAGATCGAGGAGCAACCGGTGGCGTTCGCGACGATGGCGCGGTCGCCGAAGAGCTTGCTCAGCAGGTTCACGTAGGGGGTTTCGCCGCAGCCGGCGCAGGCACCGGAGAACTCGAACAGCGGGATCGTATACTGGACGTCCTTGACCATGCCGAGGTTCAGCTTGGCGCGGTCCATGACGGGCAGGCTCTCGAAGAACTTGATGTTCTCGCGCTCCTGGGCCACGATCGGCAGCTTGGCGCCGAGGTTGATGGCCTTGCGGGTCGGATCGGCTTTGTTCTTCTTGGGGCAGGACGCCACGCAGACGCCGCAGCCGGTGCAATCCTCGACGTAGATCTGCAGGGTGTAGGCCGTATCGGGCTTGTTGCGCACGGGCGCGTGCTTGAAGCCGGCGGGAGCCTTGTCCAGCAGCTGCTTGTCGAACTCGTTGGCGCGGATGACGGCGTGCGGGCACACGAACGAGCACGTGCCGCACTGGATGCATTCCTGCTCGTCCCAGATCGGGACGTTGAGGGCGACGTTGCGCTTTTCCCACCGCGTGGTGGCGGAGGGGAAGGTGCCGTCGATGGGCATCTTGGAAACCGGCAGGCTGTCGCCGTCGCCGACCATGATGGTGGCGATGACGTCCTTGACGAATGCCGGCGCCTGCGGGGAAACGGTCGGCGGGATCTCGAGGGTCGAAGTCACGGCGCTGTAGGGGATTTCGTACAGGTTGGCGAGCGTCTCGTCCACGGCCTTGAAGTTCTGCTGGACGATGTCGTCGCCCTTCTTGCCGTAGGTTTTCTTGATGGAGTACTTGATCTTCTCGATCGCCTCGTCCTTGGGCAGGACGCCGGAAATGGCGAAGAAGCAGGTCTGCATGATGGTGTTCACGCGCGAGCCCATGCCCGTGCGTTCGGCGACCGCGTAGCCGTCGATGTTGTAGAACTTGATCTTCTTCTCGAGGATCTGGGCCTGGACCTTCTTGGGCAGCTTGTTCCAGACCTCGTCCTTGGCGAAGGGGCTGTTGAGGAGGAACACGGCGCCGTCGGAGGCGTAGCGCAGGATGTCGGTCTGGAAGAGGAACTCGTACTGGTGGCAGGCGATGAAGCTGGCCTTCTGGATCAAATACGGGCTGTGGATCGGGTTGGGGCCGAACCGCAGATGCGACGTCGTGCGCGAGCCGGACTTCTTCGAGTCGTACACGAAGTAGCCCTGCGCGTGGAAGTCGGTTTCCTCGCCGATGATCTTGATGGAGTTCTTGTTCGCGCCCACGGTGCCGTCGGCGCCGAGGCCGAAGAACATCGCGTTGGTGACGTCGGGATGGGCCAGGAAGAACTTCGGATCGACGTCGAGGCTGGTGTGCGTGACGTCGTCCACGATGCCGACCGTGAAGCTGTTCTTGGGGGAGCTCTTCTTGAGCTCGTCGAAGACGGCCTTGACCATGCCGGGGGTGAATTCCTTGGAAGACAGCCCGTAGCGGCCGCCGACGACCTTGGGCATGGCCGGGAAGGCGCCGGAGGCGGCGCCCTGCGCGAGGGCGGTCAGGACGTCCTTATAGAGGGGTTCGCCGTCGGAACCGGGTTCCTTGGTGCGGTCGAGGACGGCGATGGCCTTGGCCGTCTTCGGCAGCGCCGCGAAGAAGTACTTCGTGGAGAACGGGCGGTACAGGCGCACGACCACGGCGCCGACCTTTTCGCCGTTCTTCTGCAAGGCTTCGATCGTCTCGAGGGCGGTTTCGGCGGAAGAGCCCATCAGCACGATCACGCGGTCGGCGTCCGGCGCGCCGATGTAGTCGAACGGGCGGTATTTCCGGCCCGTCAGCTTGCCGAATTCCTCCATCGTGGCGGCCACGACGTCGGGGCAGGCTTCGTAGAACTTGTTGACCGCTTCGCGGCCCTGGAAGTACACGTCCGGGTTCTGGGCGGTGCCGCGGATGAACGGCTTCTCCGGATTCAGCGCGCGGGCGCGGTGGTCGGCGACGAGCTGGTCGTCGATCATGGCGCGGATGACGTCGTCGGCGATCATTTCGACCTTGCTGACCTCGTGGGAGGTGCGGAAGCCGTCGAAGAAGTGCAAGAACGGCACGCGGGACTTCAGCGTGGCGGCCTGGGCGATCAGGGCGCTGTCCATCACTTCCTGCACGCTGTTGGAGGCGAGCATGGCCCAGCCGATCTGGCGGCAGGCCATCACGTCTTGGTGGTCGCCGAAGATCGAGAGCGCGGAAGCGGCCAGCGAGCGGGCGGAGACGTGGAAGACCGTCGAGGTCAGTTCGCCGGCGATCTTGTACATGTTGGGGATCATCAGCAGGAGGCCCTGCGAAGCGGTGAACGTGGTGGTCAAGGCGCCGGACTGCAGCGCGCCGTGCACGGCGCCGGCGGCGCCGCCTTCGGACTGCATTTCGACGACCGATGGGACCGCGCCCCAGATGTTCTTGCGGCCTTCGGACATCCATTGGTCGGCCCATTCGCCCATATTGGAGGAGGGGGTGATGGGGTAGATGGCGGCGACTTCCGTCGTCTTGAATGCGACGTGGGCGGCAGCCTCGTTGCCGTCGATGATGGCGATTTTCTTCTCTTTGCTCATGGGTTGCTCCGGGTTGTTTTGAAATCCGCAGTGGAATTGGCCAAAGGACGCCAAAACGCACACGGGGCGCAGAGTACCAGACAAGGGGGGGGATGCAATAAAAAAATGATTAAATCCCCCGGAAAAACCGTTTTACGCTCCCAAACCCGCTCCGCGCAGGCCGGTCCCCGGGCGGAAAAAGGGCGGCATGGGCCCCAAAACGACAAAAACGGCGGTCGCGTCGCGGCCGGAAAAGCGGATTTGAGACAAAAGACGACGTTTTCGTCCGGCGGGACGAACGGCGAGATCTCGCATCGGGGCGGAAACTAGAAATCGAGGGGTTTGCCGACGGAAATGATCTGGCCGGGCACGTTGGTGAAGAGCGGCAGCGCCACTTGGCCGTTGACGACGGTGGCGGCATTGGAGCGGAGAGTCCACGTCAAATGGCCGCCGGCGGGGAGGAGATTGGTGGCGGAATAGATGGAGACGCGGGCGCCGTTGGTCAGATCGACGGAGAACGTGGCGTTGGTCGCGGAATTGGAGGCGGAGGCGATGGTGGCGGCGCCGGGGGTGCACGTGGCGACGAGCGTCATGTTCGAACTGGCTTCGTAGCCATAGGCCTCGATGAACCATTCGCCGGGGGCGGGATTGGTGATGCTGATCCATTCGTCGTTGCCGGCGCTCCAACTCACGTAGTCGTAGGCGGAAAGGGGGATGTAGCCTGCGCCGACGTAGAGATCGGCATCGCCGGTGCCGCCGCTCATCGCGATCGCCAGATTGGTTTGGCCGGGGGGCACGGCGAAGACGAAATCCTTGTAGCCGTCTTGGGCCACCGAGGCGATGTTCGTCGGGATGCCGTTGAGCAGGGCCATCGAATCGACGGTGCCGCCGATGGAATAGGCCAACTGATAGGTCAGATTGGTGCCGGCGTCGAAATAGGGCTTCACCCGCAGATAGACGGTGTCGGTGGCGATGGCTTTGTAGACCAGCTCGAACTCCAGGTTCGCGGGATAATCGACGTCGAAGGCATAGCGGATGAGCGTCGCGCCGGCTTCGGCGGAATAGGAATACAATTCGACGTCCACGTCGCCGCCGCCGACGGTGTTGGTGCTGCGGAAGGTGTAGCAGACGCCCTTGCGCACGGGGAACGCGAAGAAATCGGACTCGTCCAGATCCAGACGCAGGGCGTGGGCGGCGGTCGTCTGGACGGAACCGGACGGCGCCAAACTCGTCGCGCCTTCGATTGCGTTGTCGGCGTAGTCCCAGGCGTCGCCGGCGGGCAGGGCGCCGGCGGTGCCGGCGAGCGTGGCCAGGATGGTCGGGTTGAAATCTTTCGGGACCTGGTCGGGATAGGGAATGCGCACGGCGGCGAAATCGAACAATTCCTGGAACGAGGCCCAGCCGTCGCCGCCGGTATCGCCGTAATCGAAGCCTTGCAGGAGCCGATAGGTGAACCAGCCGTGGGCGATGCTGTCGTCCTCGTAGGAATATTGGTCGTAGGCGCAGGCGGTCATCCAGCCGATTTCCTCGGGGGCGATGAGTTTGGCAACGAGCCGCCGGCTGGTTTTCAGGCGGATGGCGCGGAGGTCCGTCATGCGGGCCGTGACGCGTTCGGCGAGGTTCCAGTCGCGGGCGGCCTGGCGGACCAGTTCTTTTTCGTCGAGGCTTTTCGCGGCGGTTTCGTAGAACAGCCCGCCGGAATGGCAGGCGTCCACGATCACGATCATCTTCACGCCGGTTTTGAACGCGGAAAGATCGGTCGCGAGTTCGTCTTCGGTGTAGTCGGCGTTGTAGGAACAGAGATAGACGTTGGCTTGGGTGACGTCGTCGTTGCCGCCGTGGCTGGAATGGAAATAGACCACCACGTCGCCGGAGACGGCCTTCGCCGCGTAATTGGACAGGGCCGCGCGGATGGCGGTTTTGGAGCCGGCGGAATTCACCAGCAAGGTCGTGTTCGACGCGACCCAGCCGCCGCCTTGGTCGAGCAGATTGGTCCGCATGGCCCCGGCGTCGGGTACGCAGTAGTTCAGCCAGTTGTCGGAGGAGATGTAGGAATATTCGTTGAGCCCCACGAAGAGTCCGAAATGGGCGGCCGAGGCCGCCGCGGAAAACAGGAAAAACCCGACCAAACCGACGCGCAGGAATTTGTTCATCGCCATGCCCTCACTTGCCGACAAAGGATACGCCCATTTTCGGGGGGGCGCCACCGGAAAAAGGGGGGCCGCGCGGTGCTTTATTGCGCGTCGGCGGAGGAGACGTCGGCATCGGCGCCGCTGCCGCCGGGTTCGCCGTCGGCGCCGTAGGAAAGGATCTCGAAGTTTTCGTTCTGGCGGCCGGGGCACAGATAGACGTACGGATTTTTCCAGGGATCGGGGGGCACGGTGCGCCCGCTGAGGTAGCCGCCTTCGGGGTAATTGTCCGGAACGGGTTCCTGCGCGGGTTTGCGGACGAGGGCTTCGAGGCCTTGCTGCTGCGTGGGATAGCGCCCGTGGGCCATCCGGTAGGTCGTGGCGGCGGAGGACAGCACCTGGATCTGGGCCTTGGCGGCGGCCTGGCTGCCCATGCCGATCTGCGGGGCGATGTTCAGCAGCACCACGCCCGCCAGCAGCGAGATGATCGCGATGACCACCAGGATTTCCACCAAGGTGAAACCGGCGCGGCGCGCGGAAGGATGGAATGCGGAAATGGTGGAATGGTGGGTGGAGAAGGCCATCGGCAAAAGGCAAGTGGGTTTGAGATGTTGTTTTCTCTTCATTCCATTATTCCCGTATTCCGTCGTTCCCTCTCTAGAACAGCGTCGGTTGGTCGTTTTCGGGTTCGGCGGTTTCCGGGGCATGAGCATCCAGTTTTTTGGCCAGCGCGTCAAGTTTCCCCAGATAGTAGGGCACGTTCTCGTCGCGGCGGTCGGGATCGAAGGCGGCGGCGAGCTTGGCGTTGGCGTGGACGGGAACGTTCTTCTTGTCGCCGGTCACGTAGTAGGCGACGGCGTCGCCGGCCTGGAACTCGCGGCCGGAGGCGAGGGCGACTTCGTAGGCCGGTTGGCGCGATTTGCCGCCGGCCTCGCGCTTGCGCTGGTAGGTGGCGGGCGAATCGGTCAGCATCTCGGTCTTGGCGAGGGCGGCGATGGGCAGTTTCCGCGCGGCGACGTCGGCGCGGCGGGCGGCGAACAGGGCGGGGATTTCCTCGGCGCGGCCGTGGAGCGTCAGCGTGAGCCACTCGCGCAGGAAATCGCGCAGGAAAGGTTCGAGCCCGCGCGATTTGAGGGCGGCGCCCTTGAGGATGACGGTGCCGTCCTCCTCCAGCAGCGCGTAATTCTTCATCTTGTAGGAAAACATCGCGGGATAGCGGCCGTCGAATTCCACCTCGATGCCCGCGGGCAGATGCGCGCGGAAATCGGCCTGGAAGCGGTCCCGGCCGGCGGCCTCGAGGCCGGAGGGCGGAACGAAATAAATGCCGTCGGTGTCGATCTCGATGGGTTGCGCGCCCAGTTCGCGGAGCTTGGCGACCATGCCGCGCAGGATGTCGCGGCCCTGCTCGGTGACGGCGGCGGCGAGATCGTAGTCGTTGAAGCGCGCCTGCGGGAAGCCGAGGTAGCCGTAGAACGAGTTGATGAGGATCTTGAAGGTGGCCTGCAGGGCATCCCAGCGCCCGGCGGCGGCGGGAGACAGGCCGGGATCCTGGGCGCGCTTCTTGGCGTCGATGCGGAAATCGCGCAGGTGTTCGAGCAGGCGGAGGAAGATGCCGAGCGGATCGTTCCGCGGATTGCGCCCTTCGCGCAGCAGAATGGACGGATACAGGGAGCGCACGTCGCAGTGATGCACGTCGTGGGCGAGGCCTTCGAAGAACAGATCCGTGTAGCCGCCTTCGAAGGAATGCGGCGGCTCGGGGGCCGGCACGGAATGGCGCGCGCGCAGATATTCGCGCAGCAGGAGCGCCTCGACCTTGGCGGCCGTGCCGCGCACGCAGACGGTCTCGAGCGGCAGGGGCAGGATCTGGCTCTGGGCGAACAGGGCGTTCAGCAGGATCGGCGCGATCGCCGCGGTTTCGCGGACGTCGTCCGCCGCATAGCGAAGGAACGCGGCGGGATCCTCCCGGAACGCGGGGGCGATGGCGCGGCCGTCGAGATAGGTGCGATTCGCCGCGGCGACCCCGAAATGGCGCGCGACGGTCTTGAGGGAGTGATTTTCCAGCGCGCGGTGCGACACGTCGTAGGCGAGGGCGAGAAGGTAGGTATCCACGACCTGGCGGCCGAAGAGATGGGTGCGGGAATAGGCCACGGTGCGTTCGGCGGCCGTGAACCGCGAGGCGTGCGTTTCCGGCTTGCTGCCGTCGCGGCCCAGCGCCAGCGGCAGGCGGTGGCGCCGCGCCCGGGTCGCGATATACGGCAAATCGAACTTGAAAAGGTTGTGGCCCGCGACGACGTCGGGATCGCGCTTCCGGACGATTTCGACGAATTTCTTCAGCAGGGTCTTTTCGTCGAGCTCGTGGCCGTCGAGGATCTGCTCCCAGCCCCGCCCGTCGGCGAGAGCGATGGAAAGAATGCGGTCTTCGGCGCGGTCGGGATTCGAGAAGTCGCGCGCGGGATCGCAATCGGTCTCGATGTCGAGGAAGAGGAAATTCAGGTCGGGGAGAAGCAGGTCGCCGAACGACGTGCGGCCGGTATCGAGCAGAAACTGCTGGACGGGGTCGCGGACGACGAAATAGGGCGCGCCGGGATCGGACGGGGCGCGGCCGGTGGTTTTGCGGAGATGCCCGAGGGCGCGTTCCAGCGCGGCCCAGGTCGGAAACCGCGCCAGCACGCGGAACGGGTTGTCGCCGGCGAGGCGGACGATTTCCGGCGCCGGTTCGAATCCCTTGAGCCCATCGGGTTTCGTCAGCCAGAGGATGGGCGCGAAAGGCTCCTGGCGGGTGGTCAGTTTTCCGTCGCGGCGGATGAACAGCGTCATCGCGTCGGCGGTTTCGCCCGGCGCGTGCTCGACGGCCACCAGGCCGGGTTCCGGCGTAAACCCGTAGACCAGTTCGTCGCGCGTGATCGGTTTCATGGCGGCCAAATCATATGAAACGGGCCAACGCGCGGGAAGCACGAAAGCGACGCAGCCGGCGTCACCGTTTGCCGTACTTGGGGGCGCGTTCCCGTACTGTTGCGGTTGCCGCTTCGGGCGAAACCATCACGACCTTGCCGTTTTTCCAGATCGCGAGGGCGCGCTTGCGTCGACGGTGGTCCAGAACCACTTTGCGCACGGCGTTTTCCATGGCGGAAACGGCTTTTTTCGTGAGAACGGAGGTTGTCATGATGGGATGCTTTTCAAGATAGCTTCGTATAATGTTTTGTCCAGCACCGATGTCTTGTGCCCTTCGGAAACGAAAACCAAACGGGGCTGTTCTCCGGAATTGTCGAAAAAATGGATGGTATCGACGTCGGGCGCGTACCAATTGAAGAAATTGCGGATGGAGCGCGGATGGCGTCGGCGCACGTCGGCGGCGGGGAGACGTCATGGCCGCCGGCGTCTACGAGAGTCCCATGCAGGCTTTGACTTGATTCCAAATCAGCTCTTTGCACAATGGATCCCAGGAGGCCAGACGGATGGCATCGGCTTTGCCTTGATTCCAAATCAGCTCTTTGCACAATATCGACGCCGAACACGCCAAGCAGTCCTGGGCTTTGCCTTGATTCCAAATCAGCTCTTTGCACAATGAAAAAGCCGAAAACGGCGATAATCCCCCCGCTTTGCCTTGATTCCAAA
>CALMNW010000062.1 GCA_937872095.1 uncultured Verrucomicrobiota bacterium
CGGCCCCGCTGTGCATCGGCGGGTCCGTGGAGATCGAGGTCGGCGGCCAGAAGAAGACCATCCGGGTGAACCACATCCACCAGGAAGAGGACGCCGCGAAGATCACGCATCTGGAAAACTCCTCGGAGATCGACTACAACCGCGCCAGCACGCCGTTGATGGAACTGGTGACGGAACCGGACATGTCCAGCCCGGACGAAGCGATCGCGTTCCTGACGGCGCTGAAGGAGATGCTGGTCTACGCGGGCATCAGCGACTGCAACCTGGAACTGGGGCATGTGCGCTGCGACGTGAATTCGTCGGTCCGGCCGGTCGGCACGGACCAGCTCGGCGTGAAGTGCGAAATCAAGAACATGAACACCTTCAAGGGCATCCACCGCGCGCTGGAATACGAGCTGGAGCGGCAGATGGAAACCCTGCGCAAGGGCGGCAAGCTGGTGCAGGAAACGCGGCGCTGGGACGACGTGGCGGGCGCGACCCTGTCGATGCGCTCGAAGGAATACGCCCACGACTACCGCTACTTCCCGGAGCCCGATCTGCCGCCGGTCGTGCTGGACGCGGCGACGGTCGAAGCCTGGCGCAAGGAACTGCCGGAACTGCCGGCGATCAAGCGCGCGCGGTTCATCCGGGATTACGGCTTGCCGGAATACGATGCGGGCGTGCTGACGGCGGATCCGGCCATCGCCGGCTACTTCGAGGCGGCGGCGCAGAAGTCGAAGAACGTCAAGGCCGTCTCCAACTGGGTCATGGGCGAGCTGTTGCGCGCGCTGGGCGAAAAGGGCGAGACCATCGCCGACGCGAAGATCGCGCCCGAGGCGCTGGCGGCGCTGATCGCCCTGGTGGACGCCAAGACGATCAACATGCCGGCGGCGAAGGAAGTCTTCCAGATCCTCTTCGACCGGGGCGGGGATCCCGCCGCGATCGTGAAGGAAAAAGGCCTGGCGCAGGTCAGCGACACGGGAGCCATCGACGGCTTCGCGGAGCAGGCGATCGCGGCCAACGAGAAGGTCGCGGCGGAATTCCGCGGCGGCAAGGAAGCGGCGCTGATGTTCCTGGTCGGCCAGGTGATGAAGCTCTCGCGCGGCAAAGCCAACCCGCAGCTCGCGGCGGAAACCCTGCGGCGGAAGCTGCAGGGCTGAAGCTGGTTTCCGTAGAAGACCGGGACGAAGTCGTCCCGGCTCCAAGCAGCCCGATCGTCCCATTTCTTTGGAGCCCCGACGACCCCGTCGGGGGGATGGGGAGCGGTTAAGGTTTTCCACGGCGTGGAACACGAATGCCGGAAACCGGGACCGCGGGAGGTCGCTTCAGGTCTGCGGTTGCTCGTCGGGCGGGGCCTGGTGGGGGGATTGGGCGGGGATGACGGGCCGGGTTTCTTCGGGAAGGTCGGAGTCGTCGAAGGGGGTGTCCTTTTGGAGAAGGGACAGATAGTCGCGGGGTTCGACGCGCGTCTGCGGAGCGTAGGCGAGCGCTTCCTGGACGTCCTTTTCGTACTTGGCCTGCTTGACCCGGAAGTCGGGTTGGCGTTCGGCGAAGGCGATGGATTTGGCGCGGCGGACGAGCCGATCGAGGTCTTCGATGTAGCGACCGAGATAATAGCCGCCGACGGGCGTGATGCGCTTGTCGCGGGCGGCGCCGGCGAATTCGGCTTTGGCGTCCATGGACTGGATCATGTAGACGTCGCGTGCGCGGAGGATTTCGAGGGCGACGTTCTGGAACGAGGCGCTGTCGGGGTCGAAGGAGCGGGCCATCAGGACGACGACGCGCTTCGCGGTGCAGAACAACGTGAACCAGACGCGGAACAGATCTTCGGGCAGGAGCGCTTCGGCGACCTTGAAGCGCTCGACGGAGGTTTCGCCGATGTGGGTGAGGTGGTCGCCGATGCGTTCGATGTCCTTCATGCAACGGTCGAGGTGCTGGAGGAACAGCGTTTGGCGGCGGGAGAGGTAGTGCTGGGTGAGGTGGTTCAGATAGTCGCCCATGGATTGGCGGACTTCATTGATGACGTCTTCGTTGGAGAGAAGCCGGCGGAAGGTCTTGCGGGTGGGATTCAGGATGAGTTCGCCGTTGAGGAGCATGCTGTCGACGCAGATTTCGGCCATGCGGCGGAGTTCGCGGATGACGGCGGCCAAGGCCTGTTCGGGCTTGGCGAGCAGCTTGTCCTCGAGGAAAGACGGCGCCGGCGTGGGTTCCTTGGACGGCGTGGCGAAGCGAACGAGCCGGGTAAAGAGACCGGTAAACGGCAGGAGAAGCAGCGTGGCCGCCACCATCACGAAGGTATGGAGGTTGGCGGCCTGGCGGAGGAGGTTGCCGGGGGAGGAGGCCTCGCAGGCCCAGACCACGAGCGGCCAGGCCAGCAGGGCGAGGCCGACGTTGAGCAGATTGAAGAACAGGTGGGCGATGGCGGCGCGCCAGGCGCCGATGCGCATGGGAATGGCCGCCATGATGGGCACGATGCAGGTGCCGATATGCGCGCCCAGCACGACGACGGCGACTTGGTCGAAACGGGTGAACACGCCGGCGGTGACGAGTGCGAAGCACAGACCGATCATCGCGCCGGAGGAGGTCAGCAGGGCGGTGAGCAGGGCGGAGATCGCCACGCCGAGGAGGCGATAGGTCCAGACGTCGCCGCGGATGTGGGAGAGGAAGGGGGCGAGGGCGTCCTTGTGGGGGGCGATGCCGGAGGAAATCGTGTCCATGCCGAGAAACAGCAGGCCGAAGCCGATGAGGGCGCCGCCGAGCTTGCGCCAGCGCTCGGACGGGATCAGGGCGTCGAGCAGGAAGCCGATGCCGATGGCCGCCCAGCAGTAGTCGGCGATGTGGAACGAAATCAGCTGCATGGAGAGGGACGTGCCGATGTTGGCGCCGAAGACGGGGGCGATGGCCTGTTCGAGGGTCATGACGCCGGCGTTGATGAAGCCCGCCAGCATGGCGACGGCCGCGCCGGAATGCGCGAGGAAGCCGACGGTCGTGCCGAAGACGGCGCCTTGAGGCCGGCTGCGGGTGGCGCGCGCCAGAATGGTGCGCAGGGAACTGCCGGCGGCCGTGCGCAGGCTGCCGGTCATGACGTGCATGCCGTAGATGAACAGGCTCAGGCCGCCCAGGACCTGGAACAACAGCATGGCGATTTCATATGTGCTCATCGTCGACTCCTCGCCGGCGGATCATGCCCCGCGCGGCAAACCTTTTACGATGCACCTGTTCGCCATCCAAAGGCAAGCCATTCTCCGCGCGCTGCTCGGGAGAAGGAAATCGCCGGCGGCTAGGAATCGTCTTCGTCTTGCAGCCGGGCAAGGAAGTGCTGGGGATCGACGAGCGGCAGATCCTCGGGTTCCGGAGCCAGATCCATATGCTTCTCGAGCTTGGAGCGTTTGATCCAGAACTGGGGTTGCTGTTCGGAAAGGGCGATGTTGCGGCTATGCCGGACGATGCGGTCGATCGCGGCGACGTATTCGCCGAAGAAAATGCCGGCGGAGGGAGTGATTTCGCGGCGGGAGACCTTTTCGTCGAACAAGGTTCGGACTTCGAGACTGGCCTGCACGTGGACGTCGCGGGCCTGGAGAATCTGCGAGGCGATTTCCGCGACGTCTTCCTGGTCGGGGTCGAAGGAAGCGGCGATTTGCCGGAGAATGTGGAAAGCGGATTCGTAGAGGCGGAAGAATTTTCCGAAGGAATCTTCGTCCACGATGGCTTCGGGGGCCTTTTTCCGGCGCAAGGACAGGTTGCACAGGGTTTCGACGTGGTCGCCGATGCGCTCGAGGTCGGACATGCAGCGGTCGACGTGCTGGACGAGAATGGCTTGGCGCTTGGAAAGGCGTCGCCGGACGATCGACCCGAGATAGTCCTTCATGGCCAGCTTGATTTCGTTGATGGCCTGTTCGTTCAGGCGGATGGTCTGGACGTCTTTGGGAGTAGAAGAGAAGAGGATGGTTTGGCCGGCCAGCCGCAGGCTGTGCAGGCCGAGCTTGGCCACGCGGCGCAATTCGCGCAGGCAGGCGGCGATGGCTTGTTCGGGATAGTCGAGGTGTCCGGGCAGGAGGTGCGACGGTTCCGGCGCCGCCGCCTTGGACGGGACGATCTTGCGCAGCAGGATCGCGTAGAGCGGGACGATGGGCATGAAGACCAGACAGTTCTGGATCATGAGAAGCGTGTGCGTGTTGGCGGTCTGCCGCACGAGGTCGGGCGACGTGCGCGCGAACAGCGGCACCCACAGGGGCGCCAAGGCGATGGAAATGCCGGCGTTCACCACGTTGGTGAGCAAGTTGCCGGTCGCCGCGCGCCGGGAATCGATGCCGGTGCCGATGGAGCCCAGCAGGGCGGTGGCGCAGGTGCCGATCTGGGCGCCGATGACGATCGGATAGGTTTGCCAAAGGGTGTCGAAGACGCCGGCGTCGGCCAGCGCGAAGGCCATGCCGATCGTGGCCCCGCTGCTTTGGATGATGGCCGTGAGGCCAAAGGCGAGTCCGACGCCCAGGAGCCGGCCGGACAAGGTCTCGCCATCGATGACGGCCAGATATTGCCGGAGCAGATCGCGGTGCGGCGCGATGGCTTCGCTCATGGTCTTCATGCCGAGGAACAACAGGCCGAACCCGACCAGCGCGCGGCCAATGGCCTTGGCGCGCGGGTTGGGCGCGGCCATCTGGAACACCAGGCCCGCGACGATGCCGACGTAGCAGTAGTCCGTCAGGCGGAACGACACGAGCTGCATGGACAGCGAGGTGCCCAGATTGGTGCCGAGCATCGGGGCGACGGCCTGCGCGAGGGTCATGAGGCCCGCATTGAGGAATCCGACGAGCATGACGGAGGCGGCGGAGGAATGGACCAGAAATCCCAGCAACGTGCCGAGGGCCAGGCCCGCGAAGCGGTTCGCGGTCGCCTTGGACAACAGGGTGCGCAATCCAGGGCCGGCCGCGACGCGCAGCCCGTCGGACATGATGCTCATGCCGAGGATGAACAAAGCCAAGCCGCCCAGCACGGCGAAGATCAGAAAAAACAGTTGGCTTCCATCCATAGAAGAGTCCTCCGGAGACGGCGGCCATTCTCCGCGAGGAACGCGATCCTGTCAATCTCCGCGAAGCGCGGATCCGGTCGCTACAGATAATCCTCGGCCTGGAGCCGGGAAAGATAATCCTTGGGATCGACGAGTTTCTGGAGGGCGGGCTCGGGAGCCAGATCGACGTGTTTTTCGAGCTTGGTCCGCTTGATCCAGAACTGGGGCTGCTTCTCGGCGAGCGCGATGGTCTTGGAATGCTTGACGATGCGGTCGAGCGCGGCGATGTATTCGCTGAAGAAAATGCCGGCGATCGGGGTGATGAGGCGCTGGGCGACCTTCTCGGTGAACATGGCGCGGGTGTCGAGGCTGGCCTGCATGTAGTCGTCGCGCGCCTGCAGGATCTGCGCGGCGATTTCCTGGATGTTCTCCTTGTCGGGATCGAGGGAGTCGATGACCAGCTTGAACAGATGGAGGGCGTTTTCGTAGAGCCGGAAGGCGGTGTCGAAGGACTCCTTGTCGACCACGGCTTCGGGCACTTTCTGGCGGCGCAGGGACAGGTTGCAGATGGTCTCGATGTGGTCGCCGATGCGCTCGAGGTCGCTCATGCAGCGGTCGAGGTGCTGGATGAGGATGGCTTGCCGCTTGGACAGGTAGCGGCGGGTGAGGCTGGCGAGGTATTCCTTCATCGCCGCCTTGACGTCGTTGACGACCTGCTCGTTGAGCTTGATGGCGTGGATGTCGTCCGGCGTCTGGGCGAACAGAATGGTCTGGCCGGCGAGGCGCAGGCTCTTGGCGCAGATGCGGGCGACGCGCTGCAGCTCGCGGATGCTGGCGCAGATGGCCTGTTCGGGGTAGTCCAGCAACTTGTCGTCGAGATAGCTCGGTTCGGGTTCGGGCTTGCGGCTGCGGAACGTGCGGGTGATCAAGTTGGCGTAGAGGGCGGAAAGCGGCAGCATCACCAGCGACGCGACGACCATGACGGTGGTGTGGAGGTTCGCGGATTGGCGGAGGACGTTGCCGGGGGACATCCAGACGAGAAAGGCCACCAGCGGTCCTTTCAGCAGGGAGGCCGCCGTGACGTTCAGAAGATTGAAGATCAGGTGGGAGTAGGCCAGGCGCTTGGCGCTGATGCTGGTGCCGATGCTGCCCAGCAGCGCGGTGGCGCAGGTGCCGATGTGGGCGCCCAGGATGATCGGCATGGTCTGCTCGACGCTGGTGAGCACGCCGGCCTGGACGAGCGCGAACGCCATGCCGATGGTGGCGCCGCTGCTTTGGATGATCGAGGTCAGCAAGGTGGCCATCAGGATGCCCAGCACCAGCCCCTGGGCGGTTTCGCCGCTGATGGAGGCCATGATGGGCTTGAGCAACTCGCGGTGCGGCTTGATGGCGTCGCTCATCAGCGTCATGCCGAGGAACAGCAGGCCGAAGCCCATCAGGGACAACCCGAGCTTTTTCCGCTTGGTGGTTTTCGCCACCATGCTGATGAGGAAGCCGACGGTGACGGCGAACAGGGCGAACTTGCCGAGGCTGAACGAAATGAGCTGCATCGAAAGGGACGTGCCGATGTTCGCGCCGAGCATGACCGGGACCGCCTGGACGAGATTCATCAGGCCCGCGTTGATGAACCCGACGAGCATGACGGTCGTGGCGCTGCTGTGCACCAACGTGCCCAGCGCCGTACCGAGCCCGATGCCCGACAGCTTGCGGGTGGTCATCACCGACAGGACGCCGCGCAGCTTTTGGCCGGCCGCCTCGCGCAGGCCGTCGCTCATGATGTTCATGCCGAAGATGAACAGCGCCAGTCCGCCGAGCACCTGGAACGCCAGGAAGAAGGCCCCGCTTCCGTCCAGCTGGACCAGATCGACCGGGACGAAGCCGACGGACTTCACGATCTGCTGTCCCGCCTTGGAGCGGACGAACTGGAAGAACCGTTCGATGAACGCGTTGGCGGATTTTTCGCGGGCATACAACCAAACGGGCTGCACGTAGGGATACGTGCCCTTCTGGACGGTGATCTCGTTCGGCGGGATGCCGTTGATCGACAGCGCGAGGATTCCGGGCTGGCTCACCAGGTTCATTTCGACGTAGCCGATGGCGTCGGGCCGGACGGCCACGGCTTGGGCAAGTTCCTCGAAGCTGGCGAACCCCTGGGCGTGGGCCGCATAGGGCTGGTTGCCCGTCGCCAATTCCCGGAAGCCCAAATGGGAACCGCCGGAAGCGTCGCGGATCAACACCTCGATGGGACGATCCGGTCCGCCGACCTGTTTCCAATTCGTCGCCTTTCCGGCGAAAACGTTCAGGACCGCGGCATCCGAGAGGTCTTTCAGCGGATTATTCGCGTTCACGACGACGGCCAGGCCATAATAGCCGGCGATGGCGGATTTCAGCTCGATGCCCTTGGAGCGGGCCATGCGCTGTTCGGTTTCGTCCAGCGAGCGGGTGGATGCCGCGACGTCGCAGGTGCCTTCCAGCAGATCGGCGATGCCCGAGGCCGAGCCGAGGCTGGTCAATTCGATTTCCGTTCCGGCGTTTTGCGCCTGGAAAGCGGCGATCAGCGGGGGACCCAATTCCTTGCCGAAGGTGTCGGAACCTTTGATCGAGAGCGCATCGCCCGCTTGGGCGAACAGGGCTCCTGCCATCCAGAGGCCGGCAACGATCCATTTCACGTTTGTTTTCATGGGGTCCCTCGGATTTGTAATGGAATGAAACCCAATATCATCCGAAAGAGGGGGAGGGCTTGTCAACTCCGCAAGGGACGCGCGAGCAAGTAGAACGCATCGACGGATTTCCGCGCCGCGGGAACGTGAAGTCTACGGATTTCCCCTGAACGGCTTGTCGCGGTCGAAATCGGGAAGGAAGTCGTCGGTGGCGGCAAGGGGCTGGATCAGGAGATTCTCGAAGCCGAGTTCCTGGGCGTGGTCGAGGGCGGCCTGGTATTCTTCCGGCGCGAGCCGGCGATCGAACGGCGGGCGGCTTTGCGCGGCGGGCGTCGGCGCGTATTGGCTCATCAGCGACAGCGGCAGCCAGCGGCCGAATTCTTCGCGCAGCCGTTCGAGGACGCGCAAGGAATTTTCGACGTGGCCGGGCAGGACGAGATGGCGCACGAGGACGCCCCGCCGGGCGAGCTCGGTGCCGGAGGGATCGAACGGTTCGAGGAAGCCTTTTTCCGCGACCATCATGCGCAGGGCTTCGAGCGCGATTTCAGGATAGCGTTCGTCGCGCATGACGAGCCGCGCCAAAACGGGATCGGCGAACTTGAAATCGGGCAGGAAAACATCCATTTGGGCGGCGTAGCGCGGCACCATGGCCGGCAGTTGGTAGCCGGACGAATTGAAAAGGAACGGGATTTCGATGCCTTCCGCGCGCAGGCGGGCGCAGAGCGCTTCGACGTGCGGCCAGAAATGGTCGGGGGTGACGAAATTCAGGTTGTGGACGCCGGTCTCGACCAGGCCAAGAGCCAGGCGGTGGAATTCCTCGGCGGAGACGGACTCGCCCTTGCCGCGGGCGTTGGAAATCTGCCAGTTCTGGCAGAAGAAGCAGTGGCAGGAGCAGCCGGAGAAGAAAATCGTGCCCGAGCCGTGCGCGCCGGTGAAGCACGGTTCCTCGCCCAGATGCGGTCCCCAGGAAGCGATGCGCAGTTCGGCGGTTTCGCTGCAGACGCCCGGCGCGCCGCCGAGGCGGTCGGTGCCGCACAGGCGCGGACACAGGCGGCAGGGGGTGTAGGCAGAGAGATCCATCCTAGACGGGATTAACAGGATTTACGGGATGATGGACATGGGCTCCGCCGCTATTGGTTGGATTTCCGTTTGCGTTTGGCCCGGTAGTTTCCGCGTTGTTCCTTGAGCGTGGCGGACAAGGCGCACATTTCTTCCACGGCCTGGATTTTCTTTTCCATCGGCAAGGCGCGGAAATGCCGCAGATGGAAACGGGCATCGCCGGACCAGTCGGCTTCCCAATCGCGCGCGCCTTTGTGGATTTGCCATTTTTTAGCCATGGTCGGCCGCCAATTGTTCCAGATGCCGGACGTCTTCAAGATCCACCGGGCGGCCCGCTTTGCGTTTCATGTCGATCAAGGTGCGGAGATCCACGAATCGGAACGGGATGCCGTTCACCGCGGAAATCTCGGCTTTCGCGTATGCGCTGGCAAAGGGGAAAGGTTCGGCCACGAACAGATCGACCGTCAGCGGATCGCCGGTTTTGGGGAAGAAGTTGAGCACGACCATGTGTTTTTCGCGAGCCCAGCGAGCCCGGGTCTTCGGATCCGCGAATTCCGCAGGCGCGACGGGGATCCGGGGTTTGAAGCCCAGTTCGTTCAGCGCGGCGAACGTCTTGCGCACGTTGGTAGGGGTCAGACGGATGACCAGATCGATGTCGTAGGTCATGCGGCCATAGCCGTGGGCGACCACCGCCATGCCGCCGACCAACAGATAGCGGACTTTGTGGCGGTTGAGGCCGGCCATTACGGATTGGAAGATCGCCAATTTCACGGGTTGTCCTTTAATGGATCCAGTCTAGATCAGGTGCGACCTGAAAACAACTCCGCCGCGCGAATTCCTCCCATGACCAGCGGAGGAATTGGCGGCGAAGAGGCTTGGGGAGGCCGCGGGTCGGCGGCGGCAGATCGGCGGGGGCATGCGGCGCCAGGGCGGCGGGAACGTCGCGTGCGCCGGCGTGGCGATAGCCGCGCAGCAGGGCGTCCGCGGCATCGGCCGGCGCGATGCCGCGGACTTGCGTCAGGAAGTCGAACAGCGCGACAACGAGATCGGCCAGCGGCACGCCGTGTTCGCGCGGGAAGCGCGCGCCCAGTCCATCGGCCAGCTCCATGAAGGCGCCGAGCACGGACGGCTGGCCGCGCCAGATCAGCGGCGCGGCCGGAATGAACCGCTGCGAAGCGACGATGGCGTCCCACCAATGCGCGGCGCGCGCGATGCGGGCGAGTTCCGCGGCGGGCCAATCGCGGGTGGCGCGGACTTCGTAGGGCGGCGCCGGATCGTAGCGCATGGCGAATTCGTCGTCGTGGCGCGCGATGGGCGCGCCGGGGAGCTTCTTCAGGATGCCGAGCTGGATTTCGTGCGGACCGAGGGCGAACAGACGGTCGAAGCCGGCGGCGAAGCTTTCCGGCGTTTCGCCGGGCAGGCCCGCGATCAGATCGACGTGCAGCCAGGCCGGAGTGCGTTCGTGCAGGAAGCGCAGGTTGTCGGCGGCGCGGTCGAGATCCTGCGGGCGGCGGATGGTCGCGAGCACAATGGGATTCAGCGATTGCAGGCCGATTTCGAGCTGGAGCGATCGCGGCGGAAACGCCGCGAGAGCTTCGCGCAGTTCGGCGGGAAAGCGGTCGGGCAGCATCTCGAAATGGAGGAAAAGGCCGGGGCAGCGCGGCAGCCGCTCGCGGAAAAACGCGAGGATTTCGACGGCGCGCGGCACGTCGAGGTTGAACGAACGGTCGCAAAACTTGAATTGCCGCGCGCCGCGCGCAAGCAGCTGGTCGAACGCGGCCAACAGCGCCGGCATGGGAAAATAGCGGACGGCTTCGTCGTTGGCCGAAACGCAGTAGTCGCAGCGCATCGCGCAGCCGCGGGAGGATTCAACATAGAGCAGACGGTGGGCCAGATCGTCGTCGGTGTATTCGTCGTAGGGCGTCTGGATCTCGGCGAGCGCGGGCGGGGGCGGACGCAGGATTCGCTCCGTCGCCCGGCCAGCGAGCAGATCGCGGCAAAGCGTGGCAAAGGCGAGATCGCCTTCGCCGAAGAGCAAGACGTCGGCGCCGGCGGTGGCTTCCGTGATTTCGGGGCCGCCGAGGACGATCTTCGTTTGCGGTGTTTGCCGGCGCAGGAGGGGAAGCAATTCCGCGACGCGCGCGACGTTCCAAATATAGACGCCGAGGCCGAGGATTCTCGGGGATCGCGCGGCGATTTCGGCGGCGATTTCGGCGGCGGACTGCTGGATCGTGAATTCGGCCAGATCGGCCTGCGCGCGCAGCTCGCCCAGATTCGCCAGCAGGCAGCGCGCGCCCATGGAGGCATGGCTGTGCCGCGCGTTGATCGCGGCGACGAGGATGGGCGCGGACGAAGGCATGGAGGAAGCCTAGCACGGCGACCGTCGCCTAGCCAAGGAGCGGAACTATTCGGCCGCGACCTGGAAAAAGAGCGCGCCGCCGGCAGGGACGGCGGCGGTGTGGATGTTGAGCGGGGGCGTGGCGGGGAGTCCGCTGGCGACGACGGCGGTGAAAGCGTCGCCGGTCAGGTTCGTCACACAACTCAAGCGGTATGTCTGGCCCAAGGCGCTCTGCCAGGAAACGACGGCGTTGGTGCCGCCGTCCGCGGTCACGGAATCCAGCGCCAGCAGGGAATCGCCGTCGACCGGGGAAGTGCCGGCGCCGATTTCGGACAGATTGGGGAAGCCATCGCCGTCTTCGTCGCCGGAAGCGCTGAAGGCGGTGGCGTTGGTGGCGTAATCGTACTCGGTCCAGTCGGGGATGCCGTCGGCGTCGGCGTCCGCGGCGGGGGGCGTCGCGCCGGCGCGCACGCAACGGACGAAGTTGAAGAGGCGGACGGCGTCGCCTTGGGGGGCGATGGCGTTGTAGTAGCCGGAGGACACGTAGGTCCAGTCGGACAGGCTGCCGCCTTTGGGATCGCTGCGCTGGCAGCCCGCGCCGTGGACGTCGCGCCAGGCGCCCATGAAGTAGCCGAGGGCGCGGCCGAAGCAGACGTAGGCGGCGTGGTTGCCCGGCACCAGGGAACTGCCGACGTGGGTGGTGGACGTCCAGTACCAGGGGAAGTCGGCCTGGCCAGCTTCGTCCGTGATGGCCGTGCAGGCGAAAACCGGGTCGATCGTGGCGGAGGCGGTGATGCCGGGCGCGCGAGTGTAGTCCACGAGGCTTTGGAGTTCCTTGGCGTTGGGCAGCCGCCAGTCCTGCCAGCCGGCGAGCTGCAGGTTTTCCGCGTAGGCCAGCGCCGCTTGCCAGGTCAGGCCGGTGCCGTTATCGGCCTGTTGCCACATGAGGCCGGTGGCGAGATCGGTGACGGTGCCGTCGCCGTTGTCGAGAAACGCGTTCGCGCCGTAATGGGTATTTCCGCGCACGAAGTAGGCGTAGTAGTTTTTGCCGACGACGGGATAGCCCTTGATGCGGCCGTCGGCCAGGTTCAGGCCGAACATGGCGGCTTGGCCGTTCATGACGACGTCCACGTACAGCGTGGTCGTGGCGAACTGGGCGTCGATGAGCCGTTCGCCGGCGTTGGTGTCGCCGTAGCCGAACGCGAAGTAGTTGGTGTCGATGAACGGCGGCTGGTTGGTCGTGTCGTTGCCGCTGATGTCTACCCCGCGGAAATCCATGAGCGAATACAGTTCCTTGATCGACGGCAGGCGCCAGTCGGAGAACCCGCCGTAGTTCTGCGAATTCAGCGTGGCGGCATAAGCGACGGCGGAAGCTTGGGAGAATTTGTCGGTGACGTCGATGGTGCCGTCGCCATTCCAATCGGGCGAGCGGGTCCAGGTCAGGCCGGTGTTCAGATCATCGACGGTCAAGCCGGTGGTCCCGAACGCATAGGCCGGTGGCGCGCCGGCATATTGCGCGTCTTGGCCGGCAAAGGCCGCGCCGGGGGCGGCCGGAGCCACGACGACGTTGGTGTCGTAGCAATCGGCTTGGCCGGTGTCGACGAGCGGAAAATCCATGGCGTCGCAAAGGGATCCGGCGAAAACGAGCAATCCGGCGGCGATGGACGGGCTCTTCATATCCCAGAAGACGGACGAGCAGCCGAAAATATTGCCGGCTATTTCGTCGCGGGCCAATCGGGGGGGGGCAAATATCCGCCGTTGCAAAGAATTTGACGGAGTCCTGAGGGGGTGAGCATAATGCAAAAAACAGGTCGTTTGAATTGAGGAAGAGGCATGAAAACAGGGCTGGTTTGTTGGGGACTGATGTGCGGACTTTCCGTTTCGGCCTTCGGGCAACTGACGAACGTGCAGGCGGAGGCAAATTCACTTCGCCTAGAATGGAAGTGTATTCCGGGAAATCCCTATTATGTGTTCAGCACGCCGGATCTGATGGAGCCGGCTTGGAGCAACCGGATGCCCGACTGCGTGGTATTTGCAGATGCGCAAGGTTCAAGCCTTTTCAGCATGGATGAACCCACTACTTTTTATTGCGTGGCGGCCAGCAATGATTATCTGGTGGTGGACCTTTCGGACGGGCCGGATGCCACGAACTATCCGGTGAGTCATCTCTCCTATATGCCCCCGGGCGGGTGGGTGGACGAATACAAGACAACGAAGTTGGTGCTGCGGCGGATTCCGGGCGGAAACTTCACGATGGGCTCGCCCACGAACGAGCTCGGGCGCGACAGCGACGAGCCACAACACACCGTGACATTGACGCAGGACTACTACATCGGCGTGTTTGAGGTGACTCAGAAACAGTGGGAGCGGGTGATGGGAAACTGGCCCAGCAACTTCACGAACACGACCTGCCGCGACAGCCGCCCGGTGGAAAAGGTCAGCTACAATGACATCCGAGGGACGATCGCGGGCACGAACTGGCCGGCGGACGGCAACGTGGATACCAACTCGTTCATGGGGCGGATGCGGACGAAGACGGGGCAGTCGTTCGACCTGCCGACGGAGGCCCAGTGGGAACGCGCCTGCCGGGCCGGGACGACATCGGCGTTGTACTCGGGATATGAATTGACCACCACCAGCAACGACATGCACGTGGCAGAGTTGGGACGATACGCATTTAATGGGGGCAATGAAGGCTATGTCCCCCGAGACGTTGATGCTAGCGAGGGATCGGCTAAGGCGGGCAGCTACCTTCCCAATGCGTGGGGTGTGTACGACCTGTACGGGAATGCTTGGGAGTGTTGTTTGGATTGGATGGAAAGCGATCCTAGCGAGGTGTTGGATCCGAAAGGGGCAACAAGAGGAACTTCCCGTGTGATGCGCGGCGGGTGTTGGGGTGGCTATGCAGGTGGGTGCCGTTCCGCTATGCGCGGCAATATCGATCCGGGAATCAGATCTAAATTCTACGGTTTTCGGATCTGCCTGCCCCCGGGTCCGTGACCGGCAGGCTTGACCCGCAATTTAGCGTGTGGGTGGCCAATCGGGGGGCAGGCGGCAGGCGACGTCGAGGGATTTGCCGGTGGCGGGATGGGTGCAGATGATCCGCGCGGCGTGCAGCCAATGGCGCGGGGCGGCCAGCGGCGAGCCGTAGAGGGAATCGCCGACGATGGGGTGGCCCGCGGCGGCGAGATGGCAGCGGATCTGGTGCGTGACGCCGGTATAGATCGTCACGTCGAGCAGGGAGAATTCCCGGCCGGTTTCCAGGGGAACCCACGATGTTTCGGCGGCGAAGCAGTCGTTCTTCGGTACCTTGTCGGGGTTGCGCGCGACGGCCATCTTGCAGGGGCTGCGCGTTTGGTGCGTGAGCGGCGCGTCGAGGCGACCGGGCTTTTCGACGCGGCCGTGGACGAGGGCGACGTAATGCTTCTGGACGGTGAAGCGCCGGAACTGCGCGCGGAGATTCGCGTAGGCGGCGGCGGTCTTGGCGGCGAGCACGAGGCCGGAGGTTTGCGTGTCGAGGCGGTGCAGGAGCGCCGGAAACAAGCGGTCGTCGCCGATCTCGGCCAGCGCGGGGAATCGCGCGACGAGGGCGTTGGCGAGGGTGTCGGTTTCGGCGTGGCGAAGGGGGTGGGTCGGCTGGCCGGCGGGTTTGTCGAGGGCGAGGACGGCGTCGTCTTCGTAAAGCACGGCGAGGGGCAGGTCGAAATTGGGTTGCAGCTTGAGATCGGCGGGTTCGGGGACGTCGCGGCAGTCGAGGACGTCGCCGGCGACGAGCTTGGCGCCTTTTTTGGCGGGACGGCCGTTGAGGGTCACGTGGCCGGCGGAAATCAGCTCCTGGACGACGGTTCGATCCAGCCACGGGAAGAGCCGCAGCAGATGCCGGTCGAGGCGCTCGCCGGTGCCGGCGACGGTGCGTTGTTCGCGGGCGATCATGGCGTGGCGCGGGGGCTCGCGGCTTGCGGTTTTTCCACGCTACGTAAAAACTTTCGGGGATTTTTACGTAGCACGTAAAAACTTTGGTCGATTTTTCCACGGTGTGGAAAAAAGTTTTCCACGCTACGTAAAAACGTTCGATCTGCGATTAAACCGGAGGGGGACATGGGGGCTCCAGGAGGAAGCGGAGGGTTTCGCGGGCGGCCAGGAGGCCGGCGGCGGCGGTGACGGCATGGAGGGAGCCCATGGGCGGGCGGAGGCGTCCCCGGACGTAGAAGTCGGCGGCGGGTTCGACGGATTCGAGGGGATCGGCGGGCGGTTCGGTGGAGAAGACGGCGCGGATGCCGGCGGTGCCCCCGCGCTTGGCGAGGCGCTTGCGCAGGAGGCGCGCGAGGGGGCAGGTGTGGGAATCGGCCAGGTCGGCGGCGACGAACCGGGTGGGATCGAGCTTGCGGGCGGCGCCGAGGCAGGTCAGGACGAAGGGGATCTGGGCCTGCCGGGCGGCGAGAAGGAGTTCGGTCTTGGGGAGGAGGGAATCGATGGCGTCGATCAGGACGTCGCAGGGATGGTCGGCGAACAGCTTGGGCGAGGTTTTGGCGTCGAGGAAGACGGAAACGGGGGCGATTTCGGCGTCGGGGTTGACGTCGCGCAGGAAGCGGGCGGCGGTTTCGGCCTTGGGCTGGCGGAGGGTGGACTGGAAAGCGAAGGGATGGCGGTTGAGGTTGGAGGGGCGGATTTCGTCGAAATCGACGAGGGTCAGGTGGCCGACGGCGGAGCGGACGAGAGACTCGGCGGCGGCCGCGCCGACGGCGCCGAGGCCGGCGACGACGACGCGGGCGCGGGCCAGGCGCGGCAGGGCGTCGGGGCCGAGCAGGAGTTCGAGGCGGGCGAAAGGCGTCGTCATGGGGGGGAGAGTAAGCAATTCATAATTAAGAATGAAGAATTAAGAGTGGGAGGGGCCGAAATCAGGGCTTGCGGGGCGGGGGGGAGGGAGCGTAGATTGCGCCCCATGTTTGTCCGGGAAAGCGTAGGACGATGCGACGGACGGCGCGCAGACATCGGGGAGGGAGCCAAGAGGACGGGGTTGGGGTTGGTTTCGGATTGCGGCCGCGGCAGAAGTCGTCCCGGGACAACGAGTAGAAAAGAAGGATGGAAGTTCGAATGAGCTTCATGAATGCGATCAAATCGCTCTTCGCCCCGGCCGCCGGATCGGCCCGCCGGGACACCCGGACCTACGTGGTGGACGGAGCGCGGTTGGTGGACGAGAAGACCGGGCGGCGCATGGCGCCGCGCGATCAAGTGCAGATGCTGAACGCGCTGGCGCGCGTGGCCAAACAGGAAGGCCTGACGATCCTGGCGGTGTTCGAAAGCGATCGCGCGCTGCGCGAAGTGGAACACGGCGGCGAATTCAACGGCGTGAAGGTCTATTTCGCGCCGGACAACGAACAGCTCGTGGCGCTGGCGCTGAAGCTCTGCAAGAGCGAAGGCTGCGCGCTGGTGAGCTCGGGCGTGACGATGGAAAGCCGGGCGACGGAAGCCGGAATTTCGGTGCTGTGCAGCAGCACGTTCCGCAAGGCGTTCCTGCAGGGCGGCCTGCCCGGCGGGGAGCGCGGCGACCGCGGCGGCGACCGCGGGGAGCGCGGCGGCGACCGGGGCGGCCGGGACCGCCGGCGCGACCGGGACCGCCGGCGCGACCGGGGTGCCCGGGGCGGGCCCGACGGCGGCCGGCCGGCCCGCGAGGATGGCGCGGCTGCGCCCGCGCCGGATGGC
>CALMNW010000063.1 GCA_937872095.1 uncultured Verrucomicrobiota bacterium
CAAACCAGCCTTTTCTTTATCCCCACCCGATTCCTATGGGACGGTAGTGGAAAAATTCCCCAAAGTTTTTACGTAGCGTGGAAAAATCGGCCAAAGTTTTTACGTAGCGTGGAAAAACGGGGGTTTTCGGCGCGAGCCGCGCCGCGGGCGCGGCCAACCGCGATTCCCGGGGCGCGGGCGAACGGCCCTTGCATCGGCAGGGGGGGAAAGGTATAGTTCCGGCCTGTTTTCAACCTCAAAGGAGTCGATGATGGCAAAGCGCAAAAAGACGATGGACGCGGTGGTGAAGGACCTCAGCCTGGCGGCGTTCGGTCGCAAGGAAATCGAATTGGCCGAGCACGAGATGCCCGGCCTGATGAGCGTCCGCGCGGAATACGCGAAGACGAAGCCGCTCAAGGGTGCCCGCATCTCCGGGTCCATCCACATGACCATCCAGACGGCCGTCCTGGTCGAGACGCTGCAGGCGCTGGGCGCCCGCGTCCGCTGGGCCAGCTGCAACATCTTCTCCACGCAGGATCACGCGGCGGCGGCGCTGGCCGTCAAAGGCACGCCGGTCTTCGCCGTCAAGGGCGAGACGCTCAAGGAATACTGGGAATACACCGACCGCATCCTCGACTGGGGCAAGGAAGCGCCCAACATGATCCTGGACGACGGCGGCGACGCGACCCTGTTCGTGCATCTCGGCGTGAAGGCCGTGAAGGAAGGCCTGAAGGTCTTGGCCGGCCCGTACGACAGCGAGGAGGAGGAAATCCTCAAGGCGCAGGTCCGCAAGGCCGTGAAGAAGAACCCGGACCGCTTCCTCAAGATGGCCAAGAGCATCAAGGGCGTCACGGAAGAAACCACGACGGGCGTGCACCGCCTCTACCAGATGGCGGAGCGCAAGGAACTGCTTTTCCCGGCGTTCAACGTGAACGACTCGGTCACGAAATCGAAGTTCGACAACATCTACGGCTGCCGCCACTCGCTGGTGGACGGCATCATGCGGGCGACGGACGTCATGATCGCCGGCAAGGTGGCCGTGGTGGCCGGCTACGGCGACGTGGGCAAAGGCTCGTGCCAGTCCCTGAAGGGCCAGTGCGCGCGCGTGATCGTGACGGAAATCGATCCGATCTGCGCCTTGCAGGCGGCGATCGACGGCTACGAGGTCATGACGATGGACGAGGCCTGCACGCAGGGCGACATCTTCGTGACGACGACCGGCTGCTGCGACGTCATCACCGACAAGCACATGCTGAAGATGAAGAACCTGGCCATCGTCTGCAACATCGGCCACTTCGACAGCGAGATCCAGACGGCGGCGATGAAGAAGTACCGCTGGGAAGTGATCAAGCCGCAGGTGCACCGCATCTGGACGAAGAAGGACCAGTCGCTGTTGCTGCTGGCGGAAGGCCGCCTCGTGAACCTCGGCTGCGCCACCGGCCATCCGAGCTTCGTGATGAGCAACAGCTTCACCAACCAGGTCATGGCGCAGGTCGAGCTGTTCACCCGCACGGCCAAGTACCCGATCGGCGTCTACACCTTGCCGAAGAAGCTGGACGAGAAGGTCGCGCGCCTGCACCTCGGGCATCTCGGCGTGAAGCTGGACCGCCTGAACCGCAAGCAGGCCGCCTATCTCGGCGTGCCGGCGGACGGTCCCTACAAGCCCGAGCACTACCGCTATTGATCGGATGTGCGGCAACGCCAAAACGGGACAGGACGGGGCGCGCACAGCGCCCCGTCGTTTTTGTTTCGCATGAGATGAAAATCGCGCTTCAAGGCTTGTTTCCCGAAGAGCTGCAGGCGTTGTGCCAGGCGGCGGGCCAGCCGGCTTTCCGCGGCAAGCAACTGTGGCAGTGGCTCCAGATCCAAGGCGCGACCGACTGGGCCCAAATGGGAAATCTGCCGCGCGCGCTGAAGGAAAAGCTGGCGGAAACCCATACGCCGGCCCCCGCGAAGATCCTGAAGGAATCCGGCGAACCCGGCGGCACCCGCAAGTGGCTCGTCGGGCTGGCGGACGGGGAAAGCGTCGAAACCGTGCTGATCCCCGCGCGCGAGCGGAACACGGTTTGCGTATCGACGCAGGTCGGCTGCAAGATGGGGTGCGCGTTTTGCGCCAGCGCCAAGTGCGGATTCGCGCGCGGCCTGTCGGCCGGGGAAATCGTCGCCCAGGTGCAGCTCGTCGCCGTCGCGCTGGGCAAGCGCCCCGACAACGTCGTCTACATGGGCATGGGGGAGCCGTTCGACAATTACGACGAAACGCTCAGATCCGTGCGGATCTTGAACCATCCCGACGGTCTGAATATCGGTGCGCGGCGCATCACCTTGAGCACCAGCGGCGTCGTGCCCGGCATCCGGCGGCTGGCGGGCGAGGGGCTCCAGGTGGAGCTGTCCGTTTCCCTGCATGCGCCGAATCCGGATCTGCGCCGGAAGCTGATGCCGATCGAGAACAAGTACCCGATGGACGAGCTGCTGCGGGAATGCGCGGACTACACGGCGAAAACCAAGCGCCACGTCACGTTCGAATATACGCTCGTGAAAGGCGTCAACGATTCCCTCCGCGACGCGGAAGAGCTCGCCGGGCGTTTGCGGCGATTCCCTTGCCGCGTGAATTTGATCCCGCTGAGCCCCGTCGATGAATTCGCGGGGGAGGCCCCGCCCCGCCCCGTGCTGGAGGCGTTTCTGCGCGCGCTGGAAACGCGCGGCGTGGAAGGGACCCTGCGCGAGTCCAAAGGCAAAGGGGTCGATGCCGCCTGCGGCCAGCTCCGCCGCCGCGCCCAATCCGGGGCGCTCCCGCAGAAGGAAGACCGGCCGGATTAAAGATCGTTGATCTTTTTCCCGGCGGGCGTTTGGGCCGGGGGCTCGGGAAGTTTCGTGCTCAGCAGGTGCTGGATGAAGGCTTCCCGGTAGTCGGGATCCATGCGGCGGCGCGAGGGGTTGTCCAGCACGTTCAGCGGCACGCCGATTTGACCGAGCGGCGTGGCCACCAACGCCACGCGATCCGCGCCCGAACCCGCATAGCCCATGAAGGTGCCTTTGTCGAGAACCCCGTTTTTGCGGCGGAGCTCGACGGCGTCGTTGACCTTGTAGAGCGGTTCGCGGCTGGCAAGCTGCAAGCGGAGAGTGCGCTCGGCCTGGGCCTTCTTGGCGGCGAAAGCAGCTCGTTCGGCTTCGGCTTTTTGAGCGGCGAGTTCTTCGGGAGTCGGCTTGGGCGGGGGCGGGGGTTTGGGCGCAGCGACGGGCTTTTTGGAGGCGGGGGGTTCTGGGATCGCCTCGTTCGTCTCGGTGGCCGTTGCATCCGGCTGGACCTGCGGCGCCGGGGCGACGGTCGCCGGCTCTTCGGCCGGCGCGAATTCGGGCGGCGGCGTTTCGGGTTCGGGCCAAAACAGATAGCCCGCGCCGGCCGCCAGCGCGATCAAGATGCCGCCAAGGAGGAGAATGAACCCCAGATTCGCCGCGAACCAATTTTTCTCGCCGGGTTTTTTGCCGGTGGCGAAATTGTAGCCGCAATGCACGCAGATCACGGCGTCCCGGGCGACCTGATGCCGGCAGGAAGGACAGGGCTTGGCGCCCGACAGATTGGGGGCGTCGTGCTGGACGGTCAGGGTTTTCGGCGCGGCGGAAGGCATCTCGACCACGTTCTGCTTGCCGCAGTGGGGACAGTCGATCTGGGGCAGACCGCTGGAACTGTCGAAATCGAACGGCTGCTGGCAAAACTGGCAGTTGACTTTGACGAACATGGCGGGCCTCCCGGGTTGGGCAAGGGTTTATCCGATTGCCGCGTCCATTTTCTCGATCAAGGCCGGAATCGTCAAGCGTTCCTGCTGCATGCTGTCGCGGTCGCGCAACGTGACGGTACCGTCTTCGAGCGTCTGGAAATCGACGGTGACGCACCAAGGGGTGCCGGCTTCGTCCATGCGGCGATAGCGGCGGCCGATGGCGCCGGACTCGTCCCAGAAGCAGTTCCAGCGGCGCTGGAGCTTGGCGAAGATCTCGCGGGCCTTGCCGTAGAGTTCGGGCTTGTTCTTCACCAGCGGGAAGACGCCGAGCTTGATGGGGGCGATGGCCGGATGGAAGCGCATGACGGTGCGCTGGTCGGTCTTGCCCTTGTCGTCCGTCAGGGTTTCCTCGTCGTAGGCGTTGCAGAGCAGCGCCAGCGCGAGGCGGTCGGTGCCCGCGGAGGGTTCGATGACGTGTGGCACGTATTTGCCTTCGAGGAGCTTCGTCGCGAACGCGCGGGCATCCTCCTCGGTTTTGCCGCGGCCGGTCCAGTCGGCGACGACTTTTTGGACGAAGGCCTCCTTGGCGCTGGCGTCCAGCTTGTCGGCGGCCTGCTTGAGGGCCTCGTCGAACACGTCCATGCCCTTGCCGGAGTGCTTCTGGTGCTGGCTCAGGTCGAAATCGGAACGGGCGGCGATGCCTTCGAGTTCCTGCACGCCGAAGGGGAAGGCGTATTCGATGTCCACGCAGGCGCGGGCATAGTGGGCGAGTTCGTCGCCGACCTGCCAATACTGCTCGAGATCGGCGGCCGGCAGGCCGATGGCGCGATACCAGGACAGGCGCTGTTCGACCCAATAGCGGTGCCAGACTTCCCAGCCCCAGCTTTCCTGCGGTTCGCCGGCGAGGTCGGGATTGTCCGCCAGCGTCGTGACCTTCCCGCAAATCAGTTCGATGGCTTCGTCGGGCCGGATGAAGAATTCCAGCTCCATCTGCTCGAATTCGCGCGAACGGAACGTGTAGTTGCGCGGATTGATCTCGTTGCGGAAGCTCTTGCCCATCTGCGCCACGCCGAAGGGCACTTTCTGGCGCGCGGTGGCCACGATGTTGTTGAATTGGGCGAAGATCGCTTGCGCGGTTTCCGGGCGCAGCCAGACCACGTTGGACTCGTCCTCGACGGGGCCGACGAACGTTTTGAACATCAGGTTGAAGCTGCGGGGCGGGGTGAGGTTCTTGGAGCCGCACTCGGGGCATTTCACGCCGTCGGGCAGGGTGAAAACCGCTCCGTTTTTGGCCAGTTCCAGACCTTGATCCTCGCAGAGCTGGTCGGCGCGGAAACGCTTGCGGCAGTCCTTGCAGTCCACCATCGGGTCGGCGAACCCGTCGGCGTGGCCGGACGCCTTCCAAATGGCCGGGTGCATGATGATGGAAGCTTCGAGACCCACGACGTCCTCGCGGCTGCGGACCATGGCTTTCCACCAGGCGTCCTTGATGTTGCGCTTCAGCTCGCAGCCCAGCGGACCGTAGTCCCAGAAACCGTTGATGCCGCCGTAGAGTTCCGAAGATTGGAAGATGAAGCCGCGCCGCTTGCAGAGGGAGGCCAAGGTTTCCATGTTGATGCTTTTGCTCATAATGGGCCGCAGGATGCGCCAAAACGTCCCCCGCGTCAAGCGGCGGAGACGGGGGGGAGGCTTGCCTAAGGCATGTCGGTTTGCTATCCAGACAGGCGGGAGTTGCGATATGGGAAACAGGTGCTTGGACAGACGGCAACGAATGGCGGTGATTCTGGCGGGGTTGTGCGGAATCTTGCTGGCCCGGGAAGGAACCGGGCAGGGGGTCGTCACGAGCCGTTTCCAAAACGGCGTTTCGCCCTCGGCGGCCTATGCCGGTGCCTCCGATTCCACCCTGCGCTCGCTTTCGGGCTATACCTACGGCATGCAGTCGCTCGGGCGCGACGCGGCGTTCGATCCGCGCTGGGCCGACGGCGAAGGCGCCGGACTGTTGCGTTTCGACCTCTCTTCGATTCCGACCTATGCTTCGGTTTCTTCCGCCACGCTGCGGATCTGGCTCGCCGCCGACGAAAACGAGACGAATTCCGGCCAGCTCGAAGCCTATCGCCTGCTCGATCCCGACGGGACGGGCCTCTGGCAGGAAAACACCAACGCCGTCGAAGCCGATTACGGGACCGCCGATCCCGCCGCGGCGATGGGCTGTGCCGCCTACAAACGGCCCAACGTGGTTTGGAGCGGCGCGGAGGGGCGCGTGACCGACGTCACCGGCGGGGTGGCGCGGACCGCTCACGTGGCCGGAACAAGCGAGTGGATCGAACTGGACGTGGCGGCGGACGTGCAGGATTTCATCCAAGTTCCCGCCAGCAACCTGGGATGGCTGGTGCAGGCCGAAACGGACGACACCCTGCGCGGCGATTTGTTCACCTGCGACGCGCTCGCCGCATCGAACCGGCCGTCGCTGGAGGTGGTTTACGGCTTGCCGGACGAGGTGCCGCCGATTGCCGACGCCGGGCCGGACCAGGAATTGACGGACGACGACGCGGACGGCTGGGCAATCGCCGATCTCGACGGTTCCGCGTCGTACGATCTGGACGGGACGATTATCCAGTACGCCTGGTCCACGGGCGGCGTGCAGATGGCCACCGGGGAACTGGCGCAAGTCGCCTTGCCGTTGGGGACGAATCTCGTCGTCCTGACCGTCACGGACGACGAGGCCTTGGAGGATGCGGATACCGTCCAGATCGTGGTGGCCGCCGTTCCCACCAACGAGCCGCCGGTTTTCATTCCCATCGGCAACCAAACCGCTTGGGTGGGCTACGAACTCCAATTCTCCCTGAACGCCTCGGATGCCGACGGCGATTCCGTGATTTTCACCGCGTCCAATCTGCCGCCCGGGGCGGTTTTTCTGGCCCCGCAGTTCAGTTGGACGCCGACGGCGGCCCAAACAGGCACGTACGCGGGCGTGGGATTTTATGCGGACGACGGCCACGGGGGCACCGATTCGGAATTCATCGCCATTGCCGTGCAGGCAGCCGGCGCGGGCGGCACGACCTGGTACGTGCGGGTGGACGGCGGTTCCCCCGATGAATGCTCGGGCCGGGTCGACGCTCCGTATCCCGGTTCCGGGAGCAACCAGCCCTGCGCGTGGGACCACCCGTTCCGCGCGTTGCCTCCCGGCGGAACGCCGCGCATCGCCGGCGGCGACACCGTGCTGATCGGTCCCGGCAGCTACCGGATGGGCTACGGCGCGCCGGGAGCGGAGACTTGCGCGAGCGACTATCCGTGGGACTGCGTCATGCCGCCGATTCCCGGCGGGCCGAATCCGTCGAACCCCACGCGCATCCTCGGGGCGGGGTGGGCCTCCGGCTGCACGAACAAGCCGGAACTCTGGGGCGCCGAACGCGCCTTCGCCATCTTGGATCTGACCGGGGCGACGAACGTGGAAATCGGATGCCTGGAGATCTCGGACCACCTGGGCTGCGTGGAATCCCACAGCGGGGGCATTCCCTGCCCGCGGGAAACGTATCCCTTCGGCGACTGGGCCGAGCGCGGCATCTACGCGGAGGATGCGGCCAATGTCTATCTGCACGATCTCGACGTCCACGGCTTGGCCCATGCGGGCATCCACGCGGGACGTTTGGCCGATTGGAGGGTGGCCGACGTGCGGGTGGCGGGCAATGGCTGGGTGGGGTGGGACGGCGACGTCGACGGGGACGACGGCAATGCCGGGACCATGGCGTTCACCAATTTCACGGTGGAATGGAACGGCTGCGGCGAAACCTATCCCGGCGGCCAGCCGACCGAATGCTGGTCGCAGGAGGCGGGCGGCTACGGCGACGGGTTCGGGACGGGCGAAACGGGCGGCAATTGGACGTTCGACAATTGCGCGTTTCTCCACAACACGTCGGACGGGCTGGATCTGCTCTACGTGACGCGCACCGGATCCACGATCGCGGTGCGCCGCACGATTGCGGAAGGCAATGCCGGCAACCAGCTCAAGACCGCCGGAGCGACGGTCATCGACAATTGCATCGCCGTCGGCAACTGCGGGTTCTTCGAAGGGCAGACCTTCACCTACTGGGTGGATCCTTGCCGGGCCTTCGGCAACGTCCTCTCGCTGGATCTCGGTCCCGGCGACCAGGTCTCGGTTTTGAATTCCACCATCACGGGAGAAGGCGATTGCCTGGTGCTGGCCGTGTCCCGCGACGCCTCGTCCGATGGAACCGAGAGGGTTTTGTTGCGCAACAACGTGTTTCTGGGGCATACCGATTTCCACCAGACGTTTGAAAACACCTGCCTGACCTGGGGGGAGAGCTTCTTGGCCGATCCCTTCGACGTGGATTACTCGGTCATTCAAAACGTGAAGGACGACCCTTGCCCGGTGGGCCCGCACGATCTCTGCGGAAATCCGCAGCTCGTCGGGATGACGCTGGACGCGTTCGACGCGATGCCGCTTTCCAACAGCCCCGCCATCGATGCCGGGGTGGATCTGCCGGCCAGCGGTCCCGACGTCGACGGCCGGCCGCGTCCGCTGGACGGAAACGACGACGGCACGAACCGCTGGGATATCGGCGCCGTGGAATACGTCCACCCTGCGGCCGATTCCGACGGAGACGGCATGCGCGACGCAGACGAAATCGCGGCGGGCACCGACGCTACCGACGGGGCGTCCCTGTTCACCTTCGATTTCACCCCGTCGCCGTCCGGTCCTGTCCTGAACTGGTGGGGCGCGGCCGGACGCTTCTACGACGTCGAAAGCGCCCTGGAATCCACCGGCGCCTGGTCCTCGGTGGAAGGGGCCACCAACTTGCCCGGCGCGGATGCCGCTTTGGCCTGCACCAATTTGGCGGAGGCCACGCGCTATTACCGCCTTCGCGTTCGTCGCCCCTAATCCCTTCCCCCCGATGAGGATGGCCGCGCCAGCGGCACGGCGAGCCGGTTTTGCGGCGATTTCATAACAGGCAAATATATGCGTTATGAATGCAGGCCGGATTCAAGCGGTCCGCGCCGCGAAAAACATGGAATCCGGGCTTGACGGATAGGGGAAGCAATCCAGAAAATAAAGCAGAAGAGAAAACCGCACCGTCAAGGAGGTTGCACATGAAACGGAAATGGATTCTGGGGCTATCCGGGTTGGTTCTTCTTGCGTTGGGGTTCGCCGCGCTGGCCGATCCTCCGACGGAAATCGATTACCAGGGCAAGATCCTGGTCAACGACATTCCCTTGACCGGGCCAGGCTATTTCAAGTACGCGATCGCCGATGAGGCCGGCACGACCAATTATTGGTCGCACGACGGCACGGCGACCGGCGAGCCGGCCACGTTCGTCACGAACGACTGCTACAACGGCGTGTTCAGCGCCGTTCTCGGCGGAGCGCCGATGGGCGACGTCGATCCGGCCATCTTCGCCGTGGATACCACGCTGGTCCTGCGCGTCTGGTTCAGCGGCGACGGCGTCGCCTTCGACGAGATGCTGCCGGCGCAGGATCTGCTGAGTTCGCCTTATGCCGTCAACGCCGATTTGCTCGACGGCTACCACGCGGCCGATCTGCTCGGCGGCGGAATTACGGAAACGGATCCCGTTTATGCGGCCAGCGCCGCGTTCGGCATCGCCGCCGGCGACATCGTCGATTGGGACACCGCCTACGGCTGGGGCGACCATGCCGCCGCGGGCTATGCCACGGGCACGCCTCTCTACGTCGAGTCGGATCCGCTCTGGACGGCCGCCAGCAATTTCTACTACCAGAAGACCGAGGCGGACAGCCAGTTCGTGGACGTAGCGGGCGACACGATGACGGGGGCCTTGACGATCAATTCGGGGGCCGGCAACGAGCTGGTGGTGGACAGCGCGGGAAGCGTCGTGCGCGTCGGCAACGCCGCGGTTGTCTCGGGGGTCGGCGGCGTCGCCGTCGGTTCGCTTTCCGACGGGAGCAATCTCGGGGTGGCCGTGGGCATGGCTGCCGACGGCCAGAGCACCGGAGCGGCCTTGGGGGCTTCGGCGGATGCCAACTTCAACGGGTCGGCCGTCGGGTATCAGGCCAATGGCAGCGCCGGGGGCTCCGCCGTGGGTTATCAGGCCAACGGCAGCGCCAGCGGATCGGCCGTCGGCCAGAGTTCCGTCGGGTTCTCCTACGGCGCCGCCGTCGGCTATGCCGCCAAGGCCGGATGGTATGGCGCGGCGGTGGGCCGCTCCGCCAACGGCGCCACCAACGGCGTCGCCGTCGGCTTCGGCGCGAACGGCGCTTTCACCAACGTCGCCATCGGCGTCGCCGCCGATGCCCAGCAAGGGACGGAGCGCATCGCCATCGGGCACAACGTCACCAACGATCTGGACCACACGGCCCGTCTGCGCGGGGCGCTCTACATGGATGGCGGCCAAGCCGTGTTCGGCCGCCGGACGTTCGCCACCGGCGCGTTCCAGCAGCTGCTGCCGTTGCCCCCGCTGGACAACGTCGTCTACGTGGCCACCAACGGCACCGCGGCGGGTCCGGGAACGATCGACCGTCCGTTCGACGTGCCGCAGAACGCCTATGCCTACGCGGCGGTCAAATACGTCGGATTCCCGGCCACCGTCGTCATCGCTTCGGGGCAATACCCGGCCTTGAACATGAATGCGGGCAATATCCACGTGATCGGCGAAAGCCGGGCCGAGCTGGCCAGCCTGCTCATCACCGCCGCGGCCAACTCCATCCGGGGCAAGCAACGGGTCGAGAACCTGATCGTGACGGGCACGACCATCGTGGCGGCGGATCTCGGCGAAGACGTCAAGTTCCACAACTGCCGGTTCGAGCTCGGGCTGTACATCTACGGTCCGAACGTGGAAGTCCAGGATTGTTTCGCCATGGCCATGGACGCTTCCGCGGTGACCGTCGGGGACGGCATCAACAACATCGACGGCATCGCGCTGACCCAGTCTTCGTTCCTGAACGACTCGGGGGTCTACGGAACGTTGACGGTCAATCTGGGCGTATACAATTTCGAAGTGGTCGGCTGCCAGATCGCGAACAAGTCGACGTTCTCCTGCATCCAGGATCTGGAGACAGGGCCGATGGTTCCGCTCCACTTGTACACCCACAATTACATCGTCGGCGATCCTGCGGGCATTTCGGTGCGGGATCCGGTGGTCGGGGCCGGGTCGGGGCCGACGATTGCCTTCACCCAAAACACCGTTCTCGGAGGCGTGGGGATGAACGGCAATTCCCAGTTCTACGCCAACAACATTGTCTATGGACTGATCAACAACGTGGGCGGGCCGGGTACGCCGGGCTGGCTGCAGTTCGGCGCCGGAACCGGATTGGACGGGGCGGGCAACACCGAGCATGAGACGGTCGTGCCGCCGCTTCCCGTATCTTGGGTGGACTAGGAGCGGGGATGATGAAAAAGCGAATTCCACTCCTGGGGTCGCTGGGGCTGGCCGCGCTGGGGTGCGCGCTGGTCCTGTCCACGGCCGCCGGCGGCCGCGTCGGCGGTCCAGCGGAGATCGTCTATGAGCGCATGGGCTCCGGCGGCGCGAACTATGCGACGAACGGAGTCACCAAGCTCGGCGGATCGATCGGGCAGGGCTACGTCCCGTATATCGCCACGAACGCGGCCGGGGAGGTCTTCCTCAACGGCTTCTGGAAGGCGGAAACGGCCTGCATGCTCTACAATCCGAGCATCACGCAGATCGTGCAGGAGACCAACCAGGTCACCATCACGTTCCTCGTGGTGAACAGCAACACCTACTCGGTGGAATACGTCGATATCGAGGCCGGCGGCCTCGAAGCCGGCGTGCATTTCATCACCAACGAAGTCGCAACGCTGACGGGCGTGGGCGGCGCCGGTGCGACCACGACCGTCTGGCACGACGTCAGCGGCAGCACGAATCGCGCCAAGTTCTATA
Organism: uncultured Verrucomicrobiota bacterium; assembly: GCA_937872095.1. Taxonomy (GTDB): domain Bacteria; phylum Verrucomicrobiota; class Kiritimatiellia; order CAIQIC01; family Lenti-01; genus Lenti-01. The sequence continues at coordinate 11,586 of CALMNW010000063.1, forward strand.
TCATCCGGTGCGAATAGGGCGTGTGTCGAAATGCCGTAGCTGGCGATCATCCCCTCGACGGGGTCGGGGGGAAAAGGGGTGCGTGTGCCCAGAGGGTATTCGCTTATTCTGTAGCCACCGAACAAGACCGGCACGAGGTTCCGCCGCCGCCAAGGCTATGGCGGACAAGCTGTGCCGGCTCCAAACAGCCGAGCAATCCATGTCTTTGGAGTCCCCGACGAACCCCGTCGGGGGATATTCGGTGGCTACAGAATAAGCGAATATGCTCCGACATGGGCATGAACTCGTCACTAAAAGGAGGTGACCGGAAGCCGTGACCGCCAGCGGCGTGCGAAACAGGGCGGCCGTGTTGGTCAGTCCGCCAGTTTTTCGCAAACCAGCCGATTCAGGCTGATGCCGGCCTCGGAGGCCTCCATCACCAGCGCCTGGTGCCGGGTCGGCGGAACCCGCACGACGAATCGGCCGCTGTAGCGGCGGGTGGCGACCGGTTCGGGAACGGGTTCGCCCGCGGCGCGTAGGTCGGCCTCGGCCTCCGCCGCCACGCGGCGGATTCCCTTGAGCGCGGCTTCCGGGGAGCGGGCCAGCCAGCTCAAGCTTGGAAATTCCGCGCAAAGGCCCACGTGTTCCTGGTCTTCTTCCGACCAGGTCACGCGGTAGGTGTAGCGATCGTTTCCGGGTGTTTTCATGGCATGTTCAACTTCTCGATGGCTTTGAGGATTTGTCTGATCTGATAGGCCTTGGCCATGCCGCGGTCGTTCTGGACATTGACCCGCGGGTCGCCGGGCCATGGCGTGCGGTACAGGCGATGGCTCGATCCGCTTTGGCGGGGTGATCCAAAGAAGTGTTCGCATACCTTGCAGGCTTCCGAAAAACGGATGCCCTTGGGGTTGTCCCGCATGGCTGCCAATACCTCCTCGACCTTAGACATGAAGATAAGATACCATTAATGATATCAAAGTCAAGCGGGGCCGAATTCAATCCACCACGCATTTTCTCAGGTGCGGGTCCGTGCGGAGGGCACGGCGGAACCGCGGTGCGGAACGGACGGCTAGGGGCCCGCCGGTGGAATGACCGAAGCGGAACGTTGTGCGCGGCGCAGGTGTCTGCCGAAGCGGGAAAAGGAGCGGGCCAGAATACGGTAGAAGACCAGGGTCGCGACCGGGAAGATCAGCCGATAGAAGGGCAAGAGGCTGTCGGAGCTGCCGTCGAAGTATCGTCCTAGCGCACGGAGGATGCCGACCAGCACGATCAGCAGGGGAATCATTCCGGCAAAAAACCGAACGCTGGCGGGGAGCGACAGGACGGTGTAGCGCTCGATGAAATGAAGTCCGTCGATCTGTCGGTTGGCGCGATAGAGATGGCGCATTCCGTAAAGGATGGCCCAGACCATCAGGATGCTGGTGAGCAAGGCCAGGGCGGAGTCTATGCCGGACGGCCGTTCGCCGTAACGGGGGGCGAACCGGCCGAGCGGTCCACCGGCCAAACCGGCGAGCAGCATGGGTAACAGCAGATATTTGATTTTTTCGCGCTCGGATACCTGTCCGTTCGCCAATTCCGCTTCGAGCAATTCCGACGACCATAGTCTCATGGTGCCTCCTGTTTGAGGTCGGATCTTACCGAATCATTGTCGAATCAGTCCACCACGCACTTCCGCAGGTGCGGATCGGTGCGGAGGAATTCCTCGGCTTCGGGCAGGCAGTCGCGAGACGACAGCACCGTGTAGAAGTCTTGCTTGATGGAGGGGGCGATCCGAAGGGCTTGGAGCCAGTCGGCGCGCCGGAAAGGCTGGGCTTCGATGGTCCGCCAAAAGCCCGTTTTATCGAACAAATCGGCGATGAGTTCGGCGTTGTGCCGTTGGAGGAGGCTCACGAGATAGGTGGCCACGCCGACCTGCAGGCCGTGCATGCGGGGTTTGCCCCCGAGGGAATCCAGCGCGTGCGAAATGAGATGCTCGCTGCCGCTGGCCGGGCGCGACGATCCGCAGACTTCCATGGCGATGCCGTTGAGCATCAGCGAGGTGCCCAGCAAGCGCACGCCTTCCAAATCGCGCTGCGGCCGGGCGATGAACTGGAACACCGTGGCGTCGGACAGCAACGCGGCGAAATCGTCCACGAAGGTGCCGACCGCGTTGAAGGCCAATTTCCAGTCCGCCACGGCGGTCAGTTTGGCGACGAGGTCGCCCACGCCGGCCAACCAGAGGATTTCAGGCGCGGCCAGGCAGACCTCCGTGTCGATGACGACTCCGAAGGGCATGGCGGAGGGCAGGGACTTGCGTTTGCCTGCGAGCGTGAGGCTCGACTGCGGGCTGCAAAAGCCGTCGTTGGAAAGGGACGTCGGCACGGCGAGATAGGGGATGCGGGTGAGGTACGAGACGTATTTGGCGACGTCGAGCGCCTTGCCGCCCCCATAGCCCACGATGGCCCGGGTTTTGGCGGGCACTTGCGGAAACAGCTCGCGGGCCTGCTCGAAAGACGCTTCTTTCACCGGCCAGCGCTGCAGAACGGCGATGTTTTCCGCCTGCAGGCCGTCGCACAGACGTTTCATCAGGTCGTCGTTCAGGTCTTCGCTGTGCAGCACGACGATTTCGGAAAACGCGTTTCGGCGGGCGTAGAGGCCGACGCGCCCGGCGGCGCCGGGCTTGACGCGGACGAGATTGGGAATGGAGATCTGGGTGCGGTTCAGCATGGCGGTTCCTCCAGCAGGGCTGCGGCGATCTGCGACCAGGTTTCGAAAGGGCGATAGGGTTCGCCGGTCGTCTTCAAATGATGGGCGAGCCAGCCGCGCGCAAAACGGTTTTCGGGGGCGACGAGATTCGCCGGCGCCAGATCGGGACGGCCGTCGCCCGCGAAGATCGCCCGCGGATCGCGCGCCAGCGCCGCCCGGACGATCGCGCACTTGTCGATGCCCGTCTCGCGCTTGAAATAGGGCGAGGCCGTCGGCAACGTCAGGCGCAGGCCCGTCTCCGGGGCGAAAACGCCGGGATTGGCATGGACTTCCAGTTCCACGCCGGCCTGGGCGAGCAATCGCTCGATGTACCACCCGCAGCCGGCCGAAGCCACGACGATTTCCCAACCCGCCGCGCGCAGCCGCGCCACGGAGTCTTTCAGCGTCGGGTCGAGCTGCATGTCGACCAAGACTTTCTCGATGCCGGGCCAATCGGCGCGGATGGAGCCGAAAATGCCGGCCAGCGCCTCGAAATGGGTGATCCGTCCGGCGACGTAGTCTTGCCAGTAGTCGTGGTCGGCGGCCGTCGGCAGGTCGCGCCGGGCCAGATCGAAGAAATCGAACTTCGTCATCGTGCCGTCGAAGTCGGAAACCAAAATGCGATGGAAACGCTTGCGCATGTCGGGCAGTAAAGCATACCGCAGGAAAACAGGAAATGCCGGAAACCGGCGGAAAAATCAGCGCAGGGACAGCAGCAGCGGCAGCAGCAGGAGCGCAAGCAGCAACGCCACGATCCAGATCAGGTTCCGGTGCAGGGGGCCGCGCGCCGGGAATTCGTAGCCGCAGATGGGACAGCGGTTCTCGTTGGCCGGCACCTCGACCGCGCATCCGGGGCATTCCCGGGTCGTGAATTTCGCGTGGGGATCGATCTTCATCGCCCCGAGTAAATCATATTCCGACACGGCGGGAAAGTCCGTCGCGCGCCGGAGATTGCCCGGATTGTCCGGCTCACAATCGGGAGAATCCGCGAAAATGTTGCGGATTTTCGCGCGAGCGGGATGCAGGGCGCAGATTGTGCGGTACCTTGTCGTACAACCATGATGAAACGCCGAGCCCGTCCAACCGAATCCACGTCTGTTCAGCCTGCGGAGATTGCCCTATGAACATGAAGCCTTCCGTCGTCTGGCCGCGCATGGCGCAGCCGTTGTTTCGCCGAGACAAGCGGGGGGGATTCGCACTCGCTTTCGCGGCGATGCTGGCGCTGGTCGTGCCGGCGCGCGCCCAGGTCGTGGCCGGCTACTATCCGGAGTGGCGACGCTGGAGCTATCCGCCTTCCGCCGTGCCGTTGGAACACCTGACGCACGTCATCTACTGCTTTGCCTGGCCAAACGCCGACGGAAGCATCGCCTATCCCGACGGATTCCTGGATCCCGTGCCGGAACTGGCCCAGCGGGTCCACGCCGCCGATAAGAAGCTGCTGCTTTCGCTCGGCGGCGCGCTCGATTCCGACGGCTTCGCGCCCCTGGCGGCGAACGCGGCGGCTCGTTCCCGGTTCATCTCCGCGCTCACGGACTTCTGCTTGGCCCACCGCTTCGACGGCATCGATCTGGACTGGGAATTTCCCGCCAGCGCCGCGGAAGGAGCGAATCTGACCCAGTTGGTCCGGGAAATCCGCGCGCATTGGAGCCAAGTCGCGCCCCAACTGATGTTGACCATGACGATCGGTCCCACCGATTGGTCGGCCAAATATTTCGACGTGGCCGCGCTCCATCCGTTGCTGGACTGGATCGACGTCATGACCTACTGCTACTACGGCTCCTGGTCGGGAATGTCCGGCCACAACGCCCCGCTGTACTCCGATCCGGCGGACCCCCAGAAGGCGGGCTCCGCGGACCAGAGCATCCGGCAGTATTTCCACGACCAGCGCGGCGTTCCTTATGAAAAAATGACCTTGGGAATTCCGTTCTACGGCCTGACCTTCACCGGGACCACCCAGCTGTACCATTCCGCCAGCGGGGGCAAGGCCACATTCTACAAAGACGTCGCCTCCCTCGATTACGCGGTTCACTGGGACGGCACGTCCTGGGTGCCGTATCTCACGTCGCCCCTGAACGGCGGTACCATCGTTCCGTTCGACGATCCCGATTCGGTTCGCTTGAAATGCCTGTATGCCCAATCCAAGGGCTTGGCGGGCGTCGCGATCTGGGAACTCAGCCAAGACGCCGTCGCCATCGGCGACCAGCCGCTGCTGGCCGCCATCGGCGAAGAAATGCTGGGAGGAGAGGAACCCCCGCCGCCGCCCCCGCCCGAACCCGTGAACGATTTCGCGACGGGCGAGATCCGGAACCTTGGCAGCGTTTCCGGAGGATTGTCCGCCCTGCTGGCCGACGACGACGGCTACGAATCCATCCGGGAAGAGTTTTCGAGAGGCTCTACCAAGAAACGGTACTCCTATCTGGGCCACACCTGGATGATCGACGTCGCGGGCGGAAAGTCGGTGGCGTTCCATCTGCAGGCGCATCAATCCGCCAGCGCGGACGGCGATCATTTCACGTTCGCCTATTCGACGAACAACGTGAGCTTCGTCGCCATGTTGACGGTGTCGAAAACAAAGGACGACGACGTCACGCAGGTCTACGCCCTGCCGGCCACCTTGAAGGGCAAGGTCTATATCCGGGTCCTCGACACCGTGCGCAAAGCGGGGACCACCGCGCTCGACACCCTTTACGTCGACCAGATGTTCATCCGCTCCTCGCCGTAGCCCAGAGGGGGGGCCGGATTCCGAAAACGCCGCGGTCAATCCGGGGCAGGAGGGGCGTCTTCAATAGGTGAACAGGTCGGAACGGACGTGCGCCTTGCCGGCGGCCTGGTTCCATGCGCGCAGGATCTTGGATTGGACGTTGGGGGTCAGGCGCCGGCCCTTGCAGGCGCGGGTCACCATCTTGAACGTGACGTGTTCGGTGGAGGCGGCCACCAGATCAGCCGGTTTGAGCCCATGCTGCGCCATGAGCCGCGCAATGGGCTGTTCGCCATGATTGAGTTCAGGATGATCGACCATTGAACGGAAATCCTGCCATATTCCGGAAAATATAGCAGCTCGATCCTCGCAGCACCGTCGGATCGCGGATTTTCCGTCTGGCGGCGACCACGAGTGAAGCGTACGATTGCGGCCATGAAACGGTTTTCGTTCCGCTGGTTGGTCATGGTCTTGCTGCTGGTTCGCGCATCCGCTGGGGCCGGGGAGTCGGTCCAGCCGGTCGTGAACCGGGAATACCTGCCGGCGGTGCTGGACCTGATCAATGCCGCGACGAACTCGATCGACGTCGTGCAACTGGAAATGCACGACGACCGCGCCGTGCAGGCCATCGAAGCCGCGCTGGCCGCGGCCGTGAAGCGCGGCGTGAAGGTGCGGGGCCTGTTGGACGACGGCGTGGACTTCAACGCCGCCGCCGTCGCGCGCCTGCTCGCGCTGGGGGCGGAGGCGAAACTGGACACGCCCGTCAAAATGACCCACAGCAAGCTCGTGGTCGTGGATGGCCGGATCGTCCTGCTGGGTTCCACCAATTGGACCGGCAATTCCATGGGCAACAACAACGAGACCAACGTGCGGTTGGACGATCCGGTGCTGGCCGCGTATTTCACCCGCTACGTTGCCGCGCTGTGGGCGGACAGCGCCACCGAGCCGGACCTGCCTTCCGTGGAATCGGGCCCCGTGAAAACCCTCGTGAACCGCCAGTACTTTCCGGAAGTCATGGGCCTGTTCAACGCCGCCACGCAGCGGATCCGCGTCGTCATGTACGGCATCAGCTACTCGCCGAAATACGCCGGCGGCAAGGTCAATCAGCTCGTGGAAGCGCTGGCGGCCGCGCACGCGCGCGGCGTGGACGTCGCGGTCGCGATCGATCTGAGCGACTACAATGCGTTGCTCAACCGGGTCAACGATCCCGCCAAGAAGTTCCTGGCGGAAGCGGGCGTGGCCGTGTTCGACGATCCGGCCAAGACCACCACCCACGCCAAGCTGATCGTCGCCGACGACTGCGCGGTGGTCGGTTCCGTCAACTGGGGCAAGGATGCCCTCGAAAACCGCAACGAGACCTGCGTGGCGATTCGCGATCCCGCCATCGCGGACCATTTCGCATCCTATTTCGGGCGCGTCGCCGCGGAACCCGTCCCGTAGGGCGGCTCACAGCCGGCCGGGACCGACTTCGCTCAATCCAGCAGCTGCAGCCGATAAGTTGCGTTGGTATCGGGCATGGTGTCGAGCACGGAGGAATTCGTGCTTTGGGCGTATACCGGCAGTCCCAAGTTGTGCCAGATTGCGCCGACCAGGTTCGTGCAACGTTGGACCTGATAGGTGTGGCCGGTTTGCGAGGCCCACGATATTTCGATGGCCGGCCGGGTGCGGAGCACCGGAGATTTCGGTTCGGAACGGGCATACGAATACACGAGACCGGGCCAGTTCGAGGCGACCGCGATGTCCACTTGGGCCACGAGCTGGGTGTTGGGCCAGAAGCGCGCCTGGTCGTGGTAGACCTTGCCGAAGGAGTAATAACTGGCAGGGGTCAGCGACGCGTAAGGATAGATGCCGGGCGCAAGGGTGTTGGAAACGGAATAGAGGCGGATCTGGGGATTGCCGTTCGTCGTGGTGGAGTCGATTTCCCACGACGTGCGGTTGGTGGCCGTGGAATAGACGTCCAAGGTGCCGTCCAGATGGACGATCTGGATGCCCGGATCGCCGCCGGCGATCCGGAGATACCCGCGGTTTTCCGAGGAATCCGTCGATTGCCGGCCGCCGTAGAGCTCCACGATGCCGCGGTTTTCAAAGTAGTTGATCTCGCCGTCGTAGACGACAAACCGCCCGCCGGCCTCGACGGCCACGCTGGGCGTGGCGCTGGTACCGATGGCGCCACCGTTCAGGATGAGCACGCCGCCGTTGCGCACGACCGCGGAATCGTAGACCACGCCGTTCGAAACGACGATGGTCTGCCCGTAATCCACGTCGAGACTGGCGGCTTGCGCGGCGCCGTTCCCGCAGAACAGGCCTGCCAGAAGGATCGTCGCGGAGATGGATGTGGCTCGTTTCACGTTGTGCCTCTTTCGGTTCGCGGTTTCGTCCGGCGGTTGCGACATCGCCGGCGGAAGGCCGGTCGTTGCGGAGAAAATACAGTCATTGTGGCGAGGGGAGCGAGTTAAATTTCCGTGAATTCCGGCGTTCGCGCGGCGTTGCCGGCCATGGTCCGTTGGCCCTCTTGCGAGGGGAATCGCGGCTCGTGGCCGTCGGCGTCCGGATGCCGCCGTTATTTGCCGACGGCGATGGCGAGGCCGACGACGACGAGAATGGGGACGATGATGACCAGCATGGCCAGAATCCCGTTGAGCAGGGCGGTCCAAGCGGAGAATCCTTGCACTTCGCCCAAGGCATGGAGAGAGATGACGATGCCCCAGACGGCGATGATCGCCGTGCAGACCGAGAAACCAAGATATAGGCTGGAGAGCAGCGTACTGCCGTCGATGACGGGCGTGGCCGCGGTGAACAGCTCGTGCCCGAAAAGCAGAAGGGCCGGAATCCACAGGAACAGGCTCCAGATGGAGGGGACTTGCGACCAGGCGATGGCGGTGCGGATGCGGCGCATGTCCGCTTGGCCGCCGATCCAACCGCCCGTCCAGTGGAGCAGGGACGCGCCGACCCACAGACCGACGATGCCCCCGACCGGGCCAAGGATCAGGGAAAACAGCAGAATCGACAAGAGCGATTCTTTGTCGCCGCTCGATTTGCTCTCGGCGTTTACGAGACCTTGGACGATGCCGCCGACGGCGGCGAGGACCAGAACCAGGCGTTCCGGATTCGATCTGACGATTTGGCGGATCGTTTGCCGGGGGTGGAGCCACATGGAGAACCAGGGATTCAACGGCGTCGTATCCATCGCGCGTTCCTTTCGGTTTCCTTCTTTCGGCCGGCAGTCTAGCGAACGGGCGCCGGGCTTGCCAAGCGCAAGCGATGAAGAATGGCGGAATACGCTTTCTGCCTATGAGGGGGGAGCCAAGGGCTTCAGGGAACGATCCGCAGCCGGATCCAGACGGACGTGGCGGGGACGTAGGGCACGTGGGCGGACGATTCCGGGAAGTTCGTCGGGGCGGCGTTCGTCGCCAACCCGGTCCAGCTGGCGCCTTGGTCGCCGGAAACGTCGAGCGCGTAGTCGGTCCCGAAAACCGCCGACCAAACGACGCCGGTCGCCGTCAGGCGCGACAGTTTGAAAGCCGAAGCCGGATCCGCCGGATCCGTGCCGGACCGGTATTCGTGGGCGTTGGAAGAACCGTCGCCGTCGTCGTCGTCCGCGCCGGTGCCCGCCAACCCATGGGCGGCGGCCCAATCGTCGTTCAGGCCGTCGCCGTCGGCATCGGGATCGGCGGAATCGTTGATCCCATCTCCATCCTGATCGCCGGGATCCAGGCGCACGAACTCGTTCGTGCCGACCAGGTCGCCGTCGCCGTTTCCTTCCGGCGCCTGCGCGGCGGCCACGAGGGCGCCGCCGTCCGCGGTGCCGTAGGGCGCCGCGGCCAGATAGAGGGCGCCGGTGAAGCCGGCGCCGAGAAGCTGTGCCAGATCGATCGTGCCTTCCAGCCGTCCGCCGTTTTCGAAGTAGGTGACGCTGCGGGCTTGGAAGAGGTTGGTGATCCAGTTGCCGCCGGCATCGAACCAGCCGGAAAAGTCCGAATCGTTTTCATCGGCAAGATACGCGATCCAGGGCGCCGTCTGGCCGGCTTTCGCCCAGGGGGCGGCCGTGGCGGCGGCCGGATTGGTGGAGACGAAAACGAAATGGTCGCTGCCTTCGCCGGCGTCCTGCGTGGCCACGGTGAGATAGCGCCCGTCGAAATCGCAATAGAATTCAAGCCCGTGCTCCGCGATCAACGCGGCCGCATAGTCGCGCACCCCGTTCATCGAGTGGTTCCGGATGTCCGTCGGCCGTTGGGAATCGCCGTCCGCGAGCGCATCGGTCTCGCCGCCGTCCACGGTCCCGTTTCCGTTCAGATCTTCCTGGCCGTCGAGCAATCCGTCGTCGTCGGTATCGGGATCCGTCGGCCGCGAACCCGCGCGCGCCAATTCCACGGCGTCGGGCAGACCGTCGCGATCGACGTCCGGCGCGACGTCCGGCAGGCGCAGATCGGCCAGCACCGGATAGTGGTCGGAAGGATACTGCGTGCGGACGGCGTGGGTCGTGAGATTCGTCGCCCAGGCGGAGTCCGTCACGATGACCGCTTGCGTCGCCGCGAAGCCGCCGCGGTGGAGGATCCAGTCGATCCGTTGCGAGGCCGGCTGAACGCCGCCGGCGAACCCGTGGATGGTGCCGGAATCGGTCCAGGTGCCGACGACCTGTTCCCAGCTGTCGACGTAGTCGCCGGAGATGCCGTCGTTGGTCGTTGCCCCCGTGAACAGCGCCCAGTCGTTGTTCGCTTGCGTGGAATTGAAATCGCCGACCACGACGGAAAGGGGCGAGGCCGGCATCCGGTCGGTGCGGCAGCGCGCGTTGTCGACGATCAACCGCGCGCTGCCGACTTGGGGGCCGTCGTTGAAATCGAAATGGGTCGTGTGGAAGAGGAATTCCTGCCCGGTGTCGCGCCAGCGGAAGCGGCCCCAGAGGGAAATCCGGGGGAAGCCCAGCCCCATGTCGGGGAAAAACACGTACGGATCGAAGTTGGTGCCCGGCACGTTGTTCCAATAGCCGCCGCCGGGGCCGGGACCGAGAGAGAACACGTCGCGGTCCAGCAATTCGATGCGGTTGGTCTTGAACGCGAAAGCGGCGTTTTCGTTGCCGCTGCCGCCGCTTGGACGGCGGCGCACGAATTCATAGGCCGGCAACTGGGCGGCCAGGTAATCGAGTTGGCCGTCTTCGCCCTCTTGGAAACCGATCAGGTCCGGATCCCGTTCGGTCACGATGCGGACGGCCACCTCGCGGCGCTGCGGCGACTGGTTGGCGTTGATCCAGGCATTGTCGCCGTCTGGCGCCGAGGCGTAGCGCAGATTGAAGGACATGATGCGGATGGATGCTTCGCCCCGGGCCGGGACCGTGCCGATCGCCCCTGCGCCCAGCAATGCCGCCCAAACCAGCCAGATGCCCGGAATTCGCATCCCGCCATCATGCCAACGGACTCTTCGTTGTCAATGCCGGGACGGGAAAATCGCAGGCGGAGCGTCGATGCGCTCGATCGCCTAGGACGTTTTGCGCGGTCGCCACCCTCGTCAGGAAAGCCGTCGCGGGCGAGTGAAGGTTGGCGGGAACTAGGGTTCGACGACGACGCGATAAAAGAAATTCGGGGGAGCGACGACGGGATTGGTCCAACCGTTGAGGGGGGCCGAGGCGGTCAGGTTGGAGGCCAGGACCACGGGATCATAGGGGTTGGCCGAATCGGCGGTGGCTTGGATGGCGTAGGTTTTGGCGTCGACGCTGTTCCACGTGAGCCGATGGAGGCCTGCGGGAGTGGTGTCGACGTGGACGATGGCGAAAACGGAGTCGGGATCTCGCGGATCGGTGCCCGCGCCTTCTTCGTATAGGTTGATGGAATGGTCCCCGTCGTCGTCGTCGCCGGGCAGGGCGAGGGTTCGGTTGGTGTAGTAGGCGTATTCCCACCAGTCGGGCAGTTGATCGCCGTCGGTGTCGCCCAGGAGGTCCGTGAGGGCGAGGGAAACCGGCGGCGGAACGGCTTCGAGCCGGAAGGCGGCCTGCTGGGCCGGAATCAGGGCGATCCCGGACACGTCGCCGCCGATTCCGCCCTGGAGGATGATTTGGCCGAGGGGGATCGCGGCGGGATCCTTTGCGATCGCGATTTCGGCGGCGCCGGAGACGAGACCGGCGGCGACGACGAGATCGACGTCGGCGTCGGCATTGACCTTGCAGAGGTAGGTGCCGTCGAGCTGGACGTCGCCGGTGAAAGCCAGCGTGCCGGTTTCGGCGGGATACTCTCCGCAGGGCGCGACGGTGCCCTGCAGATCGGCGGCGGGGACGTCGAGGGTGCCGTTGCCTGCGAGAGTGGCATCGGCGCCGGTGGCGAAAGCGTCGGTCTGGAGCGAGCCGCCGTCCAGGCGGAGGTCGCCGCTTTGGACGACCCATCCGCCCGCCGCCAGTCGGCACGCGAGGGGGACGACGAGGCCGATGAGGATGCAAATGCGCGGTTGCATGGCGCGGCGCCTCACCGTCCGGTGACGAGGACCATGAAGTCGTTGTTGGTCGGGACGAAATTCCCGCTGGTGATGTACACCGTGAAATTGCTCGCGCCCACGGTTTGGTCGACGTAGATGAGGCGCGCCGCGGCGGCGCCGACGGGCGGAGCATCGGCCTCGATGCTGGCCAGGGGAATCAGGGACGTGTAGCTTTTCATCGGGACGTCCAGTTCCAACAGATAGGTGCCTTGGGTCGTATTGGTGCAGGCACGGATGCCGAAATGATCGTTGCCGAGCGTTCCGTCGGCGGGGATCCGGGCCCAGGCCACGACGTTGTTGTCGGCGAAACGGAACGTCCGGTCGGTCAAGGCATTGGTGCCGAGTTCGGAGGCGATGCGCACGCCGCCGGCGGCCCGGATGACGAATTCGTTGTCGTTCGAAGAGGCAATGGCCAAGCTCGAGGAGCGATCGCCCCAGACGAAAGAGCCATCGTGGAGCGCGTTGGCATGGTATCCCGCCGCAAAGGAATTGGATCCGGCCGTCATGTTGTAGCTTCCGCCCGCGACGAAGGAATACCGATTGCTGGCGGTATTGTCGTAACCGCCGGCCACGGCGCCATAGGAGGCGTAAATGGTATTCTGGCTGCCCCCGGAGACGACCGCATTCTGGGCGCCGGTGATGACGTTGTCATACCCTCCGCCGATGACGGAATAGTAGGGTTGGAGCGCGTTGCCGTACGTGATGAGGTTCGCTTTTCCTCCCAGAATGGAGCAGTAAGGGGTATTGTACAGCGTATTGCTGTTGCCCATGACGATGCTGGCGGAGGAGGCCAGCAGCATCGTATTGCTGCCGACGATCAGCGAGTCCAAGCTCGACCCGGGAACGCTGGTGAGGATCGGGCGGTTGTTCGCCGTTACCACCAGATTCGAGCCCAGCGTGCCGAACGCCACGTTCGTGCCGGTGAACGATCCGGACTCGTCCACGCGCACCAACACGTTGCTCGAGGAGTCGAGAACGGAGAACGATTCTTCCGCCCCGGCCGGCAGGGTGACGACGGTTTCGGCGCGGGCCGTGGCGAGGCAACACAAGATGCTGAAGGCGGCTAGGGGGCGTTTCCAATGGCAGTTCATGTCCGGCGGTCTCCTGTGTCACAACTTGATGTACATCGGCAGGTTGTGAATAGCGAAATCTGGAGCGGGAGTCAATCGGCGGATCGTTCGCCGATCGTTCGAATCATCCGGATGGGTTGCTAATCCGCGGCGGATGGAACGGACATCCCCAAGGGGCGTCGTTCAGGTGCGGGGCAAGTCGCCGTCCATGAGAAACTGCATGGCTTCTTTCGGATCGGTGAACATCCGGACGTGCAGGCCCGCGTTCCGGGCCACCGTCTCCACGAAATCGTGCGAATGATCGTGGGGACTGACGAGATTCGCCACGATGGCGGACCGGTCGAACTGGCCCGTCTGCGTCATGTCCGTATAGGCGAAATCGTAGTTGTTCGCCACGCTGTCCGTGTTTCTCGATTCCGTGACGTCCACCAGATATCGCCGGATATTCAGTTTCTGGCCCAAGGCATGGGCCTCCAGATTCATCTTCATCGCGGATTGCCGGGTGATGTCGCCCTTGGTCTTGATGGTGATGAACGTTCCGTCGGCGGAGGGTGTCAGAGTATAGTTCATGGGCACCCTTCAAGGAGGAACCGGATACATAACCAAGCCATATTCATGGCATAATGTTGTAAAATTTGAAACGCGAAGAACAGTCCTGAAGTGCTAAAAATGGATTATGGCGGCGAGCTTTTCCCGACCAATCCGCGCGGACCCGTCAGGGGAGTTCGAAGACGCGATAGCCGTCTTCCAGCTGGTCGGAGCCGGTCTTTTGGATCGCAAGCCGGACGATTTTCCACGCCTCGTCGTCCGGTTTGGCCTGGAACAGGCAGGCGCCGCGGTAGCCGGTGCCGACGTCGAAGGCAAATCCGCCTTGCGCCGTGCCGTTCGCCGCGGTTTCCCAGCGGACGTCGCGCAGATCGTCCAAGGCGACGACGTTGCCGCGCTCGGCGGCGCGCATGGAAGCCGTGGCGAGCTGGTCGAGATCGGGGCAGCCGTATTCGTAGCCCGTCGCGGCGCCTTCCCGGTTCAACGGACCGGTCAAGCAGAAGAACGACAGATTGTCGGCGCTCAGGCGCGCCCGCAGCATATCCTGCTGGCTGGAACCGGCCGGGGCGACGGCGAGATCCGCGAAAGCGGCTTGGACCGTCTCGATCGGTTCGGCCAGGCAGACGGCTTGGCGAAGCGCATCGAGCTGGGCGGGGGATAGATCCGCGGGGGGCTGGGCGCCGGCGGAAGCCGCGATCAACAGGGTCGCCAGAATCGTCAAGGTCGTCGGTCTTGGTTTCATGTCGTTTCCTCGGTTGGTGGCTCGCGCCGGCCGCAAGGCGGGCTTCTTGGAAACCGATTGTATGGCGCAGACGCCCTGAATTCAACAGATGATTGCGAAAGGAAAAGAGGGGGACAAGGTACGCCATTTGCGGACCCCGACCCGGGTTTCCCTTCGACATCGCGCGGAGCCGTGCTAGAATGTCCACCGTGGCGAATGCGACGACGGATTTCGACGTTGGAAAGGGACCGGCCATGGCCAAGGATTTCACGGTTTCGCGCTATATCCTGCAACGCCTGAAACAAGCGGGGGTGGACCATCTGTTCGGCGTGCCCGGCGATTACGTCCTCGATTTCCTCGACGAGGTCATGGCCAGTCCGATCCGCTGGGTCGGCACCTGCAACGAACTGAACGCCGGTTACGCGGCGGACGGCTATGCCCGCCTGAAAGGCCTCGGCGGGGCGGTGGTCACGTTCGGCGTGGGCGGACTGAGCATCCTGAATGCCGTCGCCGGCGCTTTCGCGGAGCAGGTGCCCCTGATCGTCGTTTCCGGCGCGCCTCCGGCGCGGCGCCGGGAGGCGGGCGCGCGGGTCCACCATCTGGTGGATACCTACCAGCTGCAGTTGGAGGTGTACCGCAAGATCACCGCCGCCGCCGTCCTCCTGACCGATCCGGAAACCGCGCCCGACGAAATCGACCGCGTGCTCGCCGCATGCCTTGCCCGCAAACTGCCGGGCTATATCGAGTTGCCGGCCGACATGGCCGGCCGGCCCTGCCGCGCGCCCAATCCGGCGTGGCGGCCCGCCGCGCCCGTTTCCGATCCCGCGCAACTGGCCGCCGCCGTCACCGAGGCCGTCGCGCGGTTCGACCGCGCGGAACATCCCTTGGCCCTGATCGGCCTGGAACTGGCGCGGCAACGGCTCGGGGCCGACGCGTTGCGTCTCGTCGAGACGGTCGAAATCCCGTTTGCCTCGATGCTCAGCAGCAAGAGCCTGCTGCCGGAGTTCCATCCGCAGTTCGTCGGCATCTACCAGGGCGGCTGGAGCCGGGAACCCGTGCGCCGGCAGGTCGAAGAAGCGGATTGCCTCTTGTCGCTGGGCGTATGGCTGACGGATCTGGACACCGGCCTGTTCAGCGCGCGGTTCGACGAGCAGCGCACGATCTTCGCGGGCGGCGGCCAGGTACGCATCGGCGGGCAGGTTTTCGAAGGCGTGCAACTGGGGGATTTCGTGCGCGCGCTGGTTCCGGCGCTGCGGCCGCGGTCCTACCTGGAATCCCATCCCGCGCAGCCGCGGCAACCGCGCGCGCCGTTCGTCGCCAAGCCCGCCTGCGGACTGACCGCGCCGCGGCTCTACGAATGCCTGGACGGATTCCTCGACGACCAAATGGTGCTGCTGGCCGAACCGGGCGACGCTTTCTGCGCCGCGCCGGATTTTCTGATCGAGGAAGCGGAAAACTTCATCGTGCAGACCTACTACGCCTCCATCGGCTACTGCACGCCCGCGGCGCTGGGCGTGGCCGTGGCCCGGCCGGACAAGCGGCCCGTCGTGCTGACCGGCGACGGCGCGCTGCAGATGACCGCGCAGGAAATCTCCACGCTGATCCGCCAGCGCTGTCCCGCCATCGTGGTGGTGATCAACAACGACGGCTATCTCGTCGAGCGCGAACTCCACGTGGACGGCGCCTACAACGATCTCCAGATGTGGCACTATGCCCGGTTGCCGGGCACGTTCGACCAAGCCGGCGATTTCGCCGTCGGCGTCCGCGCGGCTACGGAAGAAGAACTCGTCGCCGCGCTCGACCGTGCCCGGAGGGAGCGGGATAAATTCCATCTGATCGAGGCTTGGCTGCCCAACCGCGATTGCTCCGCAGGCCTGCGGCAACTCGGCGAAGCCTTCCGCCGGCAACAGAAATAAGCATTCACATTCATCATATCGCGAAATGCGGGCGACGGCAAACGTTCGCCGCCGCTTGTCCAAATGGGCCGCGCCGGATGGTCTTTATGTGGGTGTCCAAATGATGGCAGCGAAGGGGTGGATACCAACGATGCTTTGTCATTGACAGAAATTATATATATAGCAAAATTAATCTATGTAAGATCAACCACTGACGCGGGAGGTGTTCAGCAGCGATAGATCGACAAAATGAACGAATGATGGCTTGGAAACCTACAAATCGTCAGAACGGATGGATAATAATGAAAAAAGCAAGTCTGGGTCTTGTCTCCTTGATGATCGCTACCGTTTGTTCATATTCTCAAACGACATATCACCAAGTGTCCGGTTCGGAAGCTGGGGATATGGCGATTCAATATATGGGGTCGGAAACATGGGATTACCGGCTGCCGTGGGTTGACGTCGACGATTTGCGCATGTCTGCCGCTGCATGGGCGAATCCAGATGCGAGCGCTGGGTCCTGCAATATTGCCATGGGCATCGGGAGCGTCGCCGAAGGGTTTGAAAGCCTGGCATGCGGGGGGCATTATCCATGGGCGACCGGAACGTGCGCCACGGCAATCGGCGGTACATCGTTGCAGGTAGCGGGCAATTGTTCCGCGGCCGTTGGCGGATACATGACCTCGATCAGTGGACTTTATGCGTCCGTTATCGGTGGAAGTGGCAACGAGATATTTGGCGGTAATTATTCCGCCATTCTGGGTGGCCAAAACAACGGCGTGGGGGCGATGTGGTCAACGATTTCCGGTGGCGGCAATAACAATATCTACATCGGAGACGGGGAATTCATTGCCGGCGGGAATGGCAACACTATTTACGGAGTGGCCTGGAACAACGGTTTCAACACGGTGGGGGGCGGTCAATACAATCTGATCAGCAACATGTCCCGTTGCGTGATTGGCGGCGGTCAAAATAATGTCATTAAAAGCGAAAGCGTTCCTCCATATGCCCATACCATTGGCGGTGGAATTGGGAATATGATTTATCTCACCAATCCGTCACTCGCTGCCAACACGATCGTCGGCGGATACTGCAATGGAATGACCAATTGTTATGGGAGCACTATATCGGGTGGCGCCAACAACTCCATCACCGGGGCTTATGAAAGCGTCGTGTCAGGTGGTGCAGGAAATACCGTCTATGGTTCCGGCAACGGCATTGCCAGCGGCGCCGGGAATGTTGTCACCGGGCAATATTCCGCGGTTGCGGGCGGGAACAACAATCGCGCCGTGGGCACTTGCGCTACGGTATTGGGCGGATATTACAATGTTGCGACAGGTAGTTATTCCGTTGCCGCGGGCTATCGCGCAGCGGCGTTGCAGGGCAGCTTCGTGTTTGCCGGTGCAACCTCGGGACTGACGAACAGCGCCATCAACCAATTTTGGGTGAAGGCGCCTGGCGGCACGCGGTTCATTTCCAACGATGCGGGGACGACCGGCGTCGAACTGCCGGCCGGCGGAAACGGCTGGAATGTCCTGTGCGACAGAAAATTGAAGCACGATGCCAAAATGGTGCAATCCAAACAGGCGCTGGAAGCCGTCATGATGTTGAACGTCGAGACCTTCCATACAGATGCCGGAAAGGATGCGGCCGAACGACCGGTCTATCTGGGAATCATGGCGAATGAATTCAACGACGCCCTGGAAAGTCTCGGTGCCGACCGGAATGTCACCGCGGAAGGATACAACACCGTGGATACGACCGCGGCGATGGCGATGTCCGTTGCGGCGATCCAAGCCCAACAAGTGCAGATCAAGGCGCTCCAGGAAGAAATTTCCCAACTGCGCGCCCAGCTTGCACAACGCTAGCATGTTTTAATACCATCGCCCTTGCCGCGATGCGGCAAGGGCTTTTTCAAATCAGCCAGGCCACCAAGCAGGGGCGAAATTGAGCGACGCCATAAATTAGGGAAAGACGCTGAAAGATAAAGGGGAAATCGAGCCGCGAGACGGCTCTTGCGCGGGGAATCGCGGCTCCGGGGGATTGGCGCGCGAATGCGGGCGAGGCCGGCTTCCCGCTCCAGACGTCGGGATCTAGAGTTCCAGATCCAGGATCAACTGGGACGGAGCCGGGTCGGCAGAGCGTTGCAAGCGAAAACGCGCGCCCTCCCAGGATGCCCGGTCGGGTTTGGCCCGGATGCCGTTGGAAATGGCCCAGGGTTCCCGGGGCCGCCCCAGCCAATCCCGGTCCAATTTCCGGTTCCCGTTCAGGTCCAAATAGGCCTTGAGCGCATAGAATCCCGGGGGGAGATCCGTGAACGGCAATCTGGCGACGGCATCGGCGGCAGGGCTTGCCGCCTGCGCCATCGGCGGTTCTTGATCTAGAAACTGGGATAGGGAGGAACAGAGGGCCACCCGCACTTCGCCGGTCGTGCCGGGCGGCAGGCGGACGACGACCTGGAGACTTGCTTCGGGCGGATCCGCGGCGGCCCATATCCCGGTGCCCAGCAGAAACAACGCCCCGATCCCGGCCGCCCGGTTCATGCCGGGGTTCCCAGCAGTTTCCGGATGGAGGCGCGCACCGCATCGACGTCCACCCGCGTGTTTTTGCAGGGGCCGTTCGGGCGCTCGTTGGGGATGGCGATGACCCGCTTGGGCAGAACGGCGCGAATGCCGTCCGCCAGCTCTTTCTCGCAGGCCACGGCCACGACCGCCATCACCGCGGGATCGCGCACCACGGCGATGGCCTCGCGTCCCCCCGAAACCAGATGGCACCGAATGCCGAATTCGTCGCGCAGCTGCAGCATGTCCGCCACGTTGCATTGCCCGCAGCGGTTGCATTGATCGACGTCCTGGGTGATGTTCGACTCGCAGGTGCACCGCTGGAGGCAATGGGGAACCAGCAACAGGAGGTTTTCCGGAGAAACCCGGCCGCCCGGGAAACGGTTGCGCAGCCGGTTCAAGCCCAGGATGAGGGATTCCAGCGCGTTCATGGACCGATTTGAGAATATGCGCGGCGGCGGCGATGGCGGCTTGTCCTGAACATGAGCCAAGGGTAGCATGGCGATGGTGAGGTGTCAAAAACCGGAGGACGAAATGGGCGAAATAGGCGACAAGGGGAAGCCGCGCGTGGTGATCGTCGGAGCGGGTCCCGGGGGCCTGACCTGCGCGATGATGTTGGCCTACCGGGGACTTTCGGTCACGGTTCTCGAGGCGAAACCTCAGGTGGGCGGCCGGAACGCCACGCTTCGCTTGGGGCCGTATGTTTTCGACACCGGTCCGACTTTCCTGATGCTGCGGCAAATCCTGGACGAGGTCTTCGAGGAATCCGGCGTCGCGACGGCCGAAGTGCTGGACGTGCGGGCCTTGGATCCCATGTATCACCTGGTGTTTCGCGACAAAACGCTGAAGGTGACGCCGGACCACGAACGGATGCGGCAGGAAATCGAACGCTGCTTTCCCGGCAAGGGGGGGCGCTACAACCGGTTTCTCGTGCAGGAAAAGCAACGGTTCCGGCGCTTGTATCCCTGCTTGCAAAAATCCTACCACCGTTTCCGGACTTTGTTCCATCCCGACATGCTCCGCGCGCTGCCCCATCTCTCTCTCGGACGCAGCTTGTTCGACGTGGTGTACGGCCTGTTCGGAGATGAGGATCTGGCGTTGTCGTTTACCTTCCAGTCCAAATATCTGGGGATGTCGCCGTGGGATTGCCCCGGGCTGTTCGCGATGATCCCGTATATCGAACACGGGCTGGGCATCTACCACGTCGCCGGCGGACTGAGCCGCATTTCCGATGCCATGGCCGAGGTGGCCGTCCGGCACGGAGCCGCCATCCGCTGCTCCGCGCCGGTGAAGCGCGTGATCGTGAAGGCCGGCCAGGCCTGCGGAGTCGAACTCGAAAGCGGCGAGCGCATCGAGGCCGATGAAGTCGTCCTCAACGCCGACTTCGGGCATGCCATGACGCACCTGTTCGAACCCGGCGTCCTCAAGAAATACGTCCCCGCCAATCTGGCCCGGAAGAAACTCTCCTGTTCCACCTACATGCTGTATCTCGGAACCGACCGGCAGTGGAATCTTCCGCACCACGCCATCTATTTCGCCCGCGATTATCGCGCCAACGTCGCGGGCATCTTCCAGGGGCGGATGCCCACCGACGACATCTCGTTCTACGTGCGCAACGCCTCCGCCACGGATCCGACCCTGGCGCCGCCCGGGCATTCCGCCATCTACGTGCTGGTGCCGGTCCCCAACGCGCGCAGCGGGATCGACTGGTCGCAACAGGGCGGTTTCCGCGAGACCGTGCTGGCCGCCCTCGAGCGGCGGGCGGGCCTGACCGGCCTGCGGGAGAGCATCCGGGAGGAAAAAATCCTGACGCCCGACGACTGGAAGAACGAATACGGCGTGTATGAAGGCGCCACCTTCAATTTGGCCCACAACGTCGGCCAAATGCTCTATTTCCGCCCTCGCAATCGGTTCGAAGAGGTGGGCCACTGCTATCTGGTCGGCGGCGGCACGCATCCCGGCAGCGGGCTGCCCACGATCTACGAATCGGGCCGCATCGCGGCCAACTTGATCTCCAAGCAATACCGCGTGAATTTCACGTCCAAGAATCTGGAAATCTGATTTCGTTCGGTGGCCGCCGCAAGACGGAAATAGGGGCAAATCAAGCCGCGAGACGGCTCCTGCGCGGAGAATCGCGGCTTACGGGGTCTGGCGGGAGCAAGCGGATATAACCGCTTACATGCAAATCAAATATGGCAATTCCGCAAAGAACGGCCGATCGGTTGCAGAATCCGACATTTGGAATATATTAATAATAGATTACGGAAGGATGAGAGACGAAAAAGATCAGATCGGTTTGGGTTTTGTGAGTGGTCAAGTCATGCAAGCGGGCGCGTTAAAACTGGAAACGGAAGCCACGGACGGCGTCCTGATGGTGCACGTTTCCGGGCCGTTGGATTCCGCCACCTACGATCAATTCAAGGCGTTCATGGATCCGATCGTCGCCCAGTCCCACGTCTCCATCGTGCTGGATTGCCGGAAACTGACCTACGTGAATAGCCATGCCTGGACGCTGCTCATGCACTATCACCGGGCAGCCATGCAGGAACTCTCGGATTTCATCGTCGCCGCGTTCAGCTCGCGGCTGTTGAAAGGCATTCAACGGATGGGCCTGGGCAAGTATCTGACGTGGTCGCCCACGATCGAAGAGGCCCTGCATCCGGCCTTCGCCTCGTAGACTCCGCGGCGGGAGTCTGCTCTAAAGATGGACCCTGTTACGGCTCGTCTGTCCACGACTCGTGGGAATGCACGATCTTCCAGCCCGCGGCTTCTTTTTTCCAGATCATCGTGAAAACGTGCTTGGATTTCAGGGTCTGCCCGCCGGCCAACGTCATGTCGGTCTTTTCCGCGCTGGTCAGCACGGCCAGATCGGGGGCCAGGACCGTCACGCGCACGTCGAGCGGCTCCAGCTGCTGGCTTTCCCGCATGGCGAAGTTGGCCGTGATGGCCTGCACCCATTCGTCGCGCGCGGCGAACGACTCCGTGCCGGCGATGGCGGAGAC
This sequence comes from uncultured Verrucomicrobiota bacterium, assembly GCA_937872095.1. Taxonomy (GTDB): domain Bacteria; phylum Verrucomicrobiota; class Kiritimatiellia; order CAIQIC01; family Lenti-01; genus Lenti-01. Next base: position 33,241 of record CALMNW010000063.1, read on the forward strand.
AAACCCGTCCGCGGCGTAAAACCCGGACCAGGCGGCCGCATCCTTCTGGTTGATCGCGGCGACCAGCTGGCCGAACTGGCCTTTGACCTCGCCGACGATCGCTTCCTTCTCCGCCGCCGTGAGGACGTTGGACGGGCAGCGGCAACCCGACAGCAGCAGCAGCAGCGCGGCGATGATCCAGAGGGTCCGATGAATAGACTTCATGATTCGTTCCTTTCGCGTGTCGGGTTTCGGGAAATGGCGACGGTTGAATTGCCGACAAGGCTATACGGAGAGGAGCGGGTTGGCAATCCGGAAACCGGCCGGAACCATCGCCCAATGAGCCGGTCCGTGGCAAAAACAGGGGGGGCGGAACGCCGTTTTTGTTCCTGAAGGGACCGCTTTACGACCGGATAAAAAGGGGGCATCATCGTTCCCCAATGCCGGATCCGGCTGCCGCCGGCCATGGAAGGAAATAGAACGATGAATTCGAAGCTCCGGATCGCTCTCGCGGTTTGCGTATTTCTCCTGCTGGGCGTCTCCATCCTGGCGGTGCACTCCACCTTGAATGCCGTCCGGTCGGATCGGAAAGCGGCGATCGCCCGGGCGGAAGCCAATGTTTTGCGGCAACGGTTGCAGGAACTGGCCGAAGATCTGCCGGCTCCTTCCGCCGGCATGGATGCGGACGTCTGGCGGGCGCGCGTGAGCCGGCTGCAGGCGCAGCTCGGCGAGAAGGATCGCCTGATCGCGTCGCTGCGGCAATCGGCCGCAGCCGCGCCGACGTCGGATCCGGAAGGCACCGTCTCGACCACTCCGCCCGCGGATGAACGGCGTCCCCGGCGCGATCGGAACGCCTGGCTCGAAGAAATCAAGCAGACGGATCCCCAGCGCTACGAAGAGATCCAGACGCGGCGCCAAGAAGCCCGGCAGCGGATGCAGCGATCGATCGCCGAACAGGCGACCTACTTCCTCGACCGCGACGTGGCGAAAATGGACGAACCCGAGCGCGCGGAGTACGAGCGGCTGCTGGGGTTGCTCGACGAAACCTGGCGCCTGTCCGAGCAAATACAGTCGGATCTGCCCCCCGAGGAGCGCCATGATCTCATGCGGACCATGCGCGAGAACATGCAGGAACTCACGCCGATGATGGAAACGGAACGGGACCGGGCCTTTTACGAGATCGGGCGGGACTTCGGATATTCCGAGAGCGAGGCGCAGGAGTTCACGGAATACCTGAATGGGATCATCGACGTCACCTCCATGCGCACGCTGTTCGGAGGCATGCACGGAGGCGGTCCCCGTGGCGGCGGCGACCGCGGCGGCGGCGACCGCAGCGGCGGCCAATCCGGCTTAGGTCGGCCCTGAGTCCACCGGCCGGGGAAGCATTTGCCGCCGGCAGAATCTATCAAACCGCACGACGGCCTCCTTGGCAGGGGACTCGCGGCTTATGTCGCAATGGTCACCGGTGTCTTGGGAACGGGGGCATGCGGGGGGGCGGGCGGGGGAATCCGGACCGAAGCCAGATGACCCGTGCGGCAGGAGGCGGGAAGGGGAGGATGCAGGGCCGGTTCGTGACCTCTTCTTATCGGACCGATTCCTTGACTAGCGGCGATACGGGCGGCGTTTGCGGGAGGGTATCCGCATATTCAGGATACAGTTTCCGGATGCACTCCGGGCACATGCCGTGACTGAATTCCGCATCCGAATGCTCCCGGATGTACCCCTCGATCTGATTCCAGTAGCCTTTGTCGTCGCGGATTTTCTTGCACGACATGCAAATGGGCAGCAGCCCGCTCAGGACGCGCACGTTGGCGAGAGCCTCTTCGCGCCGCCGGCTTTCCGTTTGGAGCGCGTGGATCATCCGGTTCAACACCAGGCCTAAATACACGGTGAACCAGGAAGCCACGATCATCAGGCCGATCAGGTACGTCCGCAGCCGCTTCGCATTCCGGATGGCGGCCTGGACGAGACGGCTTTCCAGGTGGATTTCGAACGTGGCCAACTGCACGCCCATCTTCCGGATGTTCGAGAAATCCTCGTGCAGCGACAGGATGGCCTCTTGATGGGCGGTCATGTCGAACGCGCCCGCTTGCGCCAGCGCGGCATCATGGGCGGCGATCAAGGCGTTGCCTCCCGACAGCAGCTGGCCGGACGTGCCTTGGAGGGTTGCGAGGAGGTCCCGGGCTTCCGGATGCTGGATCCGTTGATCCAGTATCCGCAGTTGCTCCAGAAGGGATGCGATTCGTTCCGGATACTTGTTCCGATCGGCGGGGCGATGCAACGCCAGATACAGGAGGAGATGGCCCTCGGCCCGTTTGGCATAACTGGAGGCTTCCGTCGCCGCCGTGGCGATCGTTTTGAAATGCCGGTTTTCTTCGGCAAAGGTGGTCAGAATCCCCTGCGCCATGTGCAACGAAAAGATCGAAATCGAAAACATGACGAAGATGGCGATCAGGAAACCCGTCGCAAGCAGCTTTTTCATGGACGATCCCTTCCGAACCTTTCCTGCATCCTAACGATCACCGCAGCATAGGCCTTAACGAAATCATAACAATTTGAAAGGATAGCTCCTCCGGTTCCTTTCGGCCAACAAAAATTCTTGTTTCATCACAGAATGTACAGTGGGCACAGAGATGGATGGGGAGGAGAGGCGTCCGGGCGGTTCGGTTCCATTGTAGCCGGGGGCAGTGACCCCGGAGCTCGCGGCGGGTTGGGCCAACCCGTCCTACCTCGCACGCGCGAGTTGTCCGGCCGGCGGGAATTATGTCACCGGTGTCTTTGAGCGGTTGGAGTGGGGAGGGGCGGGGGCGTGGTGGCCGGGACGGGAACCAGATGGGTGACTGAACAAACCGCGCGACGAAAACCATGGAAAAGATCCCCCTTCGCCAAGGCTACGGGGGATAAATCGGGGGACAAGCGGGGAGGGCGGGGCGTTCGGAACAAGTGAATTGAGGCGTCCGTTTTAGAAACGGCTCAAAGGGACTTTTTGTGTTTGACCGGAACCTCTAATGGGTGACCCCTTTACCCATTTATTGTCTTGTGGCCGAGAAGTTATTGTGACATCTTCCGACTTGAAAACTGGTTCCTACGGCTGGTTTTTATGGGGCCAGGTGTGAAAGAGTGGATGGAGGAACGGGTTAATGAGTGCAACGAGCGTAGTTGTAATTGCGGCTTATCTCGTTTTCATAGGGATCCCATATCTTCGCAGATTAAAGATCAGTGAACGCCATTATGGGGCATTTGCGGTAGGGCGTCACAATTACAATTGGTTTTGGATTCTCTGTGGCTTGTCGGCGACATATGTAGGAGGAGCAGCAGTTCTTAATCTCCCATCACTTGGATATACGTATGGATGGTACGGTCTAGCTGATGTTTTGCCGACGTCCATAGCTTTGCTGATTAGCGCGGTAGTTCTTGCCCCCTTGAGCCAACGAAAAAATGCACTGTCCTTGGGAACATTCTTGCGCGGTAGGAGCGGCATTGTGGTATTCACAGTTGGTTTACTATCTGGGGTGGTTTATACGCTTATTACCGCCGCACAGATTGTTGCCCTGACAACGGCACTTCACCCATATGTTCCCATAGAAAAGTCAATCCTGGCGACTATAAGTACAATTGGGGTATTGGCATATATCTACATTGGTGGTTATGAATCGGTAACGTTCACAGATGTCATACAGTTCTTGTGTATGATCTTCATGTATTTTATACCCGTTGGTCTACTCGCCATATTATATAAAACAGAAGTCCAAGTTGCTCCTATCGTAACGACCCCAATGGCGCCTGATTTGATTGTTTTATTGGGTATACCATTGTTGTTTGTCCCAGTTTCGCAAGACTTACATATCCGGCTACATTCCGCTCGCTCACTAAACGACTCGCGATATGGGACGCTTTTAGCAGGGGTTGCTTATCTATTGTTTGGGATTATTTCAGTTGGAATTGGGGTACTTCTTGCAAAGCATGGCGTCTATCTTGCTTCTCCTGATGATGCTGTGCCAGAATTCCTGAGAATAACGTTTGGTGGGATGTCCTTCATTCCAACGATTGCGATCTTAGCTGTAATTCTTTCCACGTTGGACTCAATGATTTTTGCGGCGTCGGCTGCGATAGGCTATGAGGTATGGGATACGCTATTCCATCGAAATGAAGATGAGGATTCTCATTCGGCTCAAAGGGCGAGTATTATTATCTCGGCCATTGCCTTATTTATTGCGCTTCAAGCGCCACGAATTCTTGCGCTAATTTTACCTGCGCTTGTTATCTATATTGCAGTTCTTCTTCCTCTTCTACTCGCCTTTGTTTTAAAAGTCGATGAACGCAAAGCGGCGATAACCGCGCTTATCACTTTGGTGGTTGTTGCTGTATTAGAGGCGTTCTCAATCAGTATTCCGTATCGAGTGTTTGTGTATACAGCGATACACTCTCTTGCTGTCATATGTATGCGCACGTGGAAGTATATAATTGGTGGGAGTAGAGGAAACCCGACATGAGAAGAAATGTCGTGATATCATATACAAGCAGCGTGAAAGATGTGGTTCATTGCGTCGCTACCGCGCTGCGAATGGACGGTTGTGAAGTGTTTTTCTATTCGGACGATTTGCATCAGGGGTGGATAAATGCCCAGTCATGGGCCAGTAATTTCCGGCGACAAACCGAGAAGGCGGACATATTTATGCAAATAATTGGCAATGATCTTGGGTCGCCGATGACTCTTGATGATGGGACAACTGCCCTCGCAATGCCAGCTGAACTGAAAATATGCCAAGCAGTGCAGGCCACACAGAAAGGATATCCGGCGTTTCTTGGGTTGAGAATGTTGCCCAATGGGGTGAATAGTTCTGATGCGATAGATGACTATTTTAAGGAATTGGGCGCGAACGGGCCGAAATTTATTACAGCATCTACCGGGTACCGCATTATAGATCATGCATTGACGTTCGTAAGACGTGAAGCCGTTGCAGAGAAAAGCTACATGGAAGGGGTATTGGTTCCCGGCTGTGAATGCTCAAGTATTGTTTCTGAATTAATGGATTGTGTTACGGGGGAGGATTTGTTTCCTCAAAAGTATTTATATACAACACTCCGTGGCGCCTGTTTGTGGCAATGGTTGGCCTCACCAAAATCTGGCAGTAGTATTGCAAATGTATACTCCCAATGTAGATTCAGAAACGCCGAGAACAAAGTGTTTGCAGCAATGGCCGAATCGATAAAAAAGTCCATGAAGGATAATCCCTCAGGGGCCGAAAAAGTTCTAGGGGTCCTTGTTCTTGGTTGCGGGGATGGAAAGAGGGAGGCTCAGCTTTGCCAGAGGCTTCTTTATGACCGCATAGTAGACCGGTTGCGCGTGGTGCTTATTGATGTGTCCAGTGAACTTGTGGAGGTTGCATCCCGAGCTTTTCGTGATTGGGGAGAGAGCGGTTGCGAGGTGGATTTTGCCGTCGTGAATTTCGAGAATTCGAGTGCCCTTGAAAAAGTCCGGCAGACATATCTATCAGGGCTTCCAGTGTTAGCCTTATTGCTCGGGAATACATTGGGTAACATGGACGAGGCTCAGTTACTGAGCGAAATTGTAGGCGCTCTTAACCCCGTATGCCTATTAGCGGAAATATTGATGTGTGAGATCTCAGATGCCGCAGCAAAAGAGGTCGTTGAACAGCCGATCAGCAAAGAAGATAAGCGCTATGAGTTTATCACAACCCCACTTATTCTTCTCGGAGAACGCCCTATAAGGCAAAACTTAACCACTCGCGTGGCGAGAGATGGAAACAAGATTATTCAAACATTTCGATATCATTTCTGGGGGATTGAGAAGGAGATTGTGGTTGAGGATGTAACTTCCCAGAAAAAAGTGCGTCTAAAAAACAGCTCATGGGTTGATCTGTTGCAAATTAAGGCTGTGACGAAGAACTATCTTGAAAAAATTGGGAAAGCGGCCGGGCTCTCAAATATCGTTGTTGAGGAAGAGGAGTATAAACTCAAACCTGAAGCTGGGGTCGTCAAGATGGGGTATTTAATCGGCAAGGCATGATTATGAGTACGCCCATTGATGTTTCATAAATCTTATATTGGATTCAGACCCATGTAACCGGGTCAAAAGCCGGATGGTATACGCCAAGAGAATGGGCGAATCCATCAAGGCCGGGGAATAGACTGGTGCGAGAAATGTTCATATAGAAAAGTTGTTTCAATGCCTGTGCTCTTATATTATGAGGAATAACAATTTTTATTAAGTGTTCCGCGCTATCGAAACCTGACAGCGCCTTAAGATTGTCAGCGAATGACGCCGTAATGTCACCGGGGACAAGGAAGGCGCCCTTCTGAACTCGAAGGCGTTCATTTAGCCGAAAAGGGTTCAGCGGGCATACTGCGCGAACATATGGCTCCTTAAATAGAATTGGGGAGAGAAGGCGTTCATGATCTTCTATAAACGGCTCGTTTAGCCTATTCACATTTTGTTTTTTTGCTTGTTCGAATTTCGCAAGAGACTCTTTCAGCGCCCATGGACCATTGCAGGCCCACACTGCGGCGGCATCATCAGAGTTTTCAAGCGCAAAATAGGCCGCAACATATATAGAGTAAGTGAAGTCAAGTAGGCGAGTTGGCGCCCCGTGATGCTGCATTAAGGACATCCACTCTAGCTCTGAGGATGCTTCTGGAATGTGATGTGAGTACTGATGATAGGTTCGTCGAAACTCACGAAAAAGTTCGTGTTCGATCCTAGGCCGGTCCGCTTCTGCCACATTATGATGGGCACAGCATCTATCAAGCGAAGTCTGCAGGGGCCATTTCGCCGACTTCTGTCCCCTGTATAGCCAGCCCCGCTTAGCAAGCGAGTGAATTTCATCCCAGTTAGTGACAAATACTTGTATTATATCCATATTGTTTCTTCATGTGGGGCACATCAATTCGGCAATTCCTTGTTGTACGGCATCTTGTTATACGCCCTCTGCATTATTTTAAGTGCGCCGGATATTTCGTGATACTCGTCAACCCACACCGTCTGAACCCCAAGAGATGGCGCATCATTCTCATAATGCGAATGTGTAGTCCGATTGGTCTTTGGACGATAGGATGATGGTTGGGGGCAGGTGTGAGCCGGGAACTGTAGCGGGGCGGCTGAGGAGGTCGCGCCACTCGTAATCGGTTATCCCGACGAAGGCTTTCATTGAAAAAGCGCCGGATTCACGGGCAAAGAGTAGCAAAAGAGGGGCGGGGTGTCGAGGGCCGGGATTTACCACGAAAATCGCGAAAACTTGCCACGCCACCGGCGTGGAGGCCTAAAAATCGAGAAAACTGGCCTCGCGGCGGGTTTGGAAGGGCTGAAAATCGCGAATTCCCCTTCGCCAAGGCTATGGGGGATAAATTTGAGACAAAAATCGCAAAAACGGGCCGTTAAACCGGCGCGGAGGGCGAAAAATGGCGAAAATGCGGGTTTGGGGGGCGTTTGGGACCGCAAATGGACACAAATTTACGCAAATGGGGGGGGGGCAGGCCGCCAAGGGCGGCTAATTGGCAATTAAGAATTAAGAATGGGGGGGAGTTAGCCCAAAGCCGCGCAGACGGCGCGGTGGGGCATGAGCCGCGATTAAACGCACGGGGAGAAGGGCAGCCGTTTTCTCTCGCAGAGATCGCAAAGGTTCGCAAAGGATAGAACGCGGCCGGGGTTCAGCGGTGCCGAACCGTTCAGGCCCATGGATTACCCGCGATTGCGCGCGAGCGTGCATCGGCGGGTAAATCCATCGGGCCTGGATGCCGTGCGCGGCATCCCCGGCCGATCTTGACGGTACGGAACCGATCGGCGATGGCGTCGCTTCCGCCGCAGGCGGACAAGTGCGTCGTTTGCGTTGAATGGATCGAACAGCCTCCGGGACGGGGTCGTCCCGGCTCCAAACAGCCTGCCCGGTCAACGCCCGGGCCTACAGGGGATCGGACAACCGCTGAACCGTGAACTGTGAACCGTGAACCGGCGGCCTACTTCTTGGCCGCCAAGGCCGCCAAGATCTTCTCGGGAGTCACCGGGATTTCGTAGAATTCGATGCCGATGGCGTCTTGGATGGCGTTGACGACCGCCGGGGCGACGCCGACCACCGGGTGCTCTCCAATCCCGCGGGCGCCGAAGGGGCCGACTTCGCCGGGATTTTCGACGCAATCGATGGTTTGCTTTGCGGGGGCGTCTTTGATGTTGGGGAAGCGGTACTTCCCGAACGAGGGGTTCAGGATCTTGCCGTTTTCGTCGTAGCGGATTTCTTCGTGCAGGGAGGCGCCGAGGCCGATCATGACGCCGCCGGCGATTTGTCCGCGGATCTGCTTGGGATTGATGACGGTGCCGACGTCGAAGGAGGAGGCGAAGTGATCGACGATGACTTTGCCGGTCTTCTTTTCGATGCGGATGGCGCAGGCCTGGGAGCCGAAGGTGTACTCGACGCCGAGGCCGCCGCGTCCGTCGGCGTCGGGGTTGGAGTAGCGCGGCAGGCGGGCGTCGGAGGTGGTATGGACGACGTCGCCGATGGTGATGCCGGTTTCGGTGATGTAGCCGTGGATGAGGCGCTGGATGGGGAGGCCGAGGTCGGGGTCGTGCTTGAGGAAGACGCGCTGGCCGTCGTAGTCGAGGTGGTCGACGTCGACGAGGAGGGCCTTGGCGGCGGTTTCCTTGAGCATCTGGATGGCTTTGTTGCAGGCGCGGACGATGGCGCGTCCGCCCTGGGTGGTGAACATGGAGCCGATGGTCTGCCATTCCCAGGGGCAGTACTGGGTGTCGATTTCGCGGTAGACGCTGATCTTGGCGGGGTCGATCTGGAGGGCTTCGCCGGCGATCTGCTGGACGGCCATGCGCAGGCCCTGGCCGACTTCGGCGCCGCCCATGTTGATGACGACGGAGCCGTCGGGGTTCATCTTGAGGTAGCAGGACTTGGAGGAGAAGGGGGCGCCCTTGGGGGATTTCATGAGGGCGGCGAACCCGCGGCCGTAGTAGTAATTCTCGTCTTCCTTGGGCTTGGCGCCGGCGAAGACGGCGGCCTGGACCTTGTCCTTGCAGTCGCGGACGGAGCCGTTGGTTTCGTACATGCGCTCGCCGGCGGCGTTCTGGGTGCCGGGGCCGAGGTAGTTCTTCTCGCGCAGGTCGAAGGGGGACATGCCGAGCTTGCGGGCGAGGATGTCCATGAGGCGCTCGACGGCGAAGTGGCCTTCCTGGTGGCCGTAGCCGCGGAAGGCTCCGACGGGCGGCGTGTTGGTGTAGACGCACTTGGATTCGAGCAGGGCGTGGGGGAAGACGTAGGGGCCGGTGCAGTTGTGCGTGGCGGCGTTGCAGACGTGGATGCCGGTGTCGGAAAACGCACCGGTGGAATGCAGGATGTCGGCCTGGATCGCGACGAGGGTGCCGTCTTTCTTGGCGCCGATCTTCATCTGGTGGCGGAAGCCGTGGCCGATGAGGGTGCTGGTGAAGTCTTCGCGGCGGGAGGCGACCCACTTGACGGGGCGGCCGGGGACGTGGCTGGCGATCCAGGCGACGGTCTGCTCGACGGTGATGTCGGACTTGTAGCCGAAGCAGCCGCCGATTTCGGGGATGCGCACGCGGACCATGGCGGAGGGCTTGTGGTAGGCGTGGGCGAGGTCGTCGCGGATGATGAAGGGGCAGATGGAGGAGGACCAGGCGTCGATGGTGCCGTCTTCGTTGAAGCGGACGATGGCACCGTGGGGCTCGATGGCCGCGCAGGAGCCGTGCGGATAGACGAATTCGCCTTCGACGACCACGTCGGCTTCGGCGAAGCCCTTGGCGACGTCGCCTTTCTTGAGGCGGTAGGTATTGGCGATGTTGGTGCCGGGGACGGCGCCGAGGCCGGGCAGGTGCCAGTAGTTTTCGGCGTGGTCGTGGATCAGGACGGCGTCTTTGGCGAGGGCGGCGCGGGCGTCGGTATAGACGGGCAGGGGCTTGTATTCGACCTTGATGCCCTTGAGGGCTTCGGTCGCGTGGCGCTTGGTGTCGGCGATGACGGCGGCGACGTGGTCGCCGATGTGGCGGACCTTTTTGACGGCCATGGGGGAGATGTCGCTGATGTTGTCGCCGTAGAGGGTCTTGCAGTCCTTGCCGGTGACGACCTTGACGACGCCGGGCATTTTTTCGGCGGCGGAGGTATCGATGGAGAGGATTTCGGCGTGGGCGTAGTCGGGGTGGAGGATGGCGGCGTGGAGGAGGCCGGGAAGGCGGACGTCGTCGAGGTATTGGGCTTTGCCGATGGCCTTGGAGAGAGCGTCGGGGCGGGTGAGGGATTGGCCGATGTATTTGAATTTCGCCATGGGAGGGCTCGCTTTCAGGGTATGCAGGATGGGGGAGAGAATGTAGCACGGGCGCGCGGAGGGGGCAACCGGGAAGGCGCGGGGTTTGCGCGGGGCGGTGGAAGCGTTTTAGCAGGGCGGCGGGGAGCCGGGAAAAGTGAATCGGAACTCATGAAAACAGCCCAAGAGTTTTAAAGCCGGGAATGTTTGCCGCAGAGAGCGCAGAGATTCACGGAGGAGAGAGAAAACCGAATTAATAGACAGGAAGAACAGGATTCACAGGATTGGGAAGGGCCGCCATTTTGCGGCGCAAGATGGCGGGGCTGCGTGGTTTCTTCGCGGGCACGCACACGGAGCGCGCGTTTCGCGAAGAAATCACGCAGCCCGACGCGTCCTTCGGGCGCGTCTCGGCCCTGTCCTGCCTGAAAACTCGGTTTGTCTCTGCGGGCTCTGCGGCGGACAAGGCTGTTTGTTTGCGTTGATTCGCGGTTGAATCTCGTCGCTTCGCGGGGCACAATGGGGCCATGAAACCGTGGAGAATATCGCGCAAGGACGTGCTGGGGCTGAAGTTCGCGTGTCCGGATTGCGGGCAGCACGTGGATGCAGGGCGGGAGCTGTTCGGCGAGTTGGTGGAGTGTCCCACCTGCGGCAAGCTGATGCAGGTGCCGGACCTCAAGAACGCCCCGGGCGACATGCCGCCGAAACGGATTCCGGCCGCGCGGCGGAAAACGCCATGAAATTGTATCGGCGCGGGGAGGGGCGGTGGGTTCTGCTGATGTTTTTCATCGGGTTGGCCCTGGGGACGTTTTTTGAAATATATCCGTTCCTGGCGCGGCAGGCGCCGGTACCGGCGGAACTGCTCGTGGTCGAGGGCTGGGTGGGGGACGATCTGCTGGCGCAGGCCGCGGGCTGGGCGGAATCGAACGGGGTGAAGCGGATCGTGGCGACGGGCGGGCCGATCGAATTGGGGAGCTATCTGGCGGGGTTCAAGACCTACGCGGAGATGACGAAGGCGCGGATGGAGGCGCTGGGGCTGGGGGAGAAATTCGAGCTGTCGGCGGTGCCGGCGGAGAAGGTGCGGCGGGGGCGGACGCGGGAGTCGGCGCGGGCGCTGCTGGCGGCGCTGGGGCTGGAGCGGGGGGCGTTCAATTTGGCGAGCGAGGGGCCGCATGCGCGGCGGAGCTGGCGGGCGTTTCGGGATGCGTTCGGCGACGGCGTGGAGGTGGGCAGCGTGGCGCTGACGCCGACGAGCTACGATGGGCAGGATTGGTGGACGTGTTCGGAGGGGGTGCGGGCGGTGGTCGCGGAGGCGATCGCGTATGCCTACGACTTGTTGCCGGGCGGCGGCGGGGAGTGAGCGGGCACTAGGCGGAGGCGGGGAGCGGGGAGACAGAAAACGGGGATTTCTTTTGGATTTGGCCGGCGCGAGAACCAACCGGCATCTTTTCCGCGCGGACGCTCCACGGCCGACCACTCGCGTACACGAGTACTGCTCGGGTCGTCCGCAAAGCGTCCTCATCGGAAAATCTACCGGTTATTCCCGCGAAACAGCCCCGTCCAAATCCCAAAGAAATCCCCTGCTGGCGCGTCCTGCGGACAGCGGGCACGGACGACACATATTTTGCACGGCGTTGAATGACCCTCGTTTTTCCAAATCCTTTTCCGCGGTGTCCCAACCTGCGGTTTGCGAGCAAGTGGATTCCCATGAATCGGCCCTCCAACCGCTGAACCGTTGAACCATTCGCCTGCGTTCGCCATTGATTTGGGGGCGGGGGAGGCGCAAGATCCGGCATCGAGGAGGCGGGCCATGAGGCGAACGAGTCGGCACGGGTTCACGTTGGTCGAAGTATTGACGACGGTGGCGATCATCGCGCTGCTGGCGGCGCTGATCCTGGGGCTGACGGGCCACGCGCAGAAGCAGGCGGCGCGCAAGAAGGCGGAGTCGGAGATCGCGCAACTGGAGAGTTTCCTCGGGACGTATCGGGCCCAGTACGGGCAGGTGCCGCAGACGAAGGGGGCGTTTTCGGCCGCGCTCGCGGAGGCGAATCACCCGCTGGCGGACTTGGCGGATCCGTGGGGGAATCCCTACGAGTACCAGGCGAGCTCGCCGGCGACCTATTATCTGTGGTCGACGGGCGGGGCCGCGGTCCTGGATCCCACGCTCGCCATCGGCCATCCGCCGCCTTGACGGATTTCGCGCGGCCGGCGGTCGGCATCGTTCCGGATGGGTTCCAGCGCCGGAAATGGTTTTCCAGCTGCCGAACCGTGAACGGCTGAACCGTTGAACCTCGAACCCCTTCTCCGTGAACCGTTTTTTCCTGTGCAAGGGGCGCGGGGGTGGGGTATAAAAAGGCCGAAGTCAGGAGAAACCACATGAAGGCCATCCATTTTCTGCTGGGACTGGTGTTGTATCTCGCGATCGCGGCCTTCGGGCTGGCGCTGATCGTCTCGACGCGCTATCCGGAGTTCATCCAGATCGCGCAGGGGGCGGTGCACGGGCTGCCGGGATGGGCGCGGATCGTCGCGGGCGTGCTCGTGGTGCTGTATCCGTTCGCCTATCTGCTGTCGGGCCTGGCGGGGCGCCGGCAAAAATCGTTCATCACGTTCCAGAACGAGAACGGAACGGTGAGCGTGAGCACGGACGCGGTGCAGGACTATCTCAACGGCCTGAAGAACGAATTCGCGGCGGTGGTCGCGCTGAAGTCGCACCTGCGCGTCGTGCGCGGCGCGCTGGACGTCGGCCTGGTGCTGGGGGTGCGGGACGGCACGCAGATTCCCGAGCTGTGCAAGCTGATGCAGGCGCGCGTGCGCGAACTGCTGGAAGAGCATCTGGGCACCTGCGATCTCGCGGGCGTGGCGATCGACGTGACCGAAATCCGCGCGCGGAAGAAATCCGCGCTGGAACAACCGGCGTAAGGCGGAGGGGCCATGGATTGGGACGCATTCGCCGAAGGGCATCTGGACGCCGCGCACGAGGTGTTGACGACGCTGCGCCCCGCGATCGAAGCGGTGGCGGCGGGCATGGCGGAGCGTCTCCGCGCGGGCGGCAAGGTGATGGCGTGCGGCAACGGGGGCAGCGCGGCCGACGCGCAGCATTTCGCGGCGGAACTCGTGAACCGCTTCCAGCGGGAACGGCGGCCGTACGCGGGGCTCGCGCTGACGACGGACAGCTCGGTGCTGACGTCGATCGGCAACGACTACGATTTCAGCCAGGCCTACGCCAAGCAGGTGCAGGCGCTGGGCCGCAAGGAAGACGTGCTGCTGGCGATCTCGACGAGCGGCAACGCGGCGAACGTGTGCCGCGCGGCGGAAGCCGCCAAGGCGGCGGGCATCTGGACGGTGGCGCTGTGCGGCGGCAAGGGCGGGAAGCTCGCGGCGCTGGCGGACGAGAAGCTGTGCGTGGCCAGCACGGGCGTGACGGCGCGCATCCAGGAAGGGCATGCGATGATCATCCATGCCCTATGCCAGCTGATCGAAGAACAATTGGCCGAATAGGCCGCGGGGGCGGCTTGGGCGGAACGGCGACAAGGAGACGAGGAGAATCATGAGCAAATTGGAAACCCCGGACGTGGTGGTGGTGGGATCGGTGGCCTTCGACAGCGTGCAGACGCCGAAGGCCATGCACGAAAAACTGCTGGGCGGCTCGGCGAGCTATACGAGCGTCGCGGCCGCGCTGTTCGCCAAGACGGGCGTGGTGGGCGTGGTGGGCGAGGATTTTCCGCAGAAGTACTTCGACATTTTCGCGCAGGCGGGCGTGGATACGCAGGGGCTCCAGCAGGAGAAGGGCAAGACCTTCCACTGGAGCGGCGTCTACGAGGACAACATGAACAACCGGCGCACGAACTGCACGGACCTGAACGTGTTCGCCGACTTCAATCCCGTGATTCCCGAGGCCTACCGGACGAGCCCGTACCTGTGCCTGGAAAACATCGCGCCCGCGCTGCAGGCGCGCGTGCTGGACCAGATGGAGAAGCCGAAGTTCACCGTGCTGGACACGATGGACCTGTGGATCAACACGACGCGCGAGGAGCTGATGAACGTGATCCGGCGCGTGGACCTGCTGACGGTCAACGAACACGAGGCGCGGCACCTGACGGGCAAGGGCTCGCTGCTGAAGGCGGCGAAGAAGATCCTGGACATGGGGCCGACCTACGCGCTGATCAAGAAGGGCGAACACGGGGCGTTCCTGATGTCGAAGGACGACATGCTGATCGTGCCGGCGTGGCCGCTGGTGGAGGTGGTGGATCCGACGGGGGCGGGCGACACGTTCGCGGGCGGGTTGCTGGGGACGATCGCGGCGCTGGGCGGGGTGACGCGGGAGAATCTGCACAAGGCGCTGGTGAACGCGACGGTGACGGCGGCGTATACGTGCGAGGCGTTCAGCGTGGATCGGCTGCGGCAGATTACGCGGGCGGAGCTGGAGGAGCGCGCGAAGGCGTTCCGCCGCATGCTGCCGTAGCGGCGCGCGGGGGGAGGCGGGGAAAAGCGGGAAAGGCTTCGGGAAAACGAGGCGGCAAAACGAAGGCCCGTCTTTTCCGCGCGGCCGCCTCGAGGCCGACCGCTCGCGGATACGTATCCTGCTCGGGTCGGCCGCGAGGTGCCCTCATCGAAAAATCCAGGCGCTTATTTTGCCGGGAAAGCCCCTCGTTTTTCCGAATCCTTTCCCGCGCCTGCACAACCTGCGGTTCGCGGGCAAGTGAGTTCCTTGAATCGGGGCATCGAGTGTTGTCGCGAGAGGCTTTGTCCAAATCCGAAGAAATCCTCGGCGTGTCCAGTCCTTCGGGGGGCGATGGGTTGCGCGCTGGAAATGCAGAGGGTTGGAATAAGGTTTCGTCCCCAACCGCTGAACCGTGAACCGTTGAACCGTGAACTTGGATTTTCTTGCCGTGCGGCTTGACCCGGCGCGGGCGGAGGGCGAGAATACCCCTCGATGAACGGGCTCGCATGGTTGGACTATTTCCGGGGCGCGCCGTGGCTGTCGTGGGGCGCGGCGTTCCACGTGGTGCTGTTTTTCCTGGTGATGCTGCATGCGCTGCGGCATCGGCGGCGCGCGGATTCGACGTTGCTGTGGCTGTTCGTGACTTGGTCGCTGCCGGTGGTGGGCGCGCTGCTCTACGCGGCGTTCGGCGTGGACCGGGTGCCGAAGGAACGCTGGCAGCGGGGCGTGCAGCGGCGCGTCCGCATGGACGGGGCCCGGGATGCGACGACGGACGACGTGCTGCCGGAGGCGTATTGGCGGTCCATGGGGCGGGCGGCGGCGACGCCGGCGGACGAGTGGACGCGCGAGCTGGACCGTCCGCTGGAAGCCATGCTGGAGAACTATCCGCTGCTGGGCGGCAACCGCATCACGCCGCTGCTGACGGGCGACGAGGCGTTTCCGAAGATGCTGGACGCGATCCGCGAGGCGCGCCACCACGTGCACCTGCAATCGTTCATCATCGGCAACGACGACGTGGGGCGGGAATTCATGGAGGCGGTGGCGGCAAAAGCGCGGGCGGGGGTGCGCGTGCGGGTGCTCTACGACCGGTTCGGGTCGTCGCACGCGCTGTGGGGCGGTCTGTTCCGGAAGTACCGCCAGACGCCGAACCTGTCGATCGCGGGCTGGACGCAGTCGAACCTGTTCCGCAAGCAGCTGCATTTCAACCTGCGCAACCACCGCAAGGCGCTGATCGTGGACGGGCGGATCGGCTTCATGGGCGGCGTGAACCTGAACGAGTACTCGCGGAGCCGCCCCGGACAGCCGGCGATCCAGGACTACCACTTCCGCCTGCTGGGCCCGGTGGTGCAGGAGCTGCAGTATTCGTTCCTGCGCGATTGGCACGTGATGACGGAAGAAGACCCGGAACAGCTGCTGAGCGCGCACCATTTCCGGCGCCTGCACGAAGAGGGGAAAGCGCTCGCGCGCGTGGTCAACAGCGGGCCGTCGTCGGACCTGCGCGTGGCGGTGGACGTGTTTTTCAACGCGGTGAACGAGGCGCGCGAACAGGTGCTGATCATCACGCCGTATTTCCTGCCGTCGGAGGACCTGCTGCGGGCGCTGCGGCTCGCGGCGCTGCGGGGGGTGCGGGTGCAGCTGGTGGTGCCGGCGAAGAGCAACCACTGGTACACGACGTGGGCCGGCCGCGCGACGTACGAGGATCTGCTGGAAGCCGGCGTGCGGATCTACGAGCGGCCGCCGCCGTTCATGCACGCGAAGGCGATGGTGGTGGACGACCGGCTGGCGGTGGTGGGCTCGGCCAACTGGGATTATCGCAGCCTGTATTCGAACTACGAGACGCTCCTGACGGCGTACGATCCGGGCTTCGCGGCGGAACTGAAGCGGATCATGAGCGAAGATCTGATCGCGAGCCGCGAGATCGAGTGGCCGGCCTTCAACCGGCGCCCGATCCACCAGCGCTATCTCGAAAACGCCTGCGGGCTCCTGTCGCCGATGCTCTAAGGGCGTCGGGGGAAAGGATTGCGCGGGGGCGGGGGAAAGGATACGATTCCATTTTCTTATGAAAATCCAAGGAGCGCACATGAAGAAATGGATTCGGTTGGGTTGGATGCTGGCGGCGGTCGCGGGGCTGGGCTTGGTCGCGGGCTGCGGCAAGGGGAAGACGGAAGGCGGCGACGATGCCGCGAAAACCTACAAGCTGACTTACAGCGTGTTTTTCCCGCCGATGCACGTCCAGGCCAAGACGGCCATGGATTGGGCGGCGGAAGTCGAGAAGCGCTCGGGCGGCCGCATCCAGATCACCGTGCATCCGGGCGGTTCGCTGACGAAAGCGGACCAATGCTGGCAAGGGGTGATCAGCGGCATTTCCGATCTGGGCATGAGCTGCTTCGCCTATACGCCGGGGCGCTTCCCGCTGCTGGAGGCCCTCGATCTGCCGCTGGGCTGGCCCGACGGCCTGACGGCCACTCGCGTGGCCACCGCGCTGGCGGCGAAATACAACCCCGCCGAAATCCAGGGCGCCAAGATCCTCTACGTGCACGGCCATGGCCCCGGCATCCTCGCCACGAAGAAACCCGTGCGCTCGCTGGCGGATCTCAAGAACATGAAGATCCGCGGCACGGGCCTCTCCGCCGGCATCGCGACGGCGCTGGGCGCGACGGCGGTCGGCATGCCGCAGCCGGAAACCTACGACGCGCTCCAGAAGGGCGTGGTCGAAGGCACCTTCTGCCCGATCGAGACGCTCAAGGGCTGGAAGCAGGGCGAAGTCATCGAATACGTCACCGACACGAAGGCCATCGGCTACACGACGGCGATGTTCGTGGCGATGAACCAAAAGTCGTGGGATGCGCTGCCCGCCGACCTGCAGCAGATCCTCGCGGACGTCAGCGCGGAATTCGTGGACAAGCACGGCGAAGCCTGGAACCAGGCCGATGAAGAAGGCTTGGCGTTCGTGAAAGAATTGAACCGCGAGATCATCGCCTTGTCTCCCGAGGAAGAAGCCCTCTGGAAGCAGCAGGTGGCGCCGATCGTGGACAAGTACCTCGCGCAGTCGACGGAAAAGGGCTTGCCCGGCGCGGCCTTCCTGCAAGACGCGCAGACGATGATCGCGGAGGCCCGCGCGGCCCAGCCATGAGCCCCCTGTCGGGAACCAGCGCCCGCACGGGCGTCCTGCGCTGGACCGTGCACGCGATGGCCGCCGTCGGCGGCCTCGCGGTCGCGGGGATCGTCCTGGTGACGGTGGCCGACGTGGTCGGCCGGCAGTTCGGCTTTCCGGTGAAGGGCGCCTACGACCTGGTGCGGGTGCTGGGGGCGATCGCGATGGGCTGCGCGCTGCCGCTGACGAAAGCGGTCAAGGGCCACATCGCCATCGAGTATTTTTTCCAGAAGCTGGGCCGGCGCGGGCGCGCCGTCGCGGATACGCTCATGCGCCTGATCCTGCTGGGGCTGTTCATCCTGCTGGCCTGGCAGTTCGTCCTGCAGGGGACCATGTTTTTGGAGAGCGGCGAATTGACGGCCACGCTGCACATGCCGATGTTCTGGGTGCCGTGGCTCGTGGCGTTGGCTTGCGTCGCGACCGCCGGCGTGACGCTGTGGCACCTGTTGCATCCCGGCCGTTCCATGATCAGGCCCCGCGGATGAGCGAGCTGCAGCTAGGTTTGGCCGGGATCGTCCTGCTGTTCGTTCTGCTGGCGACGAGCATGCCGGTGGCCTTCGCCATGACCCTCGTGGGGCTGGCGGGTTTCGCGGTCGCGGTGAACGTGCCGGCGGCGCTGCACGTGATGGTCACGGACTACTACGACGTGTTCTCCAGCTACGGCCTGACGGTGATTCCGCTGTTCGTGTTCATGGGGCAGGTGGCGTTCCACACGGGCATCAGCCGGAAGCTGTTCGCCGCGGCGCACTGCTGGTTCGGCTGGCTGCGCGGGGGGCTGGCGATGGCCACGGTGGGGGCCTGCACGGTGTTCGGGGCCATCTGCGGCTCGGGGCCCGCGACGGCGGCGACGATGGCGGCGGTGGCGCTGCCGGAGATGAAGCGCTACCGGTATCATCCCGGCTTCGCGGCGGGAACGGTGGCGGCCGGCGGCAGCATCGGCATGATGATCCCGCCCAGCGTGGTGTTCATCGTCTACGGCGTGATGACGGAGCAAAGCATCGGCAAGCTGTTCATCGCGGGCATCGTGCCGGGACTGATGATCGCGGCGCTGTTCATGGCGACGATCGGGCTGCTGTGCACGCTCCGCCCCGGGCTGGCGCCGGCGGCGACCGTCGCGACCTGGCGGGAGCGGTTCCGCTCGCTGGCGGGCGTGATCGAGATCCTGCTGCTGTTCGTCTTGGTGATGGGGGGGATGTTCGCGGGCTGGTTCACGCCGACGGAAGCCGCCGCGGTCGGCGCGGCCGGCAGCGTCGTCCTCGCGCTCGTTTCGGGCAAGTGCCAATTCCAAATGCTGGCGACGGCGATGGGCGAGACGCTGCGGACGTCGTGCATGGTGATGGTGATCGTGGCGGGCGCGACGGTGTTCGGGCATTTCCTGCAGATCACGAACGTGCCGACGGAACTGGCGGCGTGGATGGCCGGCCTGCCGCTGCCGGGCTGGGGCATCATGATGGCGATCATCCTGTTCTACCTGGTCGCCGGCGCGTTTCTCGACGCGCTGGCGCTGGTACTGCTGACGATTCCGATCTTCTATCCCGTGGTCCTGAACCTGGGGTTCGATCCGATCTGGTTCGGCGTGATGATCGTGCTGGTCACGCAGATGGGCGTGATTTCGCCGCCGGTGGGCGTGAACGTGTACGTGGTGAGCGGGATGGACCGCGCGGTGCCCCTGCAAAGCGTGTTCAAGGGCGCGCTGCCGTTCCTGGCGGCGCTGGTCGTCGCGGCGCTGCTGCTGCTGGCGTTCCCGCAGATCGTCACGGTCCCGACGACGTGGGTGAAATAGGCGCGGAAGGAAGAACTCCATGGGCGAATCGATCCGGCACGAAAACTTCAGGAAGATCCTGTTCTGCACCGACTTTTCGGAGAACGCGGACCGCGCGTTCGTTTTCGCGGTGAATTCGGCCGTGCGCAATGCCGGCTGCGAGCTACACCTGCTGCACGTCATTCCCGAACCGCCCGCGCAGTTCTGGAAGGGCTACATCTACGAAGTGGACGAAGACGTGGACGCGCGCGCCAAGCGCGAGATCGACGCCAAGCTCGCCGAGGCCTACCGGCCGCGCGTGCCCGCCGACGTGAAGCTGGTGATCGCCATGCGCATCGGCGAAGCCCGCCACAAGATCCTCGAATACGCCCTGGAACACGACGTCGATCTGATCGTCCTAGGCCGGCAGGGGGCCGGCGCGGTCGGCAAGATCCTGTTCGGCAACGTCACCGAGCGCGTCGTGCGCAAGGCCGACTGCCCCGTGCTCGTGATCCCGCCGGCGCCGAAATAGGGCATTTGGGGTTTGTTGTAGCCGCGCCCGCTGGGCGCGGGGTTGTGGATTCAATGGCCGGCCCCAACGGGACCGGCTACAACAAATCGAAAACCGCCTTTTCCGCGCGACTTCAGGGGCTTCGGGAATCGCACTTCATCGGTTTTCCATAGCGTGGAAAAAACGCCGGCGGCGGGCGTCAGGGGCGGATCTGGCCGGTGCCCTGGATGACGAACTTGTAGGTGGTGAGCTCTTCGAGGCCCATGGGTCCGCGCGCGTGGAGCTTGTCGGTCGAGATGCCGATCTCGGCGCCCATGCCGAATTCGCCGCCGTCGGTGAAGCGCGTCGAGGCGTTGGCGTAGACGCAGGCGGAATCGACCTGCTCGAGGAATTTCTCCTGCGCCTTCTCGTCCGCGGAGAGGATGACGTCGGAATGGTGCGAACCGTGGAGGTTGATCCACGCGATGGCCGCGTCGAGGGAGGGCACGACGCCGACCGTCAGGATGAGGTCGAGGTATTCCTCGTTCCAGTCCTCGGGCGTCGCGGGCTTCATGGCCGGCACGATGGCGCGGGCCGCGTCGTCGCCGCGCAGTTCCACGCGCTTGTCGGCCATGCGCGCGGCGAGCTGGGGCAGGAACGTCGCGGCGATCTTTTCGTGGACGAGCACCTTTTCGAGCGCGTTGCAGACGCCGGGGCGGCTGCATTTGGCGTTCTCGACGACGTCGAGCGCCTGGGCGAAATCGGCGGTTTCGTCGACGAACGCGTGGCAGACGCCTTTGTAGTGCTTGATGACGGGGACGTGCGCCTGGTCGGTGACGGCGCGGATGAGCTTCTCGCCGCCGCGGGGAATGACGAGGTCCACGCGGCCTTCGAGCTGCACGAGCTCGCGCACGGCGTCGTGGTCGGTGGTGACGATGAGCTGGATGGAATTCGCGGGCAGGCCCTTGCGGGTGCCGCCGGCCTGGAGGGCGTCGACGAGCGCCTTGTTGGATTCCAGGGCCTCTTTCCCGCCGCGCAGGATCACGGCGTTGGACGTCTTGAAGCACAGCGCCGCGGCGTCCACGGTCACGTTGGGGCGCGATTCGAAGATGATGCCGATGACGCCGATGGGGACGCGGACTTTCTGGATGACGAGCCCGTTGGGGCGGACCCAGCGGGAGATTTTCTGGCCGACGGGGTCCTTGAGGCCGATGAGGGCGCGGACGCCGTTGATCATGGAATCCATGCGTTTGTCCGTCAGCAGCAGGCGGTCGAGCATGGCGTCGGACAGGCCGGCGGCGCGGCCGGCGGCCATGTCGCGCGCGTTGGCTTCCTTGATGCGGTCGCGGCTCGCCTCGAGCGATTCGGCCATGGCTTCGAGAATGAGGTTCTTGCGCCGGGTGCCCAGGGTGGCGAGCTGGCGTTCGGCGGCGACGGCCTTGTCGCCCATGTCGATCATGGTTTCGTGCAGCGTCATGGCAGGCTCCTTACGTGGGGACGACGAGATTGTCGCGGTGGATGACTTCGCCGGGGGCGGCATGGCCGAGGAGTTCGCGGATCTTGTCGGTTTTCAGGCCCTTGAGCAGGCGGACTTCGGCGCTGGAATATTCGGAGAGGCCTTGCGCGATGCGCCGGCCGGCCAGGTCGAGGACTTCGACGAGGTCGCCGGAGGCGAAATCGCCGGCGACGTCGCGGATGCCGACGGGCAGCAGGCTCTTGCCGCGCTTGAGCAGGGCGTCGCGGGCGCCGTCGTCCACGACGAGCTGGCCGTGGGCGTGGTGGAAGAACGCCACCCAGCGGCGGCGGTGGTTCAGCGCGCCGGTGGCGTCGGCCGTGCCGTCGGCGCCGGGGATCAGCGTGCCGACGTTGGCGCCGGCGACGATCTTCCGGAGAATGCCGTCCTTGCGGCCGTTGGCGATGACGACGGGGGTGCCCATGCGGGCGGCTTCGATCGCGGAGGTCAGCTTGCTGGCCATGCCGCCGGTGGAAAACGCGCTGCCTTTGCCCTTCGCGTGCGCGAGGACGTCGGCCGTGACGTCGGGCAGGAAGGGGATGCGCCGGCTGCGGCCTTTGGCGTCGGTGGCGTGGAAGCCGTCGACGGTGGTCAGCAGCACGAGCAGGTCCGCTTCCAGCAGCATCGCGGAACGGGAACCGAGGGCGTCGTTGTCGCCGAACTTGATTTCATCGACGGAGACGACGTCGTTTTCGTTGATGACGGGGACGACGTCGCATTCGAGCAGCTTGAGCAGGGTGTTGCGGGCGTTGAGATGGCGGCGGCGGTGTTCGAGATCGTCGTGGGTCAGCAAAACCTGGCCGATCCGGCATTTTTTGCGGGTGAACAGCTTGTCGTAGGCGGCCATGAGGCGGGACTGCCCGACGGCGGCCGCCATCTGGAGGGTGGGGAGGTCCTCGGGCTTCTTTTTCATGCCGAGGGCCTGCAGGCCGCAGGCGATGGCCCCGGAGGAAACGACGACGACCTCGCGGCCGTCGCGGCGCAAGGCGGCCAGATCGTCGACCAGCGCGGCCATGCGGCGGGCGTCGGGCCGCCCGTTGCGCTGCACGAGCACGCGGCTGCCGATCTTCACGACGACGCGCCGGGAAGACGACAGTTTTTTTCTGGCCGCTAGATGGGGCATGACGGGGGGCAGTCTGCCAAAAGGCGTCCGGAATGGAAAGAGGGGATTCCGGCGAGCCGCGATTCCCCGCGCAGGGAGGTGCATGGTTCGGGATTTGACAGCGCCGGCGGCGGGAGCGACAGTAGGGGCGTGAAAACGGAGGAAAATTTCCGCTATTTGTTCGGGCCGGTGCCGTCGCGGCGCCTGGGGCTGTCGCTGGGCGTGGACCTGAATCCGCTGAAGGTCTGCACCGAGAACTGCGTATTCTGCCAGGTGGCGCCGACGACGGAACTGACGGCGGCGCGCAAGGAATGGGTGCCGACGGCGGCGGTGCTGGCGGAGTTCGACCGTTGGCAGGCGGAAGGGCACCGGGCCGACTACGTCACCCTGTCGGGGTCGGGCGAGCCGACCATGCATGCCGGGTTCGGCGACGTCCTGCGGCACGTGAAGGCCGTCGGGAAATTCAAGACGGCGCTGCTGAGCAACGGTTCTTTGATGTGGCTGCCGGACGTGCGGCGGGACGCCGCGGAAGCAGACGTGGTGAAAGTGACCTTGAGCGCGTGGGACGAGGATTCGTTCCGGCGCATCCACCGGCCGGCGGCCGGGCTGACGTTCGCGAAGCTGCTGGAGGGCGAGCGGGCGCTGCGCGCGGAGTACCGCGGAAAATTGTGGGTCGAAGTGATGTTGCTGCCGCGCTTCAACGATGCGCCGGAGCAGGTGCGGGCGATCGCGGAATTGGCGAAATCGCTGCGGCCGGATGCCGTGCACCTGAACACGACCACGCGGCCGGCGCTGGCGGGAGTGGACGTGCCGCGGGTGCCGGAGGCCTGGCTGCGCACGGTGGCGCCCTGGTTTTCGCCGGCGGCGGAGATCCCGGTGTTTTCGGGCCGGGCGGTTTCCCCGGCGAAGATGACCGATGCCGCGCTGGTCGAACTGCTGGCGCGGCATCCCATCGCGATCGATGCGCTGGCGGCGGCCGCGGGAACGGAACCCATCGAGGTGGAACGGCGCGTAGCCGGCTTGGTCGCCGCGGGCCGATTGGCCATCGAAGACCGCGACGGCACGCGCATGGTGCGGGTGAATTTCGCATGAGCGCGGAGCCGCGGCAGGTACGGGTGCGCTACGAAGGGGAAGTCCAAGGGGTGGGTTTTCGCTATGTGGTGCGGGGGCTGGCGAACCAGCTGGGATTGACGGGCGGCGTCGAGAACCTCAACGACGGCGCGGTGCGGCTGGTGGCGGAAGGGCCGGAAGACGTGCTGAAACGGTTGCTGCTGCAGATCCGGACGTCGCGGCTGGGGCCGTACGTGTCGAGCGAGAAGGCGGAGTGGGGCGTTGCCCAGGGGCTGACGGGATTCTACTACCGCTAGGCGAATTCGCCCCGGAAGGAATGTTCCGCGGGACCGGCAAGGGTCAGGGGCGAGAGACCGACTTCCAAGACGTCGCCGCCGACGGTCGTCACGCGCACAGGGGCGCGGACGAGGCCGAGTTTTATCGCGATCCAGGCGGCGGCGACGATACCGGTTCCGCAGGCGAGGGTTTCGGCTTCGACGCCGCGCTCGTAGGTGCGGATGCGCAAGGCATCCGGGTCGGCGATCTGGATGAAATCGGCGTTGGTGCCGGCGGGGGCGAACAGGGCATGGCGGCGAATGAACGCGCCCAGGCCGGCGACGTCGACGGCGGCGAGATCGTCCACGAGGCAAACGGCATGGGGCACGCCGCTGTTGACGAAATGGAGGGGAAGGCTCGCGCGGTTCCGTTCGATGGACAGATTCAGGCGCTCGTCTTTCGGGGGCGGCAGATGGAGGCGGACGCCGGCGGGCAGGATTTCGGCGCGGACGGTGCCGGCGGCGGTTTCGATGCGCATGTCGGCCGGCGCCGCGCCGATTTCGTGGGCGAGGCGGGCGATACAGCGCGCCCCGTTGCCGCACAGGTCGGCTTCCGAGCCGTCGGGATTGAAGAACCGCATGCGGAAATCGGCGGTGGCGGAAGGCTGGATGAGGAGCAAGCCGTCGGAACCGATGCCGCGGCGGCGGTCGCACAGCCGGACGATCCGGGCGGAATCCTGGACGGGAAACGCCAGGGCGCGATCATCCGCCAGAATGAAGTCGTTGCCGGCGCCGTGCATTTTCCAAAAGGGAGTGGACATGGGCCACACCTTGCCACGGGGGCGTTCGGAAGGCAAGATGTCGGGATGAACAGAGAGAAAAGCAGGATAAAGAAAGCCTGTCTGGCCGGGAAAACCGACCCGAAAAGGCCCAATTCTGATCATAGTTAATTAACTATGATCAGATATGTAAATATTCATCACATTGTAGGACAATGGATAATCATTTTAATAGCCATATTGGCATTTAAGGATTCAATGAATCCTCGCATGGGAGACCCCCAGAACGGGGCTTATCCTTGCAAGGGGGGGCGGGATTTGGATAATGGGCGGCGTTTGAAATAGGAAGCGGCGGAACCATGCGCATTGTGATCATCGGCGGCGGCCAAACGGGCGCCCATCTGGCGGAGAAATTTTGCGAGGACGAACACGACGTGGTCGTGGTCGATGCTTCGGCCGAAGCGCTCGCGGATTTGAACGCCCATTTGGACCTGATGACCGTCCAGGGGGACGGCGCCAATCCCGCCGCGCTGGAAGAAGCCGATGTCGAACGGGCGGATATGGTTGTGGCGGTGACGGACCGGGACGACACGAACATCCTGGCCTGCATTTTCGCCCGGGCCCGCGGCGTGGGGCGCACGGTGGCCCGCGTCTCGTCGTCGGCCTATCTGACCAGCCGGCACATCGATTTCCGCAGTCTGGGCGTGGATCTGCTGGTGAACCAGTACGACGAATACGCCCGGGACCTCTACAACGTGCTGCGCCTGCCGGGCTCCATCGAGGTGGCCGATCTGCTGGACGACCGCGTGATGGTGGTGGGCATGTCGGTCCATATGGACAGTCCGTTGCTGGGCACGACGCTCAAGCTGTTCGGCGGCAAGGAATGGCTCCAGAAAATCCGCTTCACGGCGGTGGTGCGGGGCGACGAGGTGATGACGCCGCACGGCGATACGACCTTCCTGGTGGGCGACGAAGTGTATTTCGCGGGCGAGCCGGACGCCATCGCCGATTTCATGCAGTGGGCCTGGCCGGAACAGCGGCGTTTCCAGCGCGTGGTGATCGCGGGCGGCGGCGAACTGGGCCTGCAGCTGGCGCGGATGCTGGAGCACACGCGCATGCAGATCGTGCTGATCGAACAGGAGGAGAAGCGGGCCGACTTCTGCTCGGCGCAGCTGAACCGCACGCTGGTGATCAAGGGCGACGCCCTCGACCAGGAAACGCTGGCGGGCATCGGCGAGGCGGGGGACATGGCCTACGTGGCGGCCACGGGCAGCGACGAACACAACATCATCGGCTGTCTGGTGGCGGAAAAGTTCGGCGCGCGCTTCACGGCCGCCCAGGTGGGCAAGAAGGAATACATCGGCATCATCAACCAGCTGCGCCTGCTGGACCGCATCGTCGATCCGCGCCTGGCGATGGTCAATTCCATCCTCCATTTCGTGCGCGGGAAGAACGTGCAGGCCGCGGCGATCTTGGCGCGGCTGCCCGGCGAACTCATCGAAATGCGGCTGTCGGCCAAGCACAAGTGGGCGGACAAGGCGATCAAGGACCTCAAGATTCCCGACGGGGTCATCATCGTGACCGCCTTGCGCAACGGACAGGTCAAGACGGCGACGGGCGATTTGGTCTTCGCGGCCGGAGACCGCGTGGTGGTCTATTGCCTGCCCGCCGCGCTGCCCAAAATGGAATCGCTCTTCACTTCCTGAGGCGCGCCCGCGATGAATTTCAAGCCCGTATTCCACGTGATCGCCTGGCTGCTGGGGGTGGTCGCGCTGCTGATGGGCGGCTGCGGGCTGGTGTCGTTCCTGCACGGCGAGCCGCCCACCGCCTGGACGGCGCTGGTCTATGCCGCGGGCGGCACGCTGGCGGTGGCCGTTGTCCTGTGGCTTCTGACGCGCAATAGCCAAGAACTGTCGCGCCGGGACGGCCTGGGGGTGGTGACGTTCGGCTGGCTGTTCGCGGGGCTGGCGGGCGCGGTGCCCTTCGTGCTGTCCGGCACGATCGCCTCGCCGGTCGCGGCGGTGTTCGAGACGGTGTCCGGCATGACGACCACGGGCGCGTCGGTCATTCCGGTGCTGGAAGGCGTGCCGAAGGGGATTTTGCTTTGGCGGGCGCTGACGCAGTTCATCGGCGGCATGGGCGTGCTGGTGCTCGTGGTGGCGATCTTGCCGTTCGTGGGGGCCGGCGGCATGCAGCTTTACCGCGCGGAAATGCCGGGACCGACGAAGGACCGCATCGAACCGCGCGTGGCGTCCACCGCCAAGATGCTCTGGGGCGTCTACGTCATGCTGGTCGTCGTGCTCATCGTCCTGCTGCGGTTGGGCGGCCTGGATTGGTTCGACGCCGTTTGCCACTCTTTCACGACCATGGCGACGGGCGGATTTTCCACTCGGACGGCGAGCATCGCCGCCTTCGACAGCGTCTACGTCGAAACCGTCCTGACGGTTTTCATGCTGCTGGCCGGCATCAATTTCGCCCTGCACTACCGCCTGCTGCGCGGCGAAACGGCCGTCTGGTGGAAGGACGGCGAGCTGCGGTTTTTCCTGGGCGCTTTCGCGCTGTTCGCGGCGGTGGGTACGCTGGTGCTGCACGCGGCCCGGTCCGCGGCGGGGCTGGACTGGGGCGGCGCCTTCCGGGAAGTGGCGTTCACCGGCGCGAGCCTCATGACCACGACGGGGTTCGCCACGGGCGACTACGACCGCTGGCCCATGCTGCTCAAGCCGCTGCTGATTTTGCTGATGCTGCTGGGCGGGTGCGCCGGCTCCACCGCCGGCGGCATCAAGGTCGGCCGCGTCCAGGTCATGCTCAAGGCCGTCGCGCGCGAAATCCGCCTGTTCATGCAGCCGCAGGCGGTCATTCCGGTCCGGGCCGGGCGCAAATCGCTGGAGGACGACGTGCTCCTGTCCATCATGGGATTCGTGCTGCTGTATCTGTTCGTGCTGCTGCTCGGAGTGCTGGCACTGATCCCGTTCGTGCCGGATTGCCGCACGTCGTTTTCCGCGGTCGTCGCCTGCCTCAGCAACGTCGGGCCCGGATTCGCGGGGGTGGGGCCCACCCAGAACTACGCGTTCATTCCCGATGCGGGCAAGGCGATCTTGACGGCGTTGATGCTGATCGGCCGCCTGGAGCTCTACACGGTGCTGGCGATCTTCATGCCGGCGTTCTGGAGGAAGTGATGGCGCGCGCGCCGTTTTTTCCCGCGTTGGGCGCGGAGGCGCCGTTGGCCGGCGTGCAGGTCCGCCAGACGCTGGCGCTCGGGCTCGTGCCCTTGGGCTTGGCGGTGCTGCTGATGGCGGCCGGCGCGCCGGAACCGCCCTCGCCGGGCTTGTGGGGCGGGGTGGGCGCCGCGCTCGGCGGGATGGCGCTGCTGTGGGGGCTGTGGCGCCGCTCGGGAGGCCGGTTCGTCCGCGGGTTTTCCACGGTCCACTACCTGGTCCGCTATCTGTTCGCCTGGCTGTGTCCGTTGCTGCTGTGGATCGTCTTCGGCGACATGATCCTCGATCTGGCCGGCGCCCTGCCGCCGATTTTCCTG
Source organism: uncultured Verrucomicrobiota bacterium (assembly GCA_937872095.1). Lineage (GTDB taxonomy): Bacteria > Verrucomicrobiota > Kiritimatiellia > CAIQIC01 > Lenti-01 > Lenti-01. The sequence goes on from CALMNW010000063.1 coordinate 61,569, forward strand.
GGCCTGCTCATGCTGGTCTATCCGCTCAGCCGCATTCTCCACGAGATCGTCGGACCCGATCCGCGGGTCGCCCCCCACGTCGAAATGGCCTACATCGTTTGCCGGCAGATCGAGATGGTCCTGCTCGTTTTTTCGATCGCCGGCCTGATTTCCGGCGCGGTCCTCGACGCCAACCGCGATTATCCCACGGATCCGGCCCCCTTGCTGATCGTCATCTGGCTGCTGGCGCTGCTGGCGCTGCTGGCCGGCGCCATTCTGGGCGTATCCCACGGAGTCCGCCTGTTCACCCGGTCCGCGCCCCCGCAGCCTCTCGACGATCCGCCGCCGCCCCCGCCGGCTCCGGACCGGATCGTCCGGTTCGGGTCGGAGCGGTTCTGACCGCGCCGGTTTTGTTTGCGCGCGGGGCGGCGCTCGCGTAGAGTCGCGGCTCGTCGATTTTTCAGGAAAAGGAGCGATCCAATGAAGATGCGGACACATACGTGCGGACAGCTGCGCCCCTCCGATGCGGGCGCGAAAGTGGAATTGTGCGGCTGGGTGGACAGCGTGCGCGACCACGGCGGACTGATTTTCCTCGATTTGCGCGACCGCTACGGCGTCACGCAGTGCGTGTTCGATCCGCAGGATTCGCAGGCGGCGTGGGACGCGGCGCAGGCGTGCCGCGGCGAATTCGTCGTGCAGATCGCGGGCGAGGTGCGCCCGCGTCCGGCCGACATGGTCAACGACCGCATCGCCACCGGCGGCATCGAAGTCCGGTCCACCGCCATCGCCGTGCTGAACAAGGCCCATACGCCGCCGTTCCCGCTCGACGACCGCAGCGCGGAAAACGTCAGCGAAGACCTGCGCCTCGAATACCGCTATCTCGACCTGCGCCGGTCCGCGATGCAGAAGGCCCTCCAGCTCCGCCACCGCCTGATCCAGGCCGCGCGGAACTATTTCGACGAAAACCAGTTCATGGAGATCGAAACGCCGATCCTGACCAAGAGCACGCCCGAAGGCGCGCGCGACTACCTCGTGCCCAGCCGCGTCTGCCCCGGCATGTTCTTCGCCCTGCCGCAGGCCCCGCAGCAGTACAAACAGCTCTTGATGATGTCCGGCATGGACCGCTACGTCCAGATCGCCCGCTGCTTCCGCGACGAGGACCTGCGCGCCGACCGCCAGCCCGAATTCACCCAGATCGACATCGAAATGTCCTTCGTGACCGCCGACGACGTCATCGAAACCGTCGACGGCCTGGTCGCGCGCCTGATGCAGGCCGCCGGCCTGCCGGTGCCCGCGCTGCCGCTGCCGCGCATGACCTACCGCGAAGCCATGGACCGCTTCGGCAGCGACAAGCCCGACCTGCGCTTCGGCATGGAGATCGTGGATCTCGCCGACGTGTTCAAGGGCACGCAATTCAAGGTGTTCGCCCGCGCGCTGGAAGGCGGCGGCGTGGTCAAGGCCATCAACGCCAAGGGCCTCGCCCATGCGCCGATCAAGATGGTGGAAGAAGATTGGACCGGTCTCGCCAAGGAAGGCGGCCTCGGCGGCCTGGCCTACATCCGCGTGCAGGAAGACGGCACCTGGAAATCGCCCATCGTCAAATTCTTCACCGACGCCGAAAAGGTCGGCTTGGAAACCGCGCTGGGCATCCAGCCCGGCGACCTCGTGCTGTTCGGCGCCGACAAGGCCGAAAAGGTGCTGCCGGTGCTCGGGCGCATCCGCCTGCTGGCCGGAGCGCACGCCGGCGCCATCCCGCAGGACGTCTACAAGTTCACCTGGGTCGTCGATTTCCCGCTGATGGAGCGCAACGACGAAGGCCGTCTCGTCAGCGTGCACCATCCGTTCACCTCGCCGAAGCCCGAAGACGTGCCGCTGCTGGACACCGATCCCGAAAAGGTGCGCGCCCAGGCCTACGACATCGTGCTCAACGGCACCGAACTCGGCGGCGGCAGCATCCGCATCCACGATCCGGAATTCCAGGCGCGCATGTTCAAGATCCAGGGGCTGCCCGAGTCCGAAATCCAGAGCCGTTTCAGCCATCTGATCCGCGCGCTGGAATACGGCACGCCGCCCCACGGCGGCCTCGCCATCGGCGCCGACCGCCTCGTCATGCTGCTGGCCGGACGCCACAGCATCCGCGACGTCATCGCGTTCCCGAAGACGCAGAAAGCCATGGACCTGATGATGAACGCGCCGTCCTCCGTGGACGACAAGCAGCTGCGCGACATCCACATCAAGTTGGCCGTCGCGCCCAAGCCCGAAGCGTGACAAGCCCAATATTCAATAATCAATATTCAATCTTCAATGTTCAAACACTTGATCATTGGACATTGAATATTGGATATTGAACATTGATGTCTTCATCCGGCCAGCTTGCGCTTCATGATCTCCGCTTCTCTTACGAATCGGCCGCCTGGGAGCTGCGCATTCCGGCGCTTTCATTCGGCGGCGAACCGCTTTGCGGCATCGTCGGCCCCAACGGCTCCGGCAAAAGCACGCTGCTGAAAATCGCGGCGGGTTTGCTCGCGCCGCGTGAAGGCGCGGCGGAACTCGGCGGCCGCCCGCTCGCCGGGATGCGCCGCCTGGCGTTGGCCCGCCGCCTCGGATTTCTGCCGCAGGAATGCTCCGTTTTGTTCGACTACGCCGTCGAGCAAGTCGTCGCGATGGGGCGGCATGCGCATGGCGGCTCGCTGGATCTCTCCACCGCCGCCGACCGCGACGCCGTGGCGCGCGCCTTGGCCGACGTGGGCCTGGAAGCGTTGCGGCAGCGACCGCTGTCGCAGCTCTCCGGCGGCGAGCGCCGCCGCGCGTGGATCGCTTCCGCCTTGGCGCAGGAAACGGAAATCCTGCTGCTCGACGAACCCACGCAGGCCCTCGACCTGCACCAAGCCGCCGCCGTCATGGAAATTCTGGCCCGCCGCGCCGCAAGCGGCCTGCGCGTCGTCGCCGTCATGCACGATTTGAACCTGGCCGGCTTGTTTTGCGATCGCTTGATCCTGGTCCAGGACGGAAAAATCGCCGCAGACGGTCCGCCGGCCGATATTTTGACCGAAAATCGCCTGGCGGCGGCCTATGGCGACAAAATCGAGGTCCTCCGGCGTCCGGAAACGCAAAATCCGATCGTTTTGGCGAAAAAATGAACAAAAACAGGAAAATTTACGCCTTTTTGGCCATTTTCGTCGCCTTTTTGGCGATTTTTCCGTGGATCGGGGCCGAAAAACTGAGTTTGCGGCAGGTTTTCGGGTTCGTCGTGGGCGAATGGACGGCCGACGGCATGATTTTCTTCCAGATCCGCGTTCCGCGCGTGCTGATGGGCCTCTTGGCAGGCGGGGCGCTGGCGATGGCCGGCGCGGCGCTGCAGGTGATTTTCCGGAATCCGCTGGCCGAACCGTGGACGCTGGGCATCGCGGGCGGCGCGAGCCTGGGGGCGTTTCTGGCGCGCATCTGCCCGTTTTTGTGGTTCGCGTGGGGACCGTTGAACACCTCCCAGGCGCTGGCGCTGGCCGGCGCAGCCGGCGCGTTGGGCTTGGTGTTGTCGCTGGCGCGGCGTTCGGGCGGCGCCGGCACGCAGACGCTCTTGCTGGCCGGCGTCACCGTTGGCGTGATCAGCGGCGGGGCCATCATGGTCGTCAGCGGCTTCGTTTCGCCGTGGAAACTCGCGGAATTCCACCGCTGGCTGCTCGGGGGCCTCGATGCGGCGGATTGGCGTTCCATCGGCGCCTTGTCGGCGCTGGCCGTGCCGGGCATCGCGATCTTGGCCGCGCAGGCCCGTTCGTTGAATCCGCTCGGACTCGGCGAAGACATGGCGGCGGGGCAGGGGGTCGAAGTGGCGCGCGTGCGCCGCTGGACGGCCATCGGCGCGGGTATCGCGTCCGCCGGCGTCGCCGCCGTGGCGGGTCCGATCGGATTCGTCGGCCTGCTGGCGCCGCATGCCGTTCGGCGGATCGTCGGCCCCGACCTGCGCGCGGTGTTGCCGTGTTCTTTCCTGTTCGGCGGCGCCTTGCTGGCGGCGTGCGACGCGGCCGGCCGCTGGGCCGCCGCTCCGCTCGAAGTGCCCGTCGGCGCCTTGACCGCCGTCCTCGGCGGCCCCCTGTTCCTGGCCTTGCTGGCCCGCCGGCGCTGACGTCCCGAAAACGCTTGTTTGCGTTTCGGCGCGCTGGCATCCTGATGTTTCATGAATCCGTTCGAGCATTTCATCCTGACGCGCTTCAACGTTCCGCTGAAAGCGGACGCGCCGGCCGGCGCGAAAACCGCGCCGCACCGGGGACTCGACGTCGGCTGGCTGACGCGCCGGTTCGACTTGTTCGAACGCGTATGCCTGCCGTCCCTTCAGCGCCAGACCGAAGGCGCCTTCCAGTGGCTGGTGTTCCTGGATTGGGCCACGCCCGTGCCTTTCAAGGAGCGCATGGCCGCGCTGACCGTCCGCTACGAATTTCTCCGCCCGGTCTACTGTTCGGCGTTCGACGAGGAAGCCGCCCTGGCGGAGATCCGCCGCCGCGAAGAGCCGGGCAAGATCCGCATCACGACGCGTCTCGACAGCGACGACGCGCTGCATCCGCGCCTGGTCGCGCTCGTGCAGGAAACGGCGCAACTGCATCTGAACGGCCAGGATCTGGCCCGCGGGTTTTTCATCGGGTTCCCGATCGGCTGCGCCGAGCGGAAGGGCGACTTCTACGTCCGGCGCGAACCGGACAACGCCTTCATGAGCTTCGTGTCGGCGCCGGAATGCGCCCAAACCGTGATGGGCGCGCCGAAGAGCCTGCCCACCGTGCAGAAATACGCGCGGCCGATGTGGTGCCAGGTGCTCCACGGCGACAACGCCTCCGCCGCGTTGACCGGCATCTATTGGCCGTGGGGCGGCAGCAGCGAATTCGCGCCGGGCATCACGAACGGGTTTTGCCGCGACGTCTTGTGGCAGTGCGCCGAAATCGTGCGCAGCGCGACGAAGTATTTCCTGAAGCGCTGAGCGTCAGCGCACGGGGGTGAGGGCGGCGGCGGGGAGCCAGCCGTGCGTTTCCCCAAGTTCGGTCTCGACCCAATTCCCGCGCACGTCCAGCATGCGGACGATCGCGCCTTCGGGAACCGCGAGCAGCGGCGTGGCTGTAGCCAGCGGGCCGGAGAGGATCTTTTGATCGCGGGTCATCACGACGCCTTCGGGCGTCTGCCGCAGGTCGCGGTGCGCCCATGCGCCCGCCAGGGCGAGCAGCAGCAGCGCCGCGAAAACGGCGGCCAGCGGACGCGAGACGAAGCGGAATCGAGGCGCCCCGATCCACGCCGCCAGCGCCAGGAACAGCAACCAGAACGCGGCCGATCCGAACGCGAGCCATTCCGCGCGGCTGAAATCGATCAGGATCGCCGCCAGCGGATTGCGCGCGGGCAGCTCGATGCCGGCGGATTGCGCGGCGAAACCGAGGTTGGCGCGAACGTCGGGATCGCGCGGAGCCAGCCGCTGGGCTTGGCGATAGGCCAGGATGGCCTGGCCGAGATTTCCGTTCCGGTAATATGCATTGCCGAGATTGAAAAGCACCTCGGGCATCCGTTGGCCTGCGTTCGCCAGCGTTTCGAAGCCCGCGATCGCTTCCGGCAGGCGGTTTTCGTCGTAGGCCCGCGCCGCGTCGGCAAAGGTCCGCTCGTAGCTCGCCACGCCTTCCGGCGCGGCCAGCGCGGCTGTCGCGGCCAGCAGGATCAATCCCAGAAAACGAACGATTCGCTTCTGAATTCTGAATCCTGAATTCTGACTTCTTTTTATCACAGTTTCACCCTTTCCGCTTTCCGGAGCAGGGCGGCCACGTCGGCCAGCCAGGTTTCCAGTTCGTCGCGGGAGAGCGCGGACGACGAGGCGAAGCGGATCTGCTCGGACAGGGCGAAGAACGCCTGCCATTTCGCTTGGGCGGCCTCGCCGATCTGCGCGGCGCGGAGCTTGTCGAGGATGAGCGGGGCATCCACCGCGCCGGGCGGCAGATTGAGGCGATGCCCGAAGTAATCGGCCACGGCGGCGGCCAGCGGCGCGAAGACGGCGGCGGGCGCGGCGGATTCCTTTAGCGCGGCTTCGGCCTTGCGCAGGTTGGCGCGCGCGCTGCGCGGCGCCTTCTGGCGGCGGGCCAGGGCGATATCGGTCGCGAGGCGATTGCGGCGCCGCGTGGCGAAAAACAGGCCGGCCAGCGCGAAGGGCGCGGCGGCGTGCAGGCCGATCACCAGCGGCGCGTGCGCGGCCAGGCCGCCGCCGTTTCGCCAATGGGCCGGCGCGGGTTTGAGATACACGATGTCGGAGCCCAGCACGAGCGAGCCGCCGCCGGTCGCAACGCCGCCGGGCACCTGGAGCAGCAAGGCGCTGCCGCCGTTTTCGGACGGATGCACCGTCAGCGGGAACGGTCCGGCCGAAACGGTGCGATATTGCGCCGCCGCGGGATCGAAATACGAAAACCGCAGCGCCGGCAATTCCTTCAAGGCGTCCGTGCGCGGAATGACGACCTGTTCGAACGTCTTGGCGCCGTCGCCGGCGGCCGGATCGGGCACGTCGCCGACCTGCCGCGCATCGTAGGCCTTGAAGGCTTCCGCGTCGCGATAGGCCGGCGGCAAAGCGGAAGCGATGTTGCCCGCGCCGCGCAGCCGGCAGGTCACCGTGATGGGCTCGCCGACCTTCAGGTCGCGCGGGCGCACGTCCATCGCGAACTCGAACTGGCCGACGGCGCCGGCGAAATCGGCGGGACGGCCTTCCTCGGGAATGGAAAGGACGGTTAGCTTCGCGGGCGGCGCGGCCACGCTGACCGGCGTGGCGGACGGGCCGGCGAAGGGATCGAAGAACCCGAACGGGTCGCGCCGCTGCTGGCGCTGGTTGGGATCCACGACCCCGACGCGCAGGGCCGGCCGCAGATCGAAGGTGCCGGCCGTCAGCGCGCGGGCCTTGGCCCGGAACCGCCGCAGGTTGTAGAACTGGCCGTCGACTTCTTCGCGGACCGTCTGGAGCTCTTCGAAATTCCCGACGGCGAATCCGGATTCCGGAAAGCCGCCGAGCAGATTGACGTCGCGGGCCAGTTCCACGCCGGGCAGGGAATAGAGATTCAGGACGAGATCGAAGACCTGATGGATGTAGGGGGGCTTGTCGGGCAGCGAGATCCGCGCGAAGATCATTTCGTTGGTCGCGGCGCCGGCGTTGCCGGCCGGCGCGCGGACTTCGAGGGTGACTTGCGGAATCTGGATTTTCTCGCCGTTGTACTCGAGTTCGTAGGGGCCGATGACGTGCGTGCCGGGTTTCTGGGGGAAGAGGTTGTAGGTCAGGCTGACGCGGGATCCGCCGGTGCCGAACTGCATCTGCTGGCCGGTGCCCGTGATCTGGAGCCCGGGAATCTGGGGAAATTCGACGTTGGGGGCGCTGCGCACGCCGTGGAATACGAGGGTGGCCTGCGCGGTTTCGCCGAGGTTCAGCAGCCGCGGCTGCACGTCGAACGTCACGTCCGTCGCGCGCGCGGCGAGGACGAACGCGAAAACGAACGCCCAAGCGAAGATCCCTCTCGCAAAGAACGCCAAGGACGCGAAGCGCGGGCGTCGCGTTTCGAGGCGGCCATTTGGATATTTGCGGAATGGGATCATAGGGTTCAAACGCCGCGGATCATAGTGGATGGAGGGGATTCATCCAATCACATCTTGGCGACCTTTGCGTTCTTGGCGAGAAAATCGGATTGTTTTCACCAGTCTTTTTCGACGGGGACGGGGCGCCCGAAGAAGGGATGGAGCTGATCGCGCTGGGATTGTTCCTGCGCCTTCATGGCATCGAGCATCATCGCGGCTTCCTCGGGCGTCATTTCTTCTGTGGGTTTGTCTTCTTTGATCTGCTCCTCCTCCTGTTGCTGTTGTTGATCGGGTTGGTTCTCAGGCCGGGGCTGTTGCTCCGCCTGCTGTTGCTGTTGTTGTTGGTCTTGTTTCTGGTCCTTCTGTTCCTCCTGTTGTTGGTTGGGTTGGTTCTGGTCCGGATTCTGTTGATTGTTTTGGTCTTGGTTCTGTTGCTGCTGTTGCTGTTGCTTCTGCTGCTGGAGTTGCTGCTGCTTCAGGACGGCGAGTTCGTAGTTGGCCTTGGCGTCGACGTCCTTGGGGTCGAGCGCGATGGCGTTTTCGTACATCTGGATGGCTTCGCCGACCGAAGATTCGGCGCTGGCCAGTTCCTGGGTGGACGGGGTCGGCAACGGCATGGCGGCCGGTTGCATCGCCGCGGCGGGACCGCCGGCTTGGTGGAACAGGGCGTTGCCGCGGTTGTAGTAGGCCTGCGACTGGAGGCGCAGGTCGGAACCCGAGGCGGCGCGGGCGAAAGAATCGGCGGCGGCCTTCAAATCGCCGCCGGCGTAGGCGGACAGCCCCGCGTTGTAGTAGGCGGCGGCGGGATCGAGCTTCTCGGCGGGCGCGGCGGCGGCGGCTTCGAGGAAGGCGTTGCTGGCGGCGGGATAGTTGCTCGCGGCGAAGGCCTGCAGCCCCGCGTCGAACGAAGCGCGGGCGGAAGGATCGGCGGCGCGCGCGGGATCTGACCCCCACATCATCAGAAGCGAAAATGCGAGGGCAAAACCGGTAGGGCGAACCGTCCCGGTGAGCCGGGCACGGGAAGGCCGAATATTCAATATCCAATATTCAGTATCCAATATCCAACGGGACAGCCCGGCTCGGTAAGGATGCCTTGCCCCGCCTGAATCCTGAATCCTAATCCCTGAATTCCGGCTTACTTGAGGCCGTTCACTTGAAGATTGGTTATTGGACATTGGATATTGGATATTGAAATTTTTCATGCGCCGGCCTCCCCGTTGGGTTTCCGGCGGTCGGACAGCGCGGCCTCCCACGCCAGCAGCAGCAGGGCGGCGGCGATGGCCCAGACGAAGCGCTCTTCGTAGATTTTCGCCGTGCGGGTTTCCTGCTCGGACCGCTTGAGATTGTTGATACTCTCGTTGAAGACGCGTTCGAGGCCGGTGTCGCCCGGCGCGGAACGGACGTAGGTGCCACCGGTGCCCAGCGCGAGCTTCTGCAAAACGTCTTCCTTCAGGGCCGTCTTGACGATCTGGCCCTGGCGGTCCTTGAAGTAGCCGCCTTGGCCCTCGGCGGCGGGCACCATTTCGCCTTCGAGCGTGCCGATGCCGATGGTGTAGACGCGGATGCCCTTTTCCTTCAACTCGGGGAGGAGCTTCAGCGGATCGCCTTCGTGGTCTTCGCCGTCGGTGATGAGCAGAACGACGCGGTCGGCGGCGCCCTCGGCGGGGAAGGCGTCGCTGGCGGTGCGCAGGGCCTGTTCGATGGCGGTGCCGCCGCGCGGGATGATGCCGGAATAGATGTCGTCGAGCGTCATCGTGAACGCGGCGTAATCGATCGTGAGCGGGCACTGGAGAATGGAAGAGCCGGCGAAGGGCACGAGCCCGACGCGGTCGCCGCGCAGGTTGCGCAGGAGGTCGCGCACGCCCCACTTGGCCTGCTGCAGGCGCGAGGGCTTGATGTCGGAGGCCATCATCGAGCGCGAGGTGTCCAGCACGATCATCAGATCGAGCCCTTTGCGGCGGACGTCTTCCCAATGGAAGCCCCATTGCGGACGGGCGAGGGCGAGGACGAGCAGCGCGAGCGCCAGGACGCGGAGAACGAGCCGCGATTTGGCGCGCGCGGGATTCCAGGCCGGGGCGAGGACGCCGAGCATGGCCGGATCGACGAGCTGCGCCAGCGCGCGGCGCCGGCGGCGCAGCAGCGCGAAGAGCGCCCAGGCCAGCGGAATCGCCAGCGGTAGCCAAACCAGGAGCTGGGCGTTGCCCCACTTCATGGCAGTCTCCCGAGGCGGGTGAAGCCCAGCAGGGTTTCAAGGGCCAGGCACAGCAGGCCCAGGACCAGGAACGGCGCGAACTTCTCTTCGTAGCGCGTGTACTGGTCGAGCTCGATCTTCGTCTTTTCCATCTGGTCGATGGCCTGGTACGTCTCTTCGAGGCTCTTCAGGTCCGTGGCGCGGAAATACTTCGCTTTCGTGATTTCGGCGATCTTCTTGAGCGTGGCTTCGTCGATTTCGTTGCCGCCCTGCACGAAGCCGAAGATGCCGGTGGCGCGGGGCCGGTCGGAACCGGCGCCGATGGTGTAGACCTTGATGCCGAGCGCGGCGGCGGCCTGCGCGGCGTCCGGCGGCGTGAGACGTCCGGCATTGTGGATGCCGTCGGTGAGGAGAATCACGATCTTCGATTTGGCCTGCGAATCGCGGAGGCGGTTGACGCCGGAAGCGATGGCGTCGCCGATGGCCGTGGCATCTTCGAGCATGCCGGTCTGCAGGCGGTCCATCTGGAGCATCAGCCAGGCGTGGTCGGTGGTCAGCGGCGCGATGGTGTAGGGCATGGCGGCGAAGGCGACGATGCCCATGCGGTCGTCGGGCCGCGCCTGGATGAACTGCGCGAGCACGGATTTGGCGGCGTCGAGGCGGTCCATGCGCTTGGTCGCGGTCGAGAAGTCGTCGGCGCGCATCGAGGTCGAGGTGTCCACGACGAGGACGATGTCCACGCCTTCGGTCTCCACGCGCGATTCGCTCATGCCCTTCTGCGGGCGGGCGGCGGCGGCGATCAGGAAAACCAAGCCGGCGGCGAAGAGGGCGGGCGGCAGCTTGCGCAGGGCCAGCCACGGCGAGCGCGGCAGGCCGAGCAGCGCGGCGCCGTCGGAGAAGGTCAGCGGCGCCTGCCGCCGCCGGGCGTAGCGCAGCCAAACCAGCGCCGGCACCAGCAGCAGGAGCAAGAGCAAATAAGGATGGCGGAAAACGATCATTATGCGGGTTGCGCGGCGGAGAGCGGCGGGGCCGCGTCTTCCGGCCGGTTGTTTTGTTTCTGGGTTTGTTTCAACTGCTGAAGGTATCCCTTCGCGCGGTCCGCCTGATCCTTGGGCGGATTCAGGGAGAGGAACCCTTCCATGATCCGGATGGCTTCGTCCAGGCGTTGGCGGGAGGCGAGCAGATCCGCCAAGCGGAAATTCGCTTCGGGCGAAGTCGGGCACAGGCGGATCGCCTGGCGGAAGGCCGCCTCCGCTTCCGCGTCCAGCTTGCGGTATTCATACACGCCCGCAATGGCGGCCCGCAGCTTGGAGAAGATCTTCCGGGCGTCGTCGTTGTCGGCGAATCCCGGCACGGCCAGGAGCTTGGCTTCGGTCTCGTCCCAGTACCGGCGGTCGTTCGCGATGGTCTCGGCGGACAATTCCGGCCGGGGTTCGGCATTGAGCTTGAGAATCAGTCCGTGCGGTTCCAGATAGGGATACATCCAGGGCAGGACATAGCTTTCTTCGACGAAAAAGGGGTGGGCGTTCTTGTTGCGGTCGAAGATCTTCTGGGCCAGGATGCTGTTGATCATCATCACCCCGGCGACGCCCTCGACGTGGATCTTGCCGTCTTCGATTTTGACGTCGGCTCCGGCCGGGATGCGACCGGCTTTGACGTCTTCCACGTATTGGTTGAAGGCGGCCTGACTGTCTTCCTGCGACGGCAGCCAGATCCGGTCGCCGTAGATTGCGCGCAGATAGGCCAGATACGAATTGTCCGCCAAGGCGTTTTGCGTGAGACAGAACGCGAGCGGAGGATCCCGCAGCGCGTTGACCGCGGTGATGGCGAAACGGCCGGCGTCGGTGCCGCCGAAGTAGATGCTGCCGGCCGGCAGGACTTCCATGATCGGATCGATGAACGCGGCCATCAAGCCGGAATCTTCCTTCAAGCCGGCCCAGACTTCGTACAGCCCCCAGGTTTCATGGAGGGGGCCCCACAATTCATTCATGAAAGCGTCCTGTCGCGGCTGGCAGGGATCTTGGGCTTTCATCTGGGTCAGTTGGTTCGAAACGGCGGACCAATCGCCCGCCAGAGCCGCCTGGAAGAAGGTTTCCGCTTCGGGCGGCAAGGGCAGGTTCAGGCGGGCGGACAAGTCTTGCTCCAACTTGTAGCGGTTGGCGCTGAAGTCGCGGACGGTTTGGGCGAAGTCCGGAGCGGCGGAGCCGGCCAGCACCGAAGACAGGAGGCAAACGAACGCAAAGGCCGGAGCCCGGAACGTATTCATGGCGATTCCTTTCGGCGTGCTGTTTCAGAGGGGTCGGCGGGCATGGTTTCGCGGACGAGGCATTCGGCGGAATCCAAGGCGTTGTGCATGTCGGACGGTCCCGGCGCGTGGCGCGCGAATTTCACGAGGTCGGATTGCTCGAGAAATCCGGCGACGAGGTCGCGGTGGGCGTCGGAAAGCTTGCGGGAGGACAGGGCGTCGCGGATGAATTCTTCGGTGGTGCGTTCGGGGGCGCGCAGGCCGAAGCGGCCTTCGAGATAGCGGCGGACGATGCCGGAGAGCGCGACGTAGAACGGCTCGATCTGCAGCGCCTCGATCCAGCCCTTGGCGCGCAAGTCGGCCAGGGCGTTCAGGGCGATCTCGTGCGGCGGTACCGGCGGCGGCAGGTGCAGGAAGGTGCGCGGGGTCAGCAGGACCTTGCGCAGCGCGAGGAACGCGGCGGCCAAGACGGCCAGAATTCCCAGCGCGATCCAGAGCCAGCGCGACGGCGGGGCGGGCCAATGGGCAAGGCCGCCCTTGGCGGGGCGGATGTCCTGTTCGCCGGGCTTCAGCGAAGAGACGACTTCCAGCGACAGGAACGGATAGGCGTTGGTCTTCACGCCGTCGGGCGTGGAGAGCAGAATCGCGGCTTTTTCGCCGACGACATGGTTGGTGATCGTCAGCGAAGTCAGGCGCAGTTTTTGGACGGTGCGGAGCAGGCCGTTGGGGAAGGTTTCGGTTTCGGTCTTGGCGTCGCGGACGACGACATCCTTGCCGTTGGCGGGATTGGGGAAGCCGACGGTCGTGCCGTCGCGGTGCAGGACGGTAAGCGCCACGTCGACGGGATCGCCGATGCGGATCCGGTTGGTGGACATCGTCGCGGAAACGGAGAAGTCCTGACCGGCAGGCAGTTCCGGCGGCGGCGGGGGCGGCTGTGAGCAGCCGGCCAGCAGAGCCAAATTGAGAATGAAGAATGAAGAATGAAGAATGGCGGATTTTTCCACACCGTGGAAAAAAGTTTTCCACACCGTGGAAAAACCGCGAGCCCCACCTTCGCCAAGGCTTCGGCGGGCAAGCGCGAGCAAGCGCATGGAGGGGAGCGGGTTCATCGGCGTTTCTCCCGTTGGCGGAAGAAGCGGACGAGTTCGCGGCCGTAGGGTTCGCCGGCGTGGAGTTCGATGGCGTCGGACCGGGCGCGGGCGAGTTGCCGCAGGAGGGTCTGGCGGCGCTCGGACTGCCGGGCCAGAAGGGCGCGGCGGGTCGGCGCGTGGGAGGTGTCCACCACGATGCGCCGGCCGGTCTCGGCGTCTTCGAAATCCACGAGGCCGACGGCGGGCAGGGCGCTTTCGCGCTTGTCGCCGACGACGAGGCTGACGAGGTCGTGGCGGCGGGCGGTGACGCGCAGCAAATGCTCGCAGGACGGGGCGATGAAGTCGGAAATCAGGAAGGCGACCGAGCGGCGGCGGACGACGCGGTTGAGGTAGCGCAGGGCGGGCTCGAGGTCGGTGCGCGGGGAGGTGGGCTTGGCGTTCAGGATTTCCGAGACGACGCGCAGGACGTGGGTGGGGCCCTTCCGCGGCGGGATGTGCTTTTCCACGCGGTCGGAAAAGAGGATCAGGCCCACGCGGTCGTGGTTGGTGATGGCGGAGAAGGCGAGGACGGCGGCGATCTCGGCGGCGAGATCGCGCTTGAGCTGCGCGGTGGAGCCGAAGCGATTGGAAGTCGACACGTCCACGAGCAGCATGACGGTCAGCTCGCGCTCTTCGGTGAACTTCTTGACGTGGGGGGAGCCGGTGCGGGCGGTGACGTTCCAGTCGATGGACCGGATGTCGTCGCCGGGCACGTATTCGCGCACCTCCTGGAACTCCATGCCCTGGCCCTTGAACACCGAATGGTAGCGGCCCGCGAAGACGTCGTTGACCGAGCGCCGGGTGCGGATTTCGATCCGCCGGATTTTCTTCAATGTCTCGCGCGGGATCATAAGCGGCTAGGGGGAATGGAAGGATGGAAAAGCGGAAGGATGGAATATTGGAAGAGCGGGAGAATGGGGAGGTTGGATGCCCGTCATTCCGATGTTCCAATATTCCATCATTCCGATTCTTCGCTTTACGGCACGGGCAGTTCGTTCAACAGGGTGGCGACGATCTTGTCGGCCGTCATTTCCTCGGCTTCGGCCTCGAAGGAGGGGATGACGCGGTGCCGGAGAACGTCGGGGGCGATCGATTTGACGTCCTGCGGGGTGACGTAGCCGCGGCCCTGGAGGAAAGCGTGGGCACGGGCCGCGAGGGTCAGGAAGAGGGTCGCGCGCGGCGAAGCGCCGTAGCGGATATTGTCCTTCAGCGCGTCGAGCTTGTAGGCGGCGGGATCGCGCGTGGCGAAGACGATGGAGAGGATGTAGTCCTTGATCTTGTCGTCGACGTAGATTTCGTCCACGGTCTGGCGCGCGCGGCGGATGGCGTCGGGTTCGACGACGGCGCGCACGTGGCGGACGACTTCGGTGCGGGCGTTGGCGTCGAGGATGCGGCGTTCTTCCTCGAGGGAGGGGTATTTCACGACGAGCTTGAGCATGAAGCGGTCGACCTGCGCTTCGGGGAGGGGATAGGTGCCTTCCTGCTCGATGGGGTTCTGCGTGGCAAGGACGAGGAACGGATCCGGCAGGTTGAAGGTTTCCTGGCCGATGGTGACCTGGCGTTCCTGCATGGCTTCGAGCAGGGCCGACTGCACCTTGGCGGGGGCGCGGTTGATTTCGTCGGCCAGGATGATGTTGGCGAAAACGGGGCCCTTGCGGGTGCCGAAGTCGCCGGTCTTGGGGTTGTAGACCTGCGTGCCGACGAGGTCGGCGGGCAGCAGGTCGGGCGTGAACTGGATGCGGTGGAAATAGGTGTGGATGGCGGCGGCCAGCGTCTTGACGGCCAGCGTCTTGGCGAGGCCGGGCACGCCTTCGAGCAGCAGGTGGCCGTTGGCCAGCAGGCCGATCATCAGGCGGTCGAGCAAATAGCGCTGGCCGACGATGACTTTTTCCATTTCGCCGCGCAGGGCGGCGACGAAGGCGCTCTCTTCCTTGACCTTCTCGTTGATGGCGGTGATTCCGGTGTCGCTCATGGGGAGTCTCCTCGGTGGCGGGGATCAGGGTTTGCCGGACGCGGTGGCGGTCGCGGCGGGTTTGGGGATGCGGATGCAGACGCGGTCGTTGACGTTCGTGATCTGGAAAGAAGCGTCCGGATCGACGGGGCCCGGCAGCAATACGCGAGAGTTGAAACTCTGCGAGGCGGACGCGTGCGGGGTCCGGGTGTCCTGGTGGGAGGAGACGCTGAGCAGGCGCCCGTCGAGGCGGACATCGAGATTGGCGGGATTAGGGTCGGCCATGGCGAGGGAGAGTTCATAGGCGTCGTCCAGCTCGCGCAGATTCATGGCGGGGGAGGCGGGGAGAGACGCCCAGGCCGGGTCGGGTCCGAAGAAGGAATCGAATCCGGCGAAGGCCTGGTTGGCCTGGGCCATCATGCGTTCCATCTCGTCGCGCATGCGGTCGGCGGGATGGCGGTAACGCGGTGCGGGCGCCGGGCGTCGGAAGACGGCGAGGCGCGGCAGAAGCGAAAAAGATGACGGGGCACTCGGTTGGGCGGATGGCTCCAAGGAGGGGGGAGTGTCCGGTTGGGTTGCGACCGCAGGTGGGTTGTGGGGTCTGCGGCTGAATGCCCCGTCAAAGTGGTTTTTGGCCAGCCAGGCCAAGATCACGACCTGCAAAACCAAGATCCAGCGGAGCAACTTGCGCTCGCCCGCAGGGGCCGGTGTTGGATGGTTGGCGTTGTCTGTCATTGCGATTCCCATGGAGCAGATGCCATGCCAAGTCCGGGAACGGCGCGGAAAATGAGGGTTTCCGTCAAGCGGGCATGGACCGAATCGTGTTGCCCCGCCGTCGGGGAAAGTCGTCTAGATATGGGCGCTGCGCCAATCTGCCCGGCGCAGGTGCGACATTTTGTCCAACCTCTTCCATATATATCTTATGGATGGGTGTTCGCAATCGCTTGCGCTCAAGAACATAACAATATTTTAACTACAACAATTCATAATTATTACATAAAATTTGTACTCTTGATGAGTGTCCACCGATGAAGCGAAAGGGTGACGAATGAGGACGCAATGCTGGTTGGCCGGAGTATTCATTGGTTTCATCGGATGCATGGGTGGAGAATCCCATGCGCAATCCAATGCCGTAGAATGGCTGGGAAACACCGTTCACGAACCGTCGTTTCCTCAAGCCGGGCAAGATGTTTACGTTCAAACGGAAACCTTGCCGGCGGGAGCCGGAGAGACCGGATTCGCCCTGTACGGAGTGAATTCCAACTGGTCGGGAGCATGGTTGCATCCGGCCGGCGTACTGGGCAGCAATGAATTGTGGCGGGGCAGGATCGGGCGTTTTGCTTCAGGCGATTCAGTTGAATATTTGGTTGGAATCGTCGATGGAATCCAGACCAACTACGACAACAACGGCGGAAACAACTTTGGATTCACGGTGGCCGACGGAGAGGCCACCACCTGGATCGGGGATATTTATCATTGGCCGGCTAACGGGGGCCTGACCTCGGACGACGTGCTGAGTCTGAATTTGTTTGCATCGCCTTCGCAGACGCTCGTGAGCGCTTTCGCCGATTACAGCGTCAATGGCATGCTGTGGGAACGCGCGGCGCTGGAATTCTGGCAGATAAGCGGCAGCAACGAATGGTGGCAGGCCGAAATCGGGCCGTTTCCTCCCGCCAGCCAGATCTGGTATGCGTTCGATGCGGAGGATGGGGCGGGTGTCACCCACGTTCGGCCGACCAACGGCTTGCCCTATTTGGCCGCGGTGAAAGGACACACCAAGGACCGCGATGAAGACGGGCTCCCGGACGATTGGGAAGAGTTCTGGTTCGGCAGCTGGACGAATGAACTTCCGGACGGGAACCCCGACGGGGATGGATTGCCGGACATGCCCATGGACAACTGGGTGGAATACGCGATGGGTTCGGATCCAAGCGTTTCGAATGCCGTGGATGAGGTTCGGATTCTTTGGAAACCGTCGAAGCCTCTCGCGGGCGGCGCCGCGAGATTCTCCGTGCAGGTGGAAGAAGCGGAAGCGCTGTTTGCCGAATCCATCGCCATGGATTTGGATGCGGGTTCCGGGGGAACGTCTGGCCTGACGCTGGCGCAGGAAGCCAACGGTCGCTTCGGAGGAACAACTCTGCTGGCGACCAATGCTACGCAATTGACGATCGTTCGGCTGACCAGCGCGAATGGAACGAACGACAATCGCGGAATCGGTTGGGAAATCCCCATCGCAGAATCCCCGGCCGGCCTATGGCCGGACGCCGATCAAGACGGCCTGCCGGATGCGTGGGAGTTCTTGTATGGGCTGGATCCCTTTGATGGCACGGATGCCGGCGCCGACGTCGACGGGGATGGATACAGCGCCCTTCAGGAATATGGCGAAGGGACGGATCCCTTCGACGCGAACAGCCATCCGGGCCGATTCCGGGCCCGGTATCTGATGGACGAAACGAGTTGGACCGGTGCGGCGAACGAGGTGGTGGACAGTTCGGGTTTGGAAAACCACGGTACGGCGATCGCCGGCGCCACGACGGCGACGGATGCGTCCGGGACGTACGGGGTATTCAACGGAAACAATTCGGTAATCGTGTCCAACTCGACGAGCCTGCAGGTGACGGGGGATTTGACATTGTCGTGCCGGCTTAAAATGACCGGCAACCCCCAGAATGGATATTTTCTCTCGAAAGGCGGGAACCGCGGCGAATTCGGCTTATATGCCAAGGCGAACCAGGACATCCGCTTTGATCACGGAAACCCGGAGGGGGGCGAAGCGTTCACAGTGGTGCCGCATGGCAATATCTCGAAGGGGGATTGGGTTCACCTGGTCGTGACAAGGTGCGTCGCGAACCGCGAAATCAAGGCCTATCTGAACGGCGCAAGGATTTTCAGCGGCACCTATTCTGACGATGTGCTTCGGCACCCGATGGCCAGCGCCGCTCCGCTGGTTCTGGGGATGGGCCTGAAAGGACAACTGGACGAGGTGCTGGTCGAAAACCGCGTTTGGAGCAGCAACGAAGTGGAAGCGGCGGTTGCCAAGACGCCTCTTTCCATTTCTTGCCCCAGCAACTTGACGATCGAATGCGATGCCAGCTTTTTGCCGGAACAAACGGGCGAGGCCGTTCTATCGGCGGGTTCTGGCACGGGATACGTGGTCACGTACAGCGACGAGGTGGTAGGAACCTCGGTTTCGGGACTGATCTATCGGACGTGGAGTGGTCAGGATTCGCTGTGGAATACCGCGACATGCATGCAGGTGATCGCCGTGGTGGACACGACGGCGCCGGTGCTGGTCGGCGTTCCGGCGGACGAGACGGC
>CALMNW010000064.1 GCA_937872095.1 uncultured Verrucomicrobiota bacterium
ACATCTTCGTGCGCGTCTTCAGCTGCACGTGCACTTCCAAGCCGATGGAGGGAATGAAATCGCTCATGTCAAAAACCTAAATCCTCTCTCTCGCCAAGAACGCTAAGTTCGCGAAGAACTTCTTCTCTCGTCCCACATGCATTTCCGCCTCTTGCCCGATTGAATTCCGTTCAGTTTGTTCATACCAGCCACGATCAAACTGTTGTTTCTTGGCGATCTTCGCGTTTTTGGCGAGAGATATCTTCCGGCAGACCGTTGACGATCCGTACGACGCCATTTTTCATGACGGCTTCGCCAAAGTTCAGAAGAAATCCCAGTTTCTTATCGCCCAGTTTAAGATAGGTCAGCAACTGCTTCTTGTGGACATCCCGAATGGTTTCGATCGATTTCAGTTCCAATACGACCATATCGTTCACGACGATATCTGCTCGGTATCCATCATCGATCTGCTTCCCCTTGTAAAATATGGGCACCATGACTTGCCGAGCCACCTCAAGGCCACGAGCAGACAATTCATCCGCCAATACAGCTTCATAAACGGATTCCAAGAGGCCCGGTCCCAATTCCCGATGAACGGCAATGGCGGCATCCACCACCATCCCTCCTATTTCATTCTCGTTCATCTTGGTTTGTCCCGCGCTCTCCATCGAACACTTCTTGGCGATCTTGGCGTCCTTTGCGAGAGATGTCCTAGATCCCCGGTTGTTTCCGGTGCCACTCCGTCGCATGCTGGTAGGCCGCGCCGATGGTCAGCGCCAGGTCTTCCCGGAACGCCGGCCCGACGACGTGCAGGCCCGCCGGCAGGCCCGCCGCGGTGAAACCGCACGGCACGCTCAGGCCGCAGATGCCCGCCAGGTTCACGTTGACGGTGAAAACGTCGCCTAAATACATCTGCACCGGATCGGCCGTTTTCTCGCCCACGCGAAACGCCGGGGTCGGGGTCACCGGACCCAGGATCGCATCGCACCGCGCGAACGCCTGTTCGAAGTCGCCGCGGATCAGCGTGCGCACTTTCTGCGCGCGCAGATAGTAGGCGTCGTGGAATCCGCTGCTGAGCACGTACGTGCCCAGGATCACGCGGCGCTTCACTTCCGCGCCGAACCCGCGCGAGCGGGTCTGCTCGTACATTTCCTGCAGGTCTTCCGCATCCGCGCGGAACCCGTAGCGCACGCCGTCGTAGCGCGCCAGGTTCGCCGAAGCCTCCGCCGGCGCCAGAATGTAGTAGCACGCGATGCCGTACCGCGAATGCGGCAACTCCACGTTCACGATTTCCGCCCCGAGCGCGCGGCACTGGTCCACCGCCGCCCGCGTCAGCTTTTCGATCTCCGGATCGAGGCCTTCCACGAAGTATTCCTTCGGCAGGCCCAGTTTCAGGCCCTTCAGGTCCTTCGCGGCGCGCACCGCCGGCAAGACGTCGTCCACCGGCCGCGGCGAGGTCG
The DNA here is from genome assembly GCA_937872095.1 of uncultured Verrucomicrobiota bacterium. GTDB lineage: Bacteria > Verrucomicrobiota > Kiritimatiellia > CAIQIC01 > Lenti-01 > Lenti-01. The sequence goes on from CALMNW010000064.1 coordinate 1,440, forward strand.
TCGAATCGCGCGGATCGAGCCCCGCGATGACCTGATACACCGCCGCCGCGTCTTCGACGTTGCGGGCGATCGGTCCGACCTGGTCGAGCGAGGACGCGAACGCGGTGCAGCCGTAGCGCGGCACCCGCCCGTAGGTCGGCTTGAAGCCCGTCACGCCGCAAAATGCCGCCGGCTGGCGGATGCTGCCGCCGGTATCCGACGCCAGCGCCGCCGGCGCGAGGCGCGCGGCCACCGCCGCCGCGGAACCGCCGCTCGAGCCGCCCGGCACCCGCGCCACGTCCCACGGATTCCGCGTCGGGCCGTAGGCGCTCGTTTCCGTGCTGCCGCCCATCGCGAATTCGTCGGTGTTCGTGCGCGACACGAAGACGCAGCCCGCCGCGCGCAACCGCGCGATCACCGTCGCGTCGTACGGCGCGACGTAGCCTTTCAGGACATTCGACCCGGCCGTGCAGGGCTGGCCCTTCACGTTCAGCAGGTCCTTGATCGCGATCGGCACACCCAGCAGCGGTCGGGCGTCGCCCGCCGCGCGCGTCGCGTCCGCCGCGCGCGCTTCCGCCAGCGCCGCCTCCCGGTCGAACCAGGTCAGTGAGTTCAACGCCGGATCCAGTTGCTCGGACCGGTCCAGCAGGGCCGCCGTAAGCTCCGCGGAAGAAACCGTCTTCCGCGCCAGCGCGTCCGCGGCATCCAAAAAACCCATTTCGTGCAAAGGCGCGCTCATTCGATCACCTTCGGCACCGCGAATTGCCCGTGCCGGGCCAGCGGCGCGTTCGCCAGCGCGGCGTCATGTTCCAGACCCCGCTCCGGCACGTCTTCGCGCCAGGCGTTCCGGGCTTCCGTCGCCACGTCCGTGGCCGCCACGCCGGACACGTCCAGCTGCTTCAATTCGCCGATGAACGCCAGGATGTCGTCCAGCTGCCCCTGCAGCTGCGCCGCCTCCTCGTCCGACAGCGCCATTCGCGCCAGTCCCGCCACGTACCGGACGTCCATCCGGTCGGCGTTTTCCGAAAATTTCATCGCCATGGGTCGTATACCTTCCGCCCCGTTCGCGGGGCATTCAACGGCCCTTCTTGTACCATCTCCCCGCGGCGCCCATCAATCCCGAACCGCCCCGCCCGGCAGGCAGCTTATTCCGCCAGTTTGGCGAGGAATTCTGCCTCTTCGAGCACCGGAATTCCCAGCGCGCGGGCCTTGTCCAGCTTGCTGCCGGCTTCCGCCCCCGCCACCACGACTTGCGTCGTTTTGCCGACGGTGCCGACCACCGCCGCGCCGCGTTGGCGCAATTCGTCCTGCGCCTGTTCGCGGGTGAAATTCGCCAGCGTCCCCGTCAGCACCACGCGCTTGCCGAAGAAATAGCCGTCCGGGCTGGCCCCGGCCGCGGCTGTTTCCACGCGGTCGAAGCGCACCCCCGCCTTCCGCAGTTTTTCGACGACGGCGCGGTTGCGCGCGTTGCCGAAGAATTCCCGCACGCTTTGCGCGACGATTGCGCCGACGTCGCGCACTTTCGCCAGCGTTTCCGCGTCCGCAGCCATCAAAGCGTCCAGCGACCCCAGTTCCTGCGCCAGCGTCCGCGCCAGGCCTTCGCCGACGTTCGGAATGCCCAACCCGTGGATCAGCCGCCACAGTTCGTTGTTCTTGCTGGCGGCGATGGCCGCGCACAACTTGGTGGCCAGCTTCATCTCCGCTTTTTTCGCGTCCGCCACGCGGTTCGGCCGCCGCAGCTCGACGTCGTCCGGCTTCAGCGCGTAGAGATCCGCCACGTCGCGCACGAGCGGCGGCAGAATCCGTTCTTCCGTCTGCGCGCCGAAGAGGCCGTCGTCCGTCGTCGTCGCGACCTTCGTTTCCGACGTCAGCGCCGCGACGATGGCTTCGCCGAAGCCTTCGACGTCCATTGCCTTGCGCGAGACGAAATGCTCGATGCGGCCGCGGATCTGGGCGGGACAGCCGAGGTTTTCGCAGCGCCAGGCCGCCGCTTCCGGATCGCGCGCGATTTCCCCGCCGCAGGCCGGGCACCGGCCGCCCGCATGCGCGAACAAATCGAACGGCTGGGTTTTCGCAGGCCGTTTTTCGGGCACCACGGCCACCACGGCGGGGATCACCTCGCCGGCTTTTTCGATCACCACCGTATCGCCGACGCGGATGTCCTTGCGCTTGATCTCATCCTCGTTGTGGAGGGTCGCGCGGGCGATGGTCGAGCCGGCCAGCTCCACGGGTTCCAACTCCGCCACGGGCGTCAGCACGCCCGTGCGGCCGACCTGCAGCGTGATGGCCTTCAGCACGGTCTGCGCCTGCTTGTGAGCATACTTGTAGGCCATTGCGAAGCGCGGCGCCTTGGCCGTCGCGCCCAGTTGCCGCCAGTAGGCCAGGCGGTTCACTTTCACCACCACGCCGTCGATGTCGTATCCCAGCTCGTCCTTGCGTATATCCAGTTCATCTACATGTTCGATCACCTCGTCGATGCCGCGGCATTCCCACCACAGCTTCGCCGTCGGAAAGCCCAACTTCTTCAGCCCCCGCAAGACATCCGCCTGGGTTTCGAATTCCGCGCCGACGAGTTCGCCCGTCGCGTAGAGCACCGCGGCCAACGGCCGGGCCGCCACCACCTTCGGATCGAGCTGTTTCAGCGAGCCGGCCGTCGCGTTGCGAGGATTCGCAAACGATGGTTCGCCGTCTTGTGCTCTCATCGCATTCAACGCAATAAAATCCGCCGTGCCTAAATAGACCTCACCGCGCGCCTCGAAAACCGGCGCATCCGTCGGGATCCGCAACGGGATCGAGCGGATCGTCCTCGCGTTGGCGGTCACGTTGTCGCCGGTCTTGCCGTCGCCCCGCGTCGCGGCGACCGCCAGCCCGCCGTTTTCGTAGCGCAACGAAATGGACACGCCGTCCACTTTCGGCTCCAGCACGTAGTCCACCGACTCGACGCCCAGCGCCTTGCGGACGCGCGCGTCGAACTCGCGCATTTCCTCGATGCTGTAGGTGTTGTCGAGCGACATCATCGGCACCGCGTGCTTCACGGGCCGGAATCCCGCGAGCGGCGCGCCGCCCACGCGCTGCGTCGGCGAATCGGGCGTCGCCAGTTCCGGATGCGCCGTTTCCAGGTCCTGCAGCTCGCGCAGCAGCCGGTCGAATTCCCGATCGGAAATTTCCGGCCGCGCATCGACGTAGTAGAGGCGGTTGTGGCGCTCCAGCTCCGCGCGCAGGAATTCCGCGCGGGTTTTCGCCGCGGCCGTACTCTTTGCAGGCGCTTCCATCGCCTCCATTTATATCCCGTTGTCCCCGCCGTCTCCAAGTCCAAACCCCTCCCCGCTTGATTTCCGCCCCCGCTCCCGTATCATGGCGGGCATGAGCAATTCCACTCGCATTGAAAACGACTCCCTCGGCCCCCGCAACGTCCCCGCCGACGCGCTGTACGGCGCGCAAACGTCGCGTTCCATCGAGAATTTCCGCCTTTCCGGCGCCCCCCTGCCCATCGAAATCGTCCACGGGATGGCCCTGCTCAAGCTGGCCTGCGCCCGCGCCAACGCCAAGTTGGGGCTGCTGGCCGCGAACAAGGAAAAGGCCGTCGCCGACGCCTGCCGCGCCATCCTCTCCGGCGCCCACGACCGCGAATTCCCCATCGATCTCTACCAGGCCGGATCCGGCACCTCTTCGCACATGAATCTCAACGAGGTGCTCGCCAACCTCGCCAACGAGGCGCTCGGCGGAAAACGCGGCGCGAAGGCGCCCGTGCACCCGAACGACGACGTGAACATGGGCCAGTCCACCAACAACTGCTTTCCCTCCGGCGCGAAGATCGCCGTCCTCGGCCAGACGCTCCTGCTGCTCGACGCCCTGGCCGCGCTGGAAAAGACCCTGCGCGCCAAGGCCGCCGAATTCGCGCACGTCCTCAAGACCGGCCGCACGCACCTGCAGGACGCCGTGCCCGTGACCCTCGGGCAGGAATTCGGCGCCTACGCCCGCGCCGTCCAGCTTGCCGCCGAACGCATCCGCGCGGCCGCCGCGCGCCTCCGGGAACTCGGCATCGGCGGCAACGCGGTCGGCACCGGCATCAACACCAAACCCGCCTTCCGCGCCGAGATCCTGGCCGCGCTCAACGAGGAAACCGGCGGCGAGTTCCGGCCCGCCGAGGACGGCATCTACCTCACGCAATTCATGACCGATTTCGCCCACGTTTCCGCGGCCTTCCGTTCCTGCGCGCTCGATCTCCAGCAGATCGCCAACAACCTGCGCCTGCTGGCGTCCGGCCCGTTGACGGGCCTCGGCGAAATCCGCCTGCCGCCCGTCGAACCCGGCTCCAGCATCATGCCCGGCAAGATCAACCCCTCCATCTGCGAAGCCGTCAACATGGTGTGCTTCCAGGTGCAGGGCCTCGACCACGCCGTGGCCCTGGCCTGCGGCGCGGGCCAGCTCGAACTCAACACGCACATGCCCCTGATCGGCGCAAACGCCCTGCAAGCCGCCAAGCTGCTCTCCGCCGCCGTCCGCGCCCTCGCCGAAAAGTGCGTGGCGGGCATCGCCGCCGACGAGGCGGCCTGCCGCCGCCACCTCGAGCGGAGCGCGGGACTCCCCACCCTCCTGAATCCGCGGCTCGGTTACGACCGCGTCGCCCAGCTCGTGAAGGAAGGGCTCGCCACCGGCCAGACCCTCAAGGAACTCGTGCTGGAACAGAAATTGCTGACCGCCGCCGAATACGAGGCGCTGCTCGCCTCTTCCACCGGTCCGAACCTGTGACCTCCGCGCGCGCTCCAGCTCCGGGCGCGAACGGACTTCGCCACGGCGCCTTGCAAACCAGCGGACTGCCGGCGCGCATTCTCGCCGTGCTCCGCGCAGGCGGTTTCGCGACGCTCGGCGACCTCTGCCACCCGCTCCCCGCCGGCGAACAGCTCGACGCCGACGACCGCGCCCTGCTGGCGCGCGTGGCCGCCTACGCCTGCGCCACCGCCGAAGGCCGGACGCCGACGCTGAATCTCGTCGAATGGCTCGCGCTGTTCCTGCCCCCGCGCCTGGCCGACGTCGTCCATCTCCACTACGCCCTGGAAGAACCGGCCGCCGCCCTGGCCCGCCACGAAGCCAAGCTGCGCGACACCGGCTTCAAGCTCGGCGTCACCCGCGAACGCGCCAGGCAACTGCTGGGACTGGCCGTCGGTTCCTTGCGCCAGGCCCTGCCGCTGGCCGCCGCCGAGCCGCTCTATCGCGCCGCGCTCGCCGCGTTGCACGAAGCCGGCGGCGTCCTCGATGTCGCCGCCCTCGCCCGCCGCGCCGATCCCGCCTGGGGCGGCGCCTCGCCCGTCGGTGCTTTTCTGCTGCTGACGCATCTCGTGCCCGGCCGCCTGACGCTCTATCGCGGCTTCTTCAGCGAATTCTCCGCCCCCCTCGTCGAACGCGCGGAAAAGACCCTGCGCGATCGACTGGCCGCCGCCGCCGAATTGCAGCCCATCGCCGAAATCGCCGCCGGCCTGCCTAAATCCGCGCGGCCGCCCGGCGTCCCGTCCGCGGAACCGCTGTTGTCCGCCCTTCTGCGCCACCTGCCCGACACCCTGGCCACGCGCGACGGACGCGGCGGACTCGCAACGCGCCATGGCGCCCAGCTCCTGCGCGAAGCCCTCGCCGGGGCCGGCGAGCTGCCGCTGCGCACGTTGGTGGCGGCCTTCAACGAACGCGTCCGGCCCGAATGCCGGCGCGGCGCCGGCTACGTGCGCGACGTCCTCCGGGGCGATCCGCGCATCCGCAAGCCCGCCCCCGGCCGTTTTGCCTTCCCCGGCGGCCGCCAAACCGACTTGCCGATTCAGGTCTGGGAACCCACCCGGAAAACGTGACGGCGAAGCGCGGCGGACGTTGACGAGCGCGGCGAACGCCGCTATCGTACATTGTGAATCGGTAAAGGAGCACGTTATGACGCGAGAAACGATCCTGCTGGTCGAAGACGAACACGATATCCGGGAACTCCTGAAGTTCCATCTCGAACGCGAAAATCTCTCCGTCAACGCCGTCGAAAACGGCGAAGACGCGCTGGCCGCCGTCAAAACCAGCAGTCCTTCCCTGATCCTGCTCGACCTGATGTTGCCGGGCATCGACGGACTCGAAGTCTGCCGCCGCCTCAAGGCCCAGCCGGAAACGCGCGACATCCCCATCATCATGCTCACGGCCAAGGACAGCGAAGCCGACATCGTTTCCGGCCTCGAGATGGGCGCCGCCGACTACGTCTGCAAGCCGTTCAGCCCGCGCGTGCTCATGGCGCGCATCCACGCGGTGCTCCGCCGGCCCACGACCGACGTCGCGGCGGAAAACGACGGCCCCGCCATCACCATCGGCCCGCTCACCGTGGATCCCGGCCGCCACAAGGTCGAGATCAAGGGCAAGGAAATCCCGCTGACCTACACCGAATTCCGCATCCTGCGGATGCTGGTCGAAAGCCCCGGCCGCGCGTTTTCCCGCCAGCAGATCGTGGACCAGGTGCGCGGCGAATCCTATTCCGTCACCGAGCGCATCGTCGACGTGCAGATGGTCAGCCTGCGGAAGAAACTAGGCTCTCTCGGCGACTGGATCGAAACCGTGCGCGGCGTCGGCTACCGGTTCCGGGAAGCCTGAGTCCGTGCCCCGCGCGTTTTCCACGCGACGCTTCACCTTCGCCTATGCCGGGGTGGTGGCGTTGCTGGTCGCGCTGGGGGCGAATCTGGCCAATTTCTATCGGCTCCAGCGGCAGGAGGGCCTGCTCCAGCTGCGGTTCGAATCCCTCCAGCACCTCACGCTCACCGCCTACCGGAGTCTCCCCGCCGACCGCTTCATTCCCTGGCTGGAGCGCATCGATTTCCGGGCCTGGGAAGCGCCCGGCTGGAACCTGATCTGGCTCGCACCCGACCTGACCGTCCGCTGGTCCGTCCATCCGGCGCGGTCGGACGAATGGCCGCCCGAAATCCCCGCCGCGATCCGCGCGCTGGACGAGCAGCAGGTTCTTTCCAAACACCATCTCCACCTGCGGAAAAACGGATACAACTGCCTCGTCGACATCCACCGCCTCTCCCCGGACGATCCCGCGGCCGGCGTGCTCCTGCTGCGCATTCCCCTGCCCCGCTTCTGGGCCGACTCCGCCGGCATCTGGTCCGCCGCGGCGATCCTGTTCGTCTTGCTGCTGGCCACGTTCGTCTTTTATCAGCAATCGCTGCTGCTCCACATCCGGCGCATCGTCAAAAACTCCGGCCTGTCCGGCACCCCGCCGCCCAATCCCGACCAGCCCATCGAAACCTGGGCCGAACAGCACGCCACCCTCGCCTCCCGCCGGATCACCGAAGAACGCGACCATTTCGACGCCCTCTTCGACCTCCTTCAGGACGGCACCCTGGTGCTCGACGCCGACAACCGCATCGTGCGCGCCAACGAAACCGCCAACCGGCTGCTGGGAGATCCGCTCGTGAGCTTGGTCGGCCGCGCGCTCGCCGAACTCGACGACGGCAAAGCCCTGGAAGCCTTGGTCGCCGACATCCGTTCCGCCGGCGCCTATTGCGCCGCCGAAATCCAATTGCAAGGCAACGGCACCTTGTGCAGCGCCGCCGGCGTGCCGATCCACGAGGAAGGCGAAGCGATTCCCCGGCACGTCATGCTCGTTCTGCGCGACATTTCCCGCGTCCGCCAGCTCGAGCGCGCCGGCGAGGAGTACGCCACCAACGTCTCGCACGAGCTCAAAACGCCGCTGACCCTCATCCTCGGCTACACCGAAACCCTTCTTTCCCACGCCGACATGGAGCCCGAATTCCGCGACCGCTCCCTTCGCACCATCGAACACCACGCCAAGCGCATTTTGCGCATCATCGACGATCTGCTCCGGCTCGCGTGGCTCAAGAACGAACACGATGCGATCGGCAACATCCCCCGTTCGACCGTCTCGGTCGCGGCCGTCGTCGACGAAACCCTTTCCTTCACGCGCGAATGGGCGCGCAACGCCGGCATCACCATCGAAACCCACATCCCGGAAGACCTCGTCTGGAACCTGAACGCCGGCTTGATGGAAGAAGCCCTCGCCAACCTCGTCAAGAACGCCATTCTCTACGCCCTCGTCGGCCCCGTCGAAATCCGCGCCCGCGTGCTCCCCAACGGGAACCTCGAGCTCGCCGTCGTCGACCGCGGCCCCGGCCTCAGGCCCGAAGACGCCAACCGCATCTTCGACCGCTTCTACCGCGCCGACAAAGGCCGGTCGCGCGCCTCCGGCGGCAGCGGCCTCGGCCTGCCCATCGTCCAGCAGATCGTCGAAGCCCACCGCGGCAGCGCGCGCGTCGAATCCGTGCCCGGCGAAGGCTGCACCTTCATTCTCGAAATCCCGCCCGCCTGACCCCCGTCCGGGACGCAATTTTCTTTTCTTCCCGCCGGCCGGGCGTAGACTGCGGCGTCCGATGGCCCCTGTCGTTCCATCCAAATCGTTTTCCCTCGCGATCGGCGCGATGCTGCTGGCCTTGTTCTTCTGGTCGGTGGTGCCGCTGATGCTGGAGCATTTCACGCGTTGGGTGGACCCGTGGACGGCGAACGGCGCCCGGTATTTCTTCGCCGCCTCGTTCTGGTTTCCGTTCGTGGTGCGCACGCTGCGGCGGATGGCCCCGGCCGCGCGGCGCGCGGCGTGGAAAGCCGCGGTGGTGCCGGCGGCGGCGCACAGCGCCGCCCAGGTGTTCTTCGGCATCGCCCCCTACTACAACAACGCGACGATGCTGAACTTCGGTTGCCGCCTGTCCATTCCCTTCGCGACGCTGTTCGGGTTCTGGCTCCTGGCGAGCGAACGGCCGCTGATGAAAGCCCCCCTGTTTTGGATCGGGCTGGCCTGCGCCCTGGGCGGATTCGGGCTGATGTTCGAAAAGGGCTTCGGCACGGACAGCACTTCGACGGCGGGCATGGCGTTGCTGCTGGGCTTCGCGGCGACATGGGGCCTCTACGCGGTGTTCGTGCGGCGCAACCTTTCGGACTATCCGGCGCATCTGGCCTACGGGATCGTCAGCCTGCTGACGTGCGTTCCCATGGTGGCCCTGATGTTCCGTTTCGGCGATTGGAGCGCGCTGCTGGGCCTGGCGCCGCACCAATGGTTCTGGCTGGTGCTGTCCGCGCTGCTGGGCCTGACGCTGGGCCACCTGTTCTACTACCGCGCCATCCGCATTCTCGGCCCCATCGCCTCCGAAGGCAGCATGCTGCTGATTCCCTTCCAGACGGCGATCCTGGCGCATTTTTGGATGGGCGATCGCCTTTCCGCGCCGCAATGGGCGGCGGGCGGCATCTTGATCTTGGGCTGCACGCTGCTGCTGCGCGCGCGGTTCTCCGTCCGGCAGCGCTGACGACGGAGGCGGGAATCCCCGGCGAAGCGCCTAGGGATTGGATTCTTCCGCCGGCGCGGTGCTGCCGATGTGCGGCATCCGGATTTTCGCGCCGGAAGGCGGACGGGAACAAATGGAATAGATGACCAAACCCACGACGATCAACACGATGATCACCATGCCCGTCGTGGAGAACCAGTCCAGCGGGCGCCGGAGCATGGCGCCGCACCACGGACACTGCCCGGAATCGGGATGGTTCCGATTCCCGCAATTCTTGCAGACCTTGTATTTGATCGAAGGCTTAACTGTTTTTTCGCCGGAAGCCATGAAGTCAATCCCTTGCGCAGAAGCCCGTTCGGACTGCTACCGCTTCGCTTGAATAGAGCAAATTAGCGATTTGCCGATTCGAATTCAACCGGGAACCTGCTCTTAATCGGAAATTTAAGTTTAACGTTTTAACGTTTTCCGTGGGAATACCGCAAAATCTGCACGTTCTCCAGCGTGACCAAGCCCCCGCCGGCCGATTCCTCGAACAGCCGATCCACCACCGGAAGAAAGGCGGCGATTTTCGTTACCTCGTCGGTGATTTCGATCACGACGGGCATGTCCACGGACAGATCCAGCAGTTTGGCCGTGCGGACTCGGCTGGACGGACCGAACCCCATAAGACCCCGCCAAGCGGTGGCGCCGGCCAGGCCGGCCGCCTTCGCTTCGCGCATCACCGCCTCGTAGAGCGGCACGTGGCGGATCTTGTCCGATTCGCCGACGAAGATCCTCAGCAATTGGGCTTCGCTTTTCGCTTGCATGCTCTCCTTCATCCTTTCAGCAGCAGGCGGATGGCCAGCGTTCCGGCCCAGAAGGCCAAGGCGCAGCCGGCGAGCGTCGCCGCAAAATAACCGGATGCCACCCAGTACTCCGCATCCTGTCCAAACCGGGACATTTCGTACATGAAGGTGGACATGGTGGTGAAGCCGCCGCACAGTCCCGTGGCCCAGAACAGGCGGACGGAAGGCGACAGGATTTCCGTCTCGGCCGCCACCGCCGTCACCGCACCCAACAGCAGGCAGCCGAGCAGGTTGGCCCAAAGCGTGCCGTGCGGAAAAGCGACCGAAATGCGTTGCCCCGCCAAGCTGAGCCCGTAGCGCAGGACGGAGCCGACGAACCCGCCCGTCCCGACCGCCAACATGGAGGCCATCATTTTCATTCGCCGCGCATCTTATTCCTTGCGTCCGGACGGGTCAAGGAACTCGCCCCGGCGCTTGACTTGACGGCGGCGGCTTTGGCATAGTCCGCGTTTCGTTGGCGCCAAAGTAGCTCAGCTGGCAGAGCACCGCATTCGTAATGCGACGGTCATCGGTTCGAATCCGATCTTTGGCTCCACTTTTTTTGCCCGCCCCCCCCCTCTTGTCACGGCATGCGCCATGTCCGCGTGGCGGTCCGGGCGGCATCGTTCCGCTCGGCGACGGTCACGTCGATGCCGGTCGCGGCGGACGCGGCAAACGAATAATCGTAGTCTTCGCTCTGGGGGGCCTCGGCGGCGGCCTCCGCGGCGATTTCCGCCGCAGTGGGGGCCACCCCCTCGTTCTGCAGGACCAGACGGCCAAAGGTCATCGAGACGTGCGACAACCCGGTGGCCAGCGCGTTGTCCAGCGCTTTGGTGCGCGCGGCGTCCGTCAGGCTCAGGTAGCGAGGCATGGCCACGGCCACCAATACCGCCAAGATCACCAGCACCACGATGATTTCCAACAACGTGAAGCCGGCCCCGACCGGCGGCGTATCGCCCCGTGAAACGAAGCATCCTCTTTTTCGCATGGCAGTCGCGTTCGGCATGGTCTGTCGTCGGTCGAACCGGTGCCCTTTTCCCGCGCCAGGCAAAGCGGCCGGCGCCGGAAGTTCGTCGGGTCAATAGCCTCGGGGCCGGCCGTCCGAGGTTTTCGCGATCATCTCTTTCAGGCGGGACGGATTGCCGCTATTCGCCAAGGCTTCTTCCGGGGCGACGATCCCGCGTTTCACCAGATCCGCCAGCGCTTGGTTCATGGATTGCTTGCCTTCCGCGGCGCCTTGCTCGAGGTTGATGGGGATTTCGAGGAGCTTGCCTTCGCGGATGATCCGCCGGATGCCCTCGGTGGCCGGCATGATTTCGAACGCGGCGACCCGGCCGCCGCCGATGCGGGGCAACAGCACCTGGGAAAGCACCGCCTCGAGCACCTGGGCGAACTGCAGCCGGATCTGCTGCTGCTGGGCGGGCGGAAAAATGTCCAAAATACGGTCGACCGATTGCGCGGCATCGATGGTATGCATGGTGCCGATCACGAGGTGGCCGGTTTCGGCGGCGGTGATCGCGGTGCTGATCGTGGGCAAGTCGCGCATTTCCCCGATGACGATCACGTCCGGATCGTGGCGGAGGGCATGGACCAAGGCCGTATAGAACGTCTTGGTGTCGTAGCCCAGTTCCCGCTGGCGGATGAAGCACTTGTCGTTGTGAAACAGGAATTCGATCGGATCTTCGATCGTGATCACGTTGCGCGCCTGGGTTTCGTTCAGATGGCGGAGCATGGCGGCCAGCGTCGTGGACTTGCCGCTGCCGCAGGCGCCCGTGACCAGGAGCAGCCCCCGGGGCTTGACGACGAACTGCTTGCAGATGGGGGGAATGCCCATCTCCTCGATCGAGGGAATGACGAAAGGCACCCGCCGGAAGGCGAGGCTTTTCGAGCCGCGCTGCTGCAGGGCGCTGACGCGGAACCGGGCGATGCCGGGCAGGCTGTAGGCGAAATCCAGTTCCAATTCCCGGTCGAACGCCGCCCGCTGTTCGTCCGAGGCTACATGCTTGAACATGGCCTGGGCCACGTTGGGCGCGATGGGCGGCAAGCCGGCCTGCGCCTCGAGACGGCCTTCCGTCCGGAAGATCGGCGGACTGGGAACGGTGATGTGCAGATCCGACGCGTCGGTGTGCGCCACGAGCGCCAGCAGTTCGTCGAGATACGCGCCGGGATCCCGATCGGGATGGAGATCGCCGACCGAAACGACGTTCGCCTGGGACATGTTGCGCTCCTTTCCCGGCCGGACGACGGCCGTCCGGCCACCTTACTTCTCATGGGGCGCTGGTGCCCGTTTCTTCCGGATCGCCTTCCTGCCAGCGCTGCTCGATGGCGGCGATGCCTTCGCGCCCGGCCTGGTCGCGGACGACGACGTAGTTTTGCCCGCGCGGACCATAGCTTTCGTAGACGGCGGAATAGCCGCCGCTGGCCATGATGCGGCCCATGGCGGGATCGAGCACGCTCCATTCGAGCGGCAGCAGGATCTGGGCGGACAGGCTGTTCGTCCCGCTGACGTCGTAATCCATGGCGTCCTTGGCCCGTTGCGGAGTCGGTTCCCTTTCCTCCACGTTGTAGATGCCCGCATCGGGATCGTAGGCGGTCAGGAACACGGTGGCCCCGTCGGCGTAGACGGTCGACGTGGCCGGATACACGGCCAAGGCCGTGTCGGTTTCGGCGTCGTCGCCGCAGCCGGACGCGAACCCCGCCAACGCGGCCAGGACCAGTCCCGCTCCGATCATTTTCATCCATTTCGTTTTCATGTGGTCCTCCTGTTTTTTGAAACTACCATTGGATCTGGGTGCCGCCGTGCGGCGAACTGAATCCTTCCAACCGGATCGCGAAATCCTTGAAAAACGTCTCGTTGGCGCCGCCCCGGTCGTAGAAAATGTGCAGGCCGATCTCGGGCGGCTGGAGCACGTCGAAATTCCGCGACGTGATGCGGGCGTCCACGACGTTGGTCAGGGTGCCGGTGGCGGGGCTGATGGGGAGTTGATCCCACGTGATCGGCGCGGGATAATTGGTGGGGTTTTCCTGCCACACGGCGTTGGTGGCGCTGAAGTTCGGCCACTTGGGGTTGACGGAGGGGGGCTCCACGTAGGCCACGATGTGGTTCGCCCGGTTGGTATGCGAACCGTCCGTATAGACCTCGTCGAGCTGCAGCAGCAGCGTGCAGTAGTTGGTGATCTCATAGACCCCGTCGTAGAGATCCGTCTCGTAGAGGTGGTCGGACACCCGGATTTGGCGGGAGGTGATGAGCCGGATGGGCGCATTGGTGTTGGCGCGGTACCACAGCACGACGTAGCTGTTGGTGCCCCGCAGGGCCTGGAAATCGGCGTCGATCCGGTTGGCCCAGGGAGGGCGGTCGGCATCCGCGATGGCTTTCGCGCCGTCGTTCGTCATGGATCGGAAGAAGGACAGCCCGTAGCTTTCTCCGCCGTCGCGAAGGCGGAACGATAGGCCCATCATGTAATGCAGGCTCGGAACGTTCTCGAACGTCTGCACCTTCAGCTGCAAATCGTAGCTCAACCGTCCCGCCCCCGTCCCGCCGTGGGTCGCCCAGGCCCGGCCCAGATCCACGATGTCGGTGTTGTTCACCCAATCGAGCGTGATTTGCCCCGCAAACTCCGGCCTGTCCACCACGAGGTTCACGGCGGGCCCTTCCGACGGGCCGGTATCCTTGATGTGGACGTCGGTCGCATCGATGTTGTCGAGATTCCACAAATCGAAGTTGAACGAGTTTTCGTCGGAAAACAGCTCGCTGGCGGACGGCACATATCCGGTTTCATGCATGTCGAAATGGATCTGCTGCACGGACTCGAAGGTCGTGTTTGGATGGGCGACGCCGATCGAATCCCCCACGACGTGCCAGGCTTCGTAGGTCGTGCCGTCGGCGTTCGTGACGACAAACGAAACCGGATAGGCCGAGACGACGAACCGGTCCCCGTTCGCCATGAGGTTCGTTTCGATCGACGGAAAATAGAAGGGGTCGATCTCGCGCCGGGCGCGGACGTAGGCCGCGCCGGATTCGGCGAGATAATAGGCCCGGTTGGTGATGCCGAACTGGACCCGTTCATAGCGCGAACTGGTGGCCATCGCCAGGATGGCGGTGCCGACCAAGCCGGCGGCGACCATCGACAGCACCACCACGACCAGCGCCGCGCCCGTTTTCCGTTGTGGATGCGCTTTCATGCTCACGGCCCTTGAATGTTCCGGGGAACGATGTGGTTGGAATACGCGTTGCCGCCCAATTCGCCGGCCATGGTCAGGACCACGTCGATGACCGCGGGGAACCCGGACGCATAGGCCAAATGGAAGCCGGCGACGTTGTCGCAGAGGGGAATGCCCTCGAGCTGCAGTTCATCGCCGTTCAAGGCCACCGTGTGGCGGAGGGTGGCGTACCAGGCGCCGGCGGGAACGAGGAAGTCGTAGGTGATGGCGCTGGAACTGCTCGACACCACGTTGGTGATGGTGGTGAATTCCCGCGAAACGCGGGCCATGGCGAGGCGAGCCTTTTGCGCGGCGGCCGCGTTGTCGCGAACCTGCATCAACCCTTGGGCCATCGGCAGCAGCGATATCACCACCGAGACCGCCAAGATGGCGACCAGCAAAAGCGTCGCGATCATTTCGATCATCGTGAATCCCTTTTTCATAGCGGCGGCACCGTAAACAGGCGGGTGGCGGTTTCGCCCTGCGCGTTCCGCAGGACGATCTTGAGCAGATTGTTGGTGGCCGCGGCCGTTTCCACGCCGTTCGCGAACGCCAGATAGTATTTGTCGACCACGGCCTGCCCTTGGAATTCGGCCCCGACGTGGCCGTACAGCCAGGCCAAGTTGTTGGTGTGGGCTTCGTGCAAGAACACCAGTTCGTCCATGGCGGCCTGCAGGGAGAGTCCGTCCTGGAGCGTCGTCCGCGGTTCGTGGCTCAATTGGAACACCCGGTCCAGCATCGGCAAAATGGCCGCCAAGGCGATCGCGGAAAGAACGATGGCCACGACGACCTCGATGAGGGTGAATCCGGCTGGACAATCTTTTTTCATGGAACCAATCCCGTGAATCCCGTGATGGAAACCTGCCGCTGCCGCGTCCCGTCGGACAGCACGACGACGTGGTCGGCGGCCGGCGCCCCCCATTCATCGAAGTCGATCGAACCGAAACCCGAGGCGATGGTCACGCCCGCCGGCAGCACGTAGGTGGCGGAAGATCCATTGGGCCAGGAAACGGGAGACGGACTGCCGTCGCGCATGAGGACGTAGGAACTGCCGCCGAACGCGACGCTCCAGTCGGCGATGTTGTTGGCCATGGCCAGCGATTGGGCATAGCCCAGATGGGCGCGAAGGATGTCGGCCTCGACGGCCACGGAAGCGTGGACGTCCATGCCGGAGACGAAAAAGACGGTCAGGATGCCCATCACCACCAGCACGACCACCACCTCGATCAGGGAAAACCCGTGCCGATTCATGTCTGAATGGGACCGATTGGCCATGATTCCCTCCGTCCGTACCGTGTACGCGCTCCAGCCGGCGGGAGGAGAAGGAAGCCTCCCCCTCCCGCGCTCCGCGGATTCCGTCTTTAGCCCGGACTGGCCCACGTCGCCGTGGTCGTGGCCGTGGCGTCGTCGTTGTCGGTGACGGTGATCACCACGTCGTTGCCGCTGGCCGCGAAGCCATAGGTGTAGTCCGTTTCGTCCATGGGGTTGGTCGTTCCGCATTCGGTGGCGAGTTCCGCCCCCGTCGGCTCCGCGTCGTTCTGCAGGCAGAGGCGTCCATAGGCCATGGACACGTGCGACAGCCCGGCGGCGACCGCCCCTTGCAGCGCCTGGTCCCGCGCATCATCGATCAGGCTGATGTAGCGCGGGATGGCCACGGCGGCCAAGACCGCCAAAATGACCAGCACGGCGATGATTTCAATCAGGGTAAACCCCGATTTTTGCTCTTTCCTGTCCTTCTTCATTGGCATCTCCTTTTGTTTCGTTCCCGTTTATCAAATCCAGCTTTTTCCATGTCCGCCGCCTCCTTTCCGGTGCACGATCCATGCCAAACCGGGAAAATGGATGGATAACCTGCGCAAAAAGGCGAATGGAACGGCCGTAGGCCGCGTTCGGCCGGCCGCCAGACCGGACGGACCCGGCCGCACGCCCCGGGCCGCTGCTTTTTCCTCCGCATTTTGATGTTCATGGCTCCGCTTTCTGCAGGACGGGTTTCGGCCCCGACCGGTCCGGACGGATGGCCGCCACGTCGATCTGGTGCTTGGCGATGCGATGCCACAGGCTGCGCTCCTTGATTCCCAGCAAGGCGGCGGCGCGCACCTGGACGCCGTCCGCCCGCATCAGGGCCTCCATGATCATGGCCTTTTCCATCGCGGCGATGCGCTCGTCGAGATTCCAGCTGCATCCCGCCGGCAGCGCGGAATCGGGCAGGAGGCATTCGGTAGGCAAGCGGATGCCGGCATGCAGGTGTTCCGGCCCGATGACGTCGGGAGCCAAGGCGGCCGCGGCTTCGATGGTGTTGATCAGTTCGCGGACGTTGCCCGGCCAGCGGTGGGCGGTCAAAGCCGCCAGGGCCTGCGGCGAAAACGAACCCTCCGGCTTGATCTGCCGCAGCAGATGGGTCGCCATCAGGGGAATGTCCTGGCTCCGTTCGCGCAGCGCGGGCAGGCGGAAGGAAAACACGTTGATGCGGAAAAACAGGTCTTCGCGGAACGCGCCTTCCTGGACCATCTTGGCCAAGTCCTTGTTCGTCGCCGCCAGGACGCGGATATCGACGGGGATGGGCTTGCCTCCCCCTACCCGCTCGATTTCCCGTTCCTGCAGGGCGCGCAGGATCTTGGCCTGGATCACCAGCGGCATGTCGGCGATTTCGTCGAGAAAGACGGTGCCGCCATCGGCGGCTTCGAGCTTGCCGATCTTGCGGGCGTACGCTCCGGTGAACGCGCCTTTCTCATGGCCGAACAGCTCGCTTTCGAGCAGGCCCTCGGGAATCCCGGCGCAATTGATGGCGACAAACGGCTTGTTCGCGCGACGGCTGTGGGAATGGATGTTGCGGGCAATGAGTTCCTTGCCGGTACCGCTTTCGCCGAGGATCAGCACCGTCGAATCGGTCGGGGCGATCTTCAGGACGAGGCCCAGCACCGAACGCATGGCGGGCGACGGCGCGACGACGTCGGGGAAAAGCGTCTGGGCCTCCAGCTGGCCGATCGCGTCCGTCATCCAGTTCAGGGTGTGGACGAGCGGTTCGATGGCTTCGTAGCCCGGCGCGCGGCGGCCGCGGAACGGCGCCGGCGCGGGCGCAGGCACGAGCGGCCGGGTTTCCTTCAGGAAGATTTCCACGGGGCGAAAAACGAGCCACAGGATGAGCAATCCGCACAGGAAGACGGTGGCGACCAGCAATCCCCCCGTCGCCAGCAGGGGCCACGTCCGCCCGGCGGCGACCGCGCCGGATTTCATCAGGTGGTAGGTCAGCTGCGCGGCCAGGGCGGTGAAACCGGCGAAGATCAGCGGCACCAACAGGTAGAACTGGATTTGGATGGATTGGACTTTCATTGCGTTCGCGTGGCGAGTTTCGCCAAGTCCCACATCGGCATGTATACGGCGAGAGCGAAGAATCCGACCAAGACGGCCATCGCGACGATCAGGACAGGGCCCATCGCCGTGGTCAAACGCCGGGTGGCGTATTCCACTTCGGAGTCGTAGTGGAGGGACACCTCGCGCAGCATTTCGTCGAGGTTGCCCGCCTCCTCCCCCACGGCCACCATGTTGATGAGCATGGGCGTGAAATACTGGGCGGCCATGAGCGGCCGAGCCACCCCGTGGCCCTGCTCCAAGTGGACCTGCACCCCTTCCAGCTCCCGGCTGATGGCCGCGTTCCCGATGGTGCCGGAAAGGATCTTCAGCGCATCGAGGATGCCCACGCCGGAGGCCTGCAGAATGGAAAAGATGCTGGCGAAGCGGGAAAGCGCCGACTTGAGCAGCAAGGGGCCGACCAGGGGAATCCGCAATTTCAGGCGATCCCACCAGTAGCGGCCGGCGGCGGTGCGCAGCGCGAAGAACACGGCAAGAGCGAGCGCCGCCAGAACCAAGAACAGGATCGGCCACTTTTCGTTGAACAGCTTGCTCAGGAACAGGCAGACCCGGGTCGGAAACGGCAACTGGACTTTCACCTTGGCATAGACTTTGGCGAACTGCGGAACCACGAACGTGATCAGTCCCACGAAGGCCGCGATCAGGGAAACCAGCACGATAAGCGGATACAGCAGCACGGACCGGACCTCCGTCCGGACCTGGTACTCGTGGGTGATGATGTAGATGAGACGCTGCAGGATCTGCGGCAGCGCGCCGCTGCTCTCCCCGGCCTGGACCATGCTGCAATAGAGCGAGGAAAAGACGTCCGGATGCCGGCGCAGGGAACGCGACAAGGTGGTGCCGCTGCGGATATCCAGGCCGATCTGCCGGCTGATGGACTTGAGGCGCGGGTTTTCCGACTGGTTTTCCAGGATGTCCACCACCCGCAGGATCGGAATGCCCGCTTTCAGCATGGTGGCCAGCTGTTTGGTGTACAGGATCAGTTCTTCGGGGTGGACCACGTTGAACAGCAGCGCCAGAGCTTCCCAGCGCGGATGGCCGACGGCCGACGTTTCATCGCGGAGCGAGATCGGAATCAGGCCGCGGGCGCCCAGCAATTCGTTGGCATGGTCCGACGATTCGGCTTCGATCAAGCCCGAGACGGTCTTGCCCCCCTCGTTCACGGCCTCGTATCGATAACTGCTCATGCTGCCACCGGCCCTTCCTAGACGTTCACGACGCTCATCGCCTCTTCGATGCTGGTGACGCCTTGGCGGAGCTTGTCCAAGGCGTCTTCCTTCAGGGTGCGCAAACGGCCCGCGGCCCGCGCCGCCTGGTTGATTTCCGCCGTGGTCGCCTTGCGGGCGATCAACTCGCGGATCATGTCGTCGATCATCAAGACCTCGAAAATGCCGATGCGCCCCTGGTAGCCGGTGTGCTGGCACCGGGCGCAGCCCTTGGCCTGCATGACGGTGAATTCCTCCTTTTCCGGCACGCCCCAGAACACGCGGGACTGGCGACCGGGTTCCGTGCGGACCGCGCAATGCGGACAGACCTTGCGGACCAGGCGCTGGGCGAAGGAAACCAGCAGGACCGAGGCGACCAGGAACGGCTCGATCCCCATGTCGATCAGGCGGGTAATGGCGCCGGCCGCGTCGTTGGTGTGGACGGTGCTCAGCACCCGGTGCCCGGTCAAGGCGGCCTGGGTGGCGATGCGGGCCGTCTCGCCGTCGCGGATTTCGCCGACCATGATGACGTCCGGATCCTGGCGAAGAATCGAGCGAAGACCGGAAGCGAACGTCATCCCGGCCTTGGTGTTGAGCTGCACCTGGCGAATCTTGGCCACCCGATATTCCACCGGGTCTTCGACGGTGATGATATGGATATCGGGTTGGTTGAGCTCCTTCAGCATGGCGTAGAGGGTGGTCGTCTTCCCGCTGCCGGTCGGTCCGGTGCTGAGGATCATGCCGTAGGGCGCCTCGATCACCCGCGCGAGCTGCTCGCGGTCGCGTTCCGACATGCCGAGATCGTCGAGCGAATAGTTGAACGCGCCCATGTCGAGGAGGCGCAATACCACGTTTTCCCCGTTGGTGGTCGGAATGGTCGAAACGCGGATGTTGATTTCCCGGTTGTCGAGCTTGACGGTGAACCGCCCGTCCTGGGGAACGCGCGAAACGGCGATGTCCATCTGCGCGAGGATCTTGATGCGGGATACGATGGACAGGTGGAGGCTCTTGGGCGGCGCGGGCACCTCGCGCAGCTTGCCGTCGATCCGAAACCGCAGCTGCACGAAGTTGGTTTCGGGACTGATGTGGATGTCGCTGGCGCCTTCCCGGACCGCCTGGGAAATGATCCAGTTCACCATGCGGACGACGGGCGCGCCTTCGGCCATGTTCTTCAGCGAACCCACCTCCACGTCTTCGGCCATGTTGGGCAGGACCGGCGCGGCGCCGGCCAGTTCGCCGATTTTCTCCGCCACGTCGCCGATGCCCGCGAAGCTGCCGTACAGGCCGTTGGTGAGCTGGTTGATTTCCCGATCCGTGCAAATGACGGGCACGACTTCGCAGCGCGTCAGCTGCTCGACGGCGTCGATGGCGTCGAGATCGGTGGGATCGCTCATGCCGAGCATGAGCCGGCCGTCCCGGCGGTTCAGCGGGACCACCTTGAGGCGTTGGGCCAGATCGACGGGCAGGAGGTTGGAAAGCGCCATGTCGATGGGATAGCGTTCGGGATCGTAGCGCGAAACCCGGAGCTGATGCCCCAGCAATTCGACCACCTGGTCCTCGTGGATGATGCCCTTGCCGCAGAGATATTCCCCCAGCCGTTCGGTCGTCGACGCGCAGGCTTCCACCGCCTGGGCCAGCTGCTCGGCATCCAGTAGACCGGCATCCACCAGCATCTTTCCCAGTTTTGGCCTCGACCTCATCCGCTCTCGTCTCCTTGCGCGGCTCCGGAACCCCTCCTAGCGGCGGTCGGCGATGATCTTGGGGGTGATGAAGATCAGCGTCTCGTCGAACTTCTTCGCCTGGCTCTTGTTCTTGAACAGGGCGCCGATGCCGGGAATGTCCATCAGCCATGGAATGCCGGTATGGCTATCGCTGTCGCTTTCCAGGGACAGGCCGCCGATGACGACGGTTTCGCCGTTGCGCAGCAGCACCGTGGTGCTGGCGTTCTTCTTGTTGACCGGATATTCGCCTCCGGATTCCGGCTTGGTTTCGTCGAACGATTCCTTGCGGGCGACGATCTGGACCCGCAGGAATTCCCCGTCCACCACGTGGGGGGTCACCTTCAGCTCCAAAACGGCTTCTTTCCATTCGACCGTCAGATCGCCTTCGTTGCCGGTGCCGGTGGTTTTGCGGTAGGCGCGCTCCTCGCCGCTGGCGATGACGGCTTCCTCGTTGTCGAGAGTGGCGATCGAAGGACTGGACAAGATCCGGATGTTGCCTTTCCGCTGCAGCGCGGTGAGCTGCATGGCGAGCAGTTCGCTGCCGCCGATCTTCTCCGAGACCAGGCCGAGCGTCATGCCCACGGGCGTGAGCGCGGCGCCGGCTTGGGCGTATTGGGCCGGGAAATCGGAATTGTAGCCTCCGGCGGTGGCGCCGCGGCCGCCGATCGTCGTCAGCCGCCCGTCGTCCAACCGGGCCGAGTGAACGCCCCACTGCACCCCGAGCTGGCGCGCGGTATCCCGCGTCGCTTCCACGATCCGCGCTTCGATGTGCACCTGCGCCTTCGCCCGGTCGAGCTGGTCGACCAGCGCGACCACTTTGGCCACGTCGTCGCGGATCGCATGCACGATGATCGCGTTGTTGTCTTCGTCGATGGACACGCTGGCCCGCGGGCCGGCCGCGGCGCCGTCGGCCCCGCTCCCCGGAACCGTCGCCGCCAGCAACGCCTTCACCGTGGCCCCGATGCTTTTCGCCTTCGAATACTTGATCGGGATCACTTGGATCAACATGGGCTCGACCTTGCGCTTTTCGGCCTTCACGTCTTCGCGCTGCTTGAGGACCGTTTCCATCTCGAGGCTGCGGCGCATGTCGTCGAGGGTCATCACCCGCAACACGTCGCCTTCCCAGGCGTAGGCCAACCCGGCGGAAATGATCACGCTGCGGAAAGCCTGGTCCCAGGGCACGTCTTTGAAGGCGAAACTGACCTTGCCTTTCACCTGCGGGCTGACGAGCATGTTGACGCTGGCCGCCTTGGCCAGCGTGCGCAACACCATGGCCACGTCGGCTTCGTCGGTCAGCGCCAGATCGCTGATGAGGTTGGTCGGCAGCGCCGGTTCCGCCAGGACCCGGGCCAGCGCCTTCTGTTCCATGGGCGCGGTGGTCAACGCCGGCGGCAAGCCGGCTTTGGCCGGGCGCACCGGCGCCGGCGGCGTTTCTCCCGGCGGACGCCATTCGCTCAATCCGGGTGGCTTGTGGACGACGGTGGTGGATGGAGCCGCGCAGCCGGCCAGAATCGCGGCCAGCAGCAGGACGGAACCGATCGTGGGTCCGGAATATCGCCGGCAGGATGACGTTTTCATTTCGACTCCCTTGTTTCTTTGGCCGTTTGCAAAGCCACGGTGATGCGGCGGCCGCCGCTGCCGGAAACGAGTTCCACGTGGTCCGGATGGATCGACTCCACGCGGAAATCGGTCTGGGCGACCGGTTCCGAAACCCGGTATTCGCGGCCGTTGAGGATGGCGAACTGCTGCGATCCGATCTGGACGAATCCCGTGTAGAAGAATTGCTGGACCGGTTCTTCGACCGCCGTGGCCAACGCTTCCCGGTCGATGAACGGGCTCTTCGCCCAGGCGGCAATCGCTTCGTTCAAGACCATCCGTTCCCGTTCGCTCAACCGCAACGGAACCATCCGCGCCCGCTGCTGGTCCGCGAAGGTGCGGATTTCGGCCTGCAACAGGGTGCTCCTCTGCGCGGCGCGGTTTTTTTGGCAATAGCCCGCGCCCAAGGTCGCCGCGCCCCAGACGGCGGCGCCCGCCATCGCCGCGATCAACACGCGTTCTCGGGTTGTCATGGCGCGCCTCCTTCCAAAGCCAGCCGCGTCCATACGCCGTATTCTTCCTGAAGCGCTTCCCGTTTGACTTCGAGCCGTTCGATCCGTTCCAGCACCGGCATCTGCGCCAGTCCCATCAGGAACGCCTTGAATTGCCGATAGGGTCCGGACGCATGCAGTTCGACCGCCAGATAGCGGCGATCCAAGGCGTCGGCCTCGACGCGCGGGCTGACCGCGCTGAGCTGCATCTGGCTGTGGGTGGCCACGGCCATGAAGCGTTCGGGAATGCCGGTGACGTCGGCCTCGGACAGCTTGTCGGGAACGGGCAGCGCCAGTCCCGGCCACTGGGCGGGGTTGTCCAGATCGGTCAATTCCACGTACAGCGGATGCAGGACCCGGAGTTCGTCCAGGCGGGCGCGGGCGGCGGCGATTTCGCGGTTCAACCGGAACCAGTTCCGCACCGGCCCGTACAGATTGGTCCCGGCCAACAGCAACAAGGCGACGATGGCCAGATAGCCGATGCCGCTCAGAACCCCGTTGCCGCGGAGGCGAACGCGCGTTTTCATGAAGAGCCGCCTTTCTTTTCCCCGAGCGCGGGCAGCACCCGCGATTCCCCGCCGAGATCGTCCATCTTCATTTCCAGATCGAACAGCAGAACCTGTTCCCCGCCCTCGCGACCTTCTTCCGAACGGTTCAGCCAAACCCGTTCGAACATCTCGGCGCCTTCCAGCCGCAGGACGTAGGACGCCAACTTGGATTCCTGGGAGCCGGGCGATCCCAGCACCATGCCTTGCAGCTGAATGCGGATCTTGGGGGCGGCGGCCTCGGTATCTTTGCTTCTCTTGCCGGTCTTGGGCCCCGCATCCCGTTCGAGCACGATGGAGGTGAGCCGGATGTCCCGCGGAGTTTCCAGGGCCAATTGGTTCAATGCCGCCGCCGGCAAGCTGCGGGCGGCCATGCTTTTCATCTGCAGGCTGTTGGCCGTCGCTTCGCGCAGCATGGCTTGGATCATCGCCCGGTCCGGATAGGGAGCGTATTGGCGGATTTGCGATTGGACGCTTTCCAATTCTGATCGCAGGCAGTGGTTCCGGCGACCGATCCAGCCGCCCGTGGCGGCCAGCACGATCAGACCGGCGATTCCCACGACGCCGCCGGCCAGCCGCCAGCGGGCGCGGCGCGCTTCCTGCGCCCGCTCCACGTAGGTGTGCAGCAAATTGGGCGTGTGCGCCGGATCCGAAAACGCCGCGCCCAACGCCACCGCCATCATGCCGGCTTCCTCCGGCCCCTCCGGCGGCTTCACACCCGCCTCCAACAGGCCCGGTCGGAACAAATCCAGCGGCAAACTGGCCAGCCCGAGCTTGACGCCCAGTTCCTTGACCAGACCCGTCAGTCCCGCCATGGATCCCGCCACGTAGATGTTCTGGATCTCTTCATCGCTCTTGCCGGCCAAATAGGCGGTAATCGAACGCTCCACCTGCTGGATCAGGCGATCGAAAGCGACATGGACGGTTTCGGCGATCCGGACGGTCTCGTCGGGAACCGGTTCGGCCAGCGGTTCCGGAGAAGGCGCGGCGGCGAGGGCCTCGCGGATCGCCTGATAGGTCCGGGCCGGCGACCAATCCGGATGGCGGTCCCGCAAGACGTCGAGCATGACGTTCATGCCCGTCTTGAACACGCGGTGCGCCACCACCTGCTTGCCCTTGAAAAACAGCAGGGACGACGAATTGCCCCCCACGTACAAGCCCAGCGCGGGCCCCGCCGCAGCCAGCGGACGGATGCCGAACAGATTCCGCAGCGCGAACGACGAGATCGCGATGCCGTCCACCGGATATCCGGCGGCGGCGAACAGATCCACGATCGCCTGGGCGTCGCTTTTCGCCACCGTGTAGGCCGTCGCTTCCGTCGTTTTCTTCGACGCCCCCGGAGTGGAGGCTTCGCTCTCCACGTCGTAGTCGAAAATCGTCTGCTTGGGATCGAAGGGAATTTCCTTGCGGAACGTCCAATAGACCAGATTCGACAACTGGCGCGGACGCACGCGGGGCAACGACAGGAATCTCACCTGCAGGCTCGGCAGCGGTCCCACCACCCAGATGGATGCGCGGCGGAACGCGGAATGGTATTCGGCCAGGTTCTTCTTCAAGAAGGCCGGAAATTCCGGCGAATCCGGCGACAAGCCGGCGGGATAGGACACGCAAGACCATCGGGCCACGCGGCCCCGGCTCACCTCCGCCACCCGCAGGGAATCGATGTCCAGATGGACGCCTACGACGCAACGCCCCCCTTGCTCCTGAAGATCCGCCGAAGAATCGATTGTGCTCATCGCGGCCTCCTGCTCGTTCGCTCGCCTGTCGTGCGCAGCCTCATTTCGCCCATACGTCCATGGCCAGTTCGTTGGCCTTTTCTTCGTATTCCGCGGCCCCTTCCACGTCGCCCGCGGCCTGGCAATAGCGCATCATGGTGCGCATCACGACCAGCGCGTCGCCTTTGGGCAGGCCGCTTTTTTCGGCCAAGACCACCGCCCGCTGCAACAGCGGTCCGGCCTCGTCCAGTCGCCCTTGCTCCATCAGGAGCAAGGCGAGGTTGTGCAGCGGCACCACCAAATCGCCCGGATGCCGATCCGGATGCCGTTCGTAAATGTGGATGGCCATCCGGTAGAGCTCTTCCGCCTTCGCCGGACGCTGCTGTTCGCGACAGACGCGGGCCCAGCCGTTCAGCGCCGCGGCATGGCGGGGATGGGTATCGCCCAGCGCCGCGGAAAAACGCTGCGCCGCTTCTTCGTAGTACGACGCGGCGGAATCCAGGTCGCCCCCGGCCCAAGTCACTTCCGCCAAATGCTGGTAAAGCGTGCCGGCCGTCGCGCCGGTCCGGCCGCTGGTCCGTTCCAAGACCACCAACGCACGGCGATACATTTCCTCCGCCTGGTCCAGCTTGCCTTCCGACTGCAGCACGAGCCCCACGTCGTTCAGGGAGCCGATCAGCGCCTCGTTGTCCTCGGGTCCCAATTGTTCCCGAAGCGCCCGCCCCTCCCGAACCAGATTCTCATCCTGCAGTTGTACGCGCAGGCGCCGCAGGTCGTCCGCCGCTTTCATTTTTTGCTCCTCGGCCTCTCGCAGGGCTTCCTTGAGTTGCGCCCGGACCTCGGCCAATTCCTCCGTCTGCTCTTCTTCTTCTTTCTGGAGCTTCTGGAACTTGGCGATCAACTGCGCATATTGCCGTTCCTTCGCTTCCAACCGCTGGGCTTGGCCCTCCTGTTTCTTTTCCAGCGCCGCGGCGGCGGCCGCTTGGCGCTCCAGCTGGGAACGCAGGACGTCCATTTCGTCCCGCTGCTTTTTCTGCGCCGCGGCGATTGCTGCTTCTTCGGCCCGGCCCCGAGCTTTCTGCTCGGCGGCTTCCGCTTCCCATCGCTTCGCTTGCTCTCCGGAACGAGCCAGCGCTTTCTCCAATTCCTGCGCGCGCGCCGCCGCTTTCGCGTTCTCCCGCTCCAACGCCTGGACACGGGCTTCCGCCGCCGCCTTCGCCCGGACTTCCTTTTGCACAGCCGCGAGTTCGGCTTTCGTTCGGTCCAGCTGCTGGCCGGCTTGCGCCAGCGCTTTCTCCTTCTCCGCCAAACTCTCGCTCAGCGCGGCCCGCTCTTTTTCGTTCCGGACATCCTGCTCCTGCGCCACCCGCGCCTGCTCCGCCTGTTGGCGCTCCAGCGCCGCGACCGCCCGGCTTTTCTCCGCCGCCAACGCTTTCTCCAGTTCCTGCTCGCGCGCCGCCGCCTTCGCCTGGCCCTGCTTTTCCGCGGCCGCGAGTTCGGCTTTCGTTCGGTCCAGTTGCCGACCGGCCTGCGCCAGCGCTTTTTCCAATTCCTGCGCGCGCGCCGCCGCTTTCGCGTTCTCCCGCTCCAGCGCCTGGACGCGGGCGGCCGACGCCTGCCGGGCCGCTTCCGTTTTTTCCAGCGCCTGGGCCTGTTTCTTCAGGGATTCCTCGCTGGCTTGCGCCGCCGACTGATTCAGGCTTTGCGCGTCGGCCAAAGCCCTTTGGAACCGATCCGCATCCGCCTGGGTCTTGCGGATTCGCTCCGTCAACGCCGCGACCGATTCCGACTTCTTCTCCAATTGTTTCGCCAGATCGGCAGCCCGGCCCGCCGTCTTTTCGGCCGCGTCGCATTTCTTCCGCAGCTGCTCGACGTCCTGGCGGCTGGCGTTCAACTGATTCTGGGCGGCTGACAGATCGGCCGTCGCCTTTTCCCGGAGTTTCGTTTCCCGAGCCAGCGATTTTTCCAGTTCCGCCGCCTTGGCGCGCGCGGCCCCCAGCTCCCTTTTCGGAGACGGCTCTTTCGTCGGGGCCGGGGCGGCCGTCTTTTCCGCCGGCGACGCCGCGGGAACGTCCCAGACCACCGGTTCGGAGGCCTCGCCGCCGCGACCCCGACCGCCGTATCCCAACAGCAAAACGGCTCCTGTGAAAACGAAGATCAACGGAATCCGGCGGCCTCGTTTCATCGGTTTCATTCTGCGCCTCCTCGGGTCTTCCAGGTGTTCACGGGGGACGTCCCCTCGCCTTCGGCCGAACCGGCCTCCGGCATGTAGACGCCCAGCATGCGGGCGAGTTCCCGCGGACGGGGCGATCGTTCGATCGCCAAGTCCTGGTCGATCTTCCCTTCGCCCACGAGCCGCCGGAGCGACTCGTTCATCGTCATCATGCCTTCCGTCCGGCCGGTTTGGATGACCGAATAGATCTGCTGGAGCTGCCGTTCGCGGATCAGGTTGGCGATGGCGTTGTTCATGCGCAGCACTTCGCAGGCCAGCACGCGGTGCGATTGGTCCGTCGTCAGCAGCAACGCCTGCGAAATGATGCCGGACAGCACCATGGAAAGCTGCGTGTAGACCTGCTGCTGGTGGGCCGGCGGGAAGATGTCCACGATGCGGTTGATGGCGTGCGTCGTGTCCTGCGTGTGCAAGGTGCCGAAGATCAGGTGGCCGGTTTCCGCCAGCGTCAGCGCCAACTGCATCGTCTCGAGATCGCGCATTTCCCCGACCATGATCACGTCCGGCGACTGGCGGAACACCGCCTGCAGCGCCACGGCGAACGACGGGGCGTCGTCGTGGATTTCCCGCTGTTCGATGAGGCTCTTGCCGTGCGCGTGCAGATACTCGATGGGATCTTCGAGGCAGACGACGTGCTCCGACCGGTTCCGGTTGATGTATTCGATCATCGCGGCCAGCGTGGTGGATTTGCCGCTGCCGGCCGGGCCCGTGACCAGCACCAGCCCGTGCGGACAAAGCGCGAACTGCTGGACGACGGGCGGCAAGCCCAGCTCGCCGAACGACGGTATCCGGTAGGGAATCAGTCGCGCAACCAGCGCGAGGGTTCCGCGCTGGTAGAACACGTTGAACCGAAACCGATTCAGTCCCGGAAATCCTTTCGAGAGATCCACGCTGCGCTTGTTTTCGAGAATGGCCCGTTGGGCCTCGTTGAGCACCGACAGCCCCAGCGTTCTCGTTTCCTCCTCTTCCAGCGGACGATCCCCCACGGAGTGCATCACGCCCAGAATCTTGAGTTTGGGGGGCGCGCCGCAGGTGAGAATCAGATCGGAACCGCCGGAGGAAGACACCTTTCCGAGCAACTCTTCTATTGTCCACATATGACGGCCTCCAGCTTTTGGAGTACGACCCGCCGTCAAGTTCTGCAAACGGTTTGCAATTAAATTGCGGTTAGATTTTTCCGGCGTAAAACAATTTTTACCGTTTCCGCACCAAGCGCTTACACGGATCGCTTTTCGCGCCAATCCCGCCGAACCCGCCGCACGAAAAGCCCCATTTCATGCGGGGAATTCCACTCCGGCGCGGAATGTTTTAAATCGGTGAGTCTCGCAAGCGGCGCGAGATATGTTCCCCGTGTTTTTCGAACCGCGATGCCCCGCAATCCGTTAGGATGCGGCCGTTGTTTGAACTGGCGGCATCGAAATCTGGAGCTTGCCCGCGACGGCTCTTCGGTTGCCGCGCTCAGCCGGCGCGGCGTCCGCGAACAACGAGATCTGGCGCCCCCCCCTTGCGCACGGCCGGATGATTATCGCTTTTCCGCCGAATCGGCGGGCGCCGCCTTGGCCTCGGTCAGTTGACGCTCAAGCTCTTCGGCGCGCGCCGCGGCATTCGAGAGCTCCTTCTCCAACCGCTTTTCGAGCTCGCGGATTTTTTCCTCGCCCTGCGTCTTTTCCGCCGCCAGCTGTTTTTCGATCTTCGCAAGCTGCTTCGCCGACGTGCCGGACGTTTCCGAAAGCCGTTTCAGCTCGTCTTCCGTTTTCGCCAACGCCTGATCTTTCGCCGCCAGCTTTTTCTCCAGACCCTTCGCGCGCTTGGCGGCCCGTGCCTGCTCCTTCTCCAGCGCATTAGCCCGTTTTTCGGCGTCGGCGATTCGTTGTGCCGCTTTCTCGGTCTCCGCGTCATGCCGCTGCGCCTGCTGGCCGGCTTCGGTCAACGCCTTCTCTTTGGCCGCGAGATCCTCCCGAAGAGCGTCCATCTCTTTCGAAGCGCCCCCCGACGATGCGGCCAAAGCCCGGGCGTCGTCCGCCTGCGCCTTTGCCTCCTCCAAGCGCTTTTCGACATCCGCGAGCCGCTCCGTCGCCTTGGCGACTTCCGCTTCCAGCCGCTGCGCCCGCTGGTCGGCCTCGGCCAGCGCCTTTTCCTTCTCCGCCAGGCTGGACTGCAACTCCGCCACCGTCTTTTGGCTGTTCTCCGCCGCGGCCGAAGCGGCCTGGGCCTGATCCGCCTTTGCGCGGGCCAGAGCCTCCGCCCGCTGCGTTTCCGCCGCCAGCCGTTTTTCCAAATCCTGCCGTTGCGCCGCCGCCTGCGCGTCGGTTTCCGCCCGGCGGCGTTCCGATTCTTTCGCCGCTTCCGCCGCTTGCGCCTGCTCCCGCGCCGACCGCTTTTCGATTTCCGCGATCTTCGCGGCCGCCTGCGCGACTTCTTTTTCCATCTCCCGCACCCGGTTTTCCGCCGCCAGGCGCGAAGCTTCCGTCTCCACGTTTTCGCGGATCCGGTTTTGGAGCATCAATTCCCGGGCCTGCACCAGCACCTCGTTTTGCTCCCGCACCTCGAGCAGCGAGCGGGCCAGGCGGGCGATCTCGTCCTGGGTCCGCTTGATTTGCTCTTTCAGGCCGGGAATCGTCGCCGCTTCTTCCCGCAGGGCGTCGCGTTCTTGCCGCAAGCGGAGTTGTTCGGACCGCGCCGACTCCAGCTGGCGATCCCGCTCGGCCACGGCCGCCGTTTGTTCCGCCAATCGCCGTTCGGTTTCCCGAACCTGGGCCACGGCCTGCTCGTTTTCCGCCAGTTGCCGGCGGAGGTCCTGCGCCTCGTCGCGCGCGGCGACCATCAGCTTCCACGCGCTCGACAAATCGTCCATCGCCCGTTTCCGCAGGGCCGTTTCTTTCGCCAGCGCTTGTTCGAAATCCGGTGCCGCGACGCGGGCGGCGGGCGGATCGAGGACGGCCGGAGCGGTAGGTTCGTCGGCTCCGCCCGCTCCCGCTCCCCCCAGCAGCAGCAGGGCCGCCGCCGCGGGAACGGAAATCCGGAAAAACCGTCGGAGGGGGTTGGATCTCTTCATGCTGTCTCTCCTCGGGGATCGATTCAGGGGTCAATTTCTCTGCGCCGTCGCTTTTTATACGCCATTTGCGGCCGCGCGGTCAATCGGCGCGTGCGGCAGGCCCGGCGATTCGTCGGCCGCAAGCGCCGCCGGACGCGGCGGACTTCAGGGCGCGGACCAGCCGCCGACGTCTTCGATTTCCGCCTGGCAGCTTTTCAGGGCTTCGACCACGGCGGGGTCGAATTGGGTGCCGGAAAACCGGACGATTTCCGCCAAGGCTTCCTGCGCGCTGCGCCCTTTGGAATACGGCCGCTCGGACCGAATGGCGTCGTAGGTGTCGATGACCGCGAAAATCCGGGCGCCGAGGCAAATCTCTTCGCCCTTGAGGCCGCGGGGATAGCCCGTGCCGTCGAAGCGCTCCTGGTGCGCCAGCACGATTTCCGAGGCGGGCTCGAGCCCCGGCCCCGCCTTGATGATGTTGTAGCCCAGATGCGGATGCGTCTTCATGATCTCGCGTTCGTCGTCCGTCAGCGGGCCGGTCTTGAGCAAGATGGAATCGGGGATGCCGACCTTGCCGATGTCGTGGAGCAGCGCGCCGGTGGCGATGTGCTCGATTTCCTCCAAGGAGGCGCCCATCCGGCGGGCAAGAACCACGGCCATGCGGGAAACGCGTTTGCTGTGCGCGCCGGTCTTCTTTTCCCGCGTGTCGAGCATGTCGGCCATGGCCTCGAGGGTGAACTGGTAGGAATCGGTGACCTGGTCGAGCGCGCGGGACAGCGCCGTGTTTTTTTCGCGAACCATGTCTTCCAGATGGCTCTGGTAGCGCTTGTTCTCCAACACGAGGCGGCGGTACTTGGTGGCGCGCTCCAGCACGGCGGCAAGCTGCGCGGGCGCCACCGGTTTCTGCACGAAATCGTAAGCGCCTTGCTGGAGCGAGGCCACCGCGTTCTCCAAGGTGGCCTGGCCGGTGATGACGATCCCGATGGTGGATTCGTCGACGCCCCGCAGCTTCTTGAGCAGGTCCAGCCCGTCCTCGTTGCCGAGGTGCAGGTCGACGAGCGCCACGTCGATCATCCCCCGCTCCCGTTCGGCGATGGCCAGCGCGTCCGCCGTCGTCTGCGCGTCCAGCACGGCGAACCCCGCGCGGGTCAGCATCCGCCGGAACAGAACGCACAGGGACGGTTCGTCGTCCACGACCAGCACGACGCGCCGGGGATTCGCCATTCCGGCGGGCGCGGGCGAAGCACCTTGCCCGGCGGGCGGATCGTCCCGGTCCGGACCTTCGCCGGCAAAACACAGCTTGTTGCGCCCCGTCTGCTTGGCCCGGTACAGCGCCCGGTCGGCCTGGATCAGGAAGGTTTCCGCGCTGTGGCCCGGGCCGGCGATCATGGTGCTGGCACCGATGGAGATGGTGGCCCGCAGTTCGTAGGTGTCCCGGCACAGCACCGCGTCGCGGAACATCGCCAGCATCCGCTCGGCGATGCGGCGCGTTTCGGTTTCGTCGGCCAAGGGCAGGATCACCACCAGTTCGTCGCCGCCGTAATAGCGGCAAACGACGTCGGACTCCCGCACGCTGGCCTTCGCCAGCGCCGCGCATTCCTTCAGCACCCGGTCGCCCACCACGTGGCCGTAGGAATCGTTCACCGCCTTGAAATGGTCGATGTCGATGACCAGCAAGCCGACGGGAAACGGCTGGTCTTTCCCCTGCTTCCAGATCCAGCGCAAATGTTCATCGAAGGCGCGGCGGTTCAGCAGCCCCGTCAGCGGATCCCGGATCGCCAGCTGGAGCAGATCTTCGTCCGCCAGCAGGTCGCGCCAGGGCGGTTTGACCAATTTGTTCTTCCGCCGTTTGAGTTTATCGTTCGCCATGCGAAGCTCGCGCTTTCCTGGAACGAAAATTGCGCCAACTCGTCGCAAAGCGCAAGTCCGATCCGACGACCCCTTTCGATTTTCGGCGAAACCGGACGGCGCCGCTTTACACGCCCCCCCCTTCTCTCCTATAGTCGGACCACTTGCAGGACATGAAATCTCTTTCCGACCAGCTGGACCTTCCGCCGTTCGCCGCGTTTTTCCTCCGCTGGAGCCGCCGGCTGGCGGCGGGCGTCGCCGTTCTGCTGGCCGCGCTGCTGGTGGTGGAACTGGCCGCCGCCCATTTCCTGCCGCGGCATCCCGCCCGTTTTCTGCGCGACGGCACGTCCAAAGGCCAGCCGGCCTGGATCGACAATCCGTTCTTCACCTATCGCTTCGCCATGGCGCGGGCGGCCCAACCGCCGCCGCCCGCCGTGGTGCCGAAAACGCCGGAGCCGGGCACGTTGCGCGTCTGCCTGCTGGGCGATTCTTCCGCGATGGGCTATCCCGATCCCTCCTTCGGAATCGGCCGCCAGCTGGAGCTCATGCTCCAGCACCGCTATCCCGACCATCCCGTCGAAGTGGTCCAGATGGCGCTCGCCGGCGGCAACAGCCACGTGCTGCGCGAGGTGGCCCGCGACCTGAAGCGGCTGCGACCGCAAGCCGTCGTCGTGATGACCGGCAACGAAGAAGTGGCCGGCCCCTACGGGCCCGCCTCCAGCCTCGGCCGCTTCCACCACAGCTCCCGCATCGCCCGCCTGCTCGTGCTGTTTTCGCGGACGCATTTGTCCCAGCTGTGCGCCGCCGCCCTCGAGCGCTTCTCCCCCGCGCGCGCCGATCTCCAGGCCTGGCGCAGCCTGGAGCCCATCACGCTCCAGGGCCGCATGTCTCCCGACGATCCGCGCCTCCGCAGCGCCTACCGGTCGTTCCGCAAGAACCTCGCCGCGATCCTGCGGCAAGCCGCCGCGGCTTCGCCGGTGGTCGTCGTCTGCACCGTCCCCGTGAACCTGCGCGACTGCCCGCCGTTTTCCACCAGCTATCTGGAAGACGAAACCGGCGCCCAGGAAGTCCGCGAAAAAATGCGGGCGGCCGTCGCGGCCGAAACCGCCACCAACCGGACCGAGGCCTCGCGGCTCTACGCCGACGTCATCCGCCTCAATCCCAACCACGCCGAAGCGCTGTTCCGCGCCGCCCGGCTGGCCCTCGCGGCCAACCGCACCGCCGAAGCCGCCGCGCTCTTCTCCCGCGCGCGCGACGCCGACGCCCTCCGCCTGCGCGCCGATGCGCGCATCAATTCCCTGATCCGCGAATGCGCGGCGGAATCCGCGTCTTCGCTGCTCGACGCCGAAGCCCTTTTCGCCATCCGCTCGCCCCAGGGCATTCCCGGGCACGAACTGTTTCTCGACCACGTCCACTATACGTTCGCCGCCACCTACCTCCTGGCGTCGTCCATGCTCGACCGCCTGGAATTTCTCCGCGCCTTCGATCCGGAACCGACCGGCGCCCTGCCCTCCGCCGAAACCCTCGCCGGCGAAACGCTGTTCGTCCCCTGGGGCCACGCCGCCCAGCTCGACGCCGTCATCGACCGCCAGTTCCGCCCCCCGTTCCGCCGCCAGATCGACAACGCCGAGACCCTGGCGCGCCTGACCGAGGAAAAACGCGCGGTGGACGCCCGCGTCGCCGCGATTTCGCAGGTCAACACCCGCGCCATCTTCGCGCGGCGGCAAGCCAGCCGGCCCGACGACGCCTGGCTGGCCGTCCAGACCGCCCACCAGCTGCTGGACGCCAACGCCCCGGCCCTCGCCGAAACCGCCGCGGCCGCCGCCCTCGACCGCTGGCCGCACCGCTTCGAAATCCGCGCCCTGCTGGCGCTCATCCGTTCGGTCGAAGGCCAGAATCCCGAAGCCGGCATCGCCTTGCTGCGCGGCAAAGACGAGGACACCGGCTACTACGACGTCTCCCTGTCCATCCGCGTCGGCACCGAACTGCTGAAGAAAAAACAGGCGGCCGCGGCCCGGACGTGGCTCGAGTACGCCTTGCGCCGCGATCCCTGGAATTCCGAGGCGGCCATCGCGCTCGCGGACGCCTTCCACCAGCTCGAAGGCGGAACCGCGGCGGTCGGCATCCTCCAAAGCGCGATCGAGCGCAACCCCGACAATCCCCTCCTGTGGGAACACATCGCCTCCCACTATTGCCTGCTGGGCAACTGGGATTACGCCACCAAGTGCTTCCGCAAATCCGAAGAAATCGCCCCTTACCGCTACGAGCGCCTGCTGATCTGGGCCCAGGCCATGGTCCGCCTCCGGCAATACGCCCGCGCGCGGAATCCCATCCAAGGCTATCTCGCCGCCATGCCGGGCGATCCCGAAGGACTG
Organism: uncultured Verrucomicrobiota bacterium; assembly: GCA_937872095.1. Lineage (GTDB taxonomy): Bacteria > Verrucomicrobiota > Kiritimatiellia > CAIQIC01 > Lenti-01 > Lenti-01. Next base: position 35,880 of record CALMNW010000064.1, read on the forward strand.
GCGATTCTGGAAACCATCCAGCAGCATCTTCCCGCCCAGCCGGACGCGCCGGCCGAGCCCGACAAGAAGGAAGACGCTTCGCGCAGGTTCCCGTGGGAATAGCGCGCGGCCGCAGTGCCGGCGCTCAGGAATTCCCGCCGGCCGCGCGGCGGAAGCCCGTTTCCTTCGCCCGCCACATCACGTAGGCGGTCATCGCGTACGGCAGCAGGAACAGCATCCGCGCTTCCTCCGGCAATCCCGCGAGCTGCGCCAGCACCGTCGACCACCCCGCATCGAACAGTCCCGCGCGGTGGAACAGCCAGCCCAGGGCGCCCACCGTGCAGGCGCTCAGCCACAGCACCATCCCCAACCCCGCGGCGGCTTCTTTCCGCAGCGGCGCGTCGCCCAGCCCCCGCGCCGTTTCGCCCGCCAGCCGGGTCAATCCCGCCAGCAGCGCGATCAGCGCGACGTAGTGCGCGGCCGCGTTGGCCGCGAAATAGATCCGCGCCGGCGCCAGCGGCCACCACGCCAGAAACGGACTCAGTCCGGCCGCCAGCAGCGCCAGCAGCGCAACGCGGCCGAGTTTCGTCCGCCAGGCCGGCGTCAGCGCCCCGCCCGCGCGCAGCAGCCAGAGCCCGCCCGCCAGCGGCACGAAACCGAGCGGCAGCAATCCCGGCGTCCAGCGCGTCAGCCACGTGTCGCCCAGCGCGGCCGCGTGCGCGGCCGCCAGCAGCGGCAGGCTCCAGAACAGGCACGAAAATCCCCGCGCGATCCGCAGCGCCTGCCCCGGCGAAAGTTTTGCCGCGGCTTCGGCGGCCGCCGGTTCCGGCGCGGCGCTGGACGTTCCGGCCGTCACGTCCGGCGCCCTTCCAGCGCCGCCGCGATTTCCGCGCGCAGGCCTTCGAGAAAACGCGCTTCGCCGAACGTTTCCGCATGCGCGCGGATCGCCGCGGGATCCCAGTCCGTTTTCTCCGCGAGCGCGGTCGCCGCGAGCAGCGCGTCCGGCGTCTGCTCCTGGAAAAATACGCCCGTGCGTCCCGCCAGCACGGTTTCGAGCAGGCCGCCCTTGCCGAACGCCAGCACCGGCTTGCCGCACGCCTGCGCTTCCAGCGGCACGATTCCGAAATCCTCTTCCCCGGGAAACACCAGGAACCGGCAGCGCCGGTACAGGTCGCGAACGCCTTCGTCCGGCACGCGCCCCAGGAATTCCACGTTGGGCGCCGCCAGCTTCTCCAGCGCCGCCCGCTCCGTGCCCACGCCCGCGATCTTCAGGGGATATCCCGACCGCGCGTACGCCCGCACCGCCAGATCCACCCGCTTGTAGGGCACCAGCGCCGACACCACCAGATCGTAGCCGTCGTGCCCCCCGCGGCCATCGGGCGTGAAATACCGCGTCGCGACCGGCGGATACACCACGGACGCTTCGCGGCCGTAGTATTCCGCGATGCGCGCCTTCACGTGCCGGCTGATCGCCACGAACCGGTCCACCCGGTCGCTCGCCGCGCGGTCCCACTTCCGCAGGCGCGCCAGCGCCAGCTCCAGCGCCGCGCGCTTGAGCCGGTTCCGTCCGAAGTATTCCTCCTGCAGCGACCACGCGTAGCGCATCGGCGTGAAGCAATAGCACACGTGCTTCGCGCCCGGCGGCGGCACGATTCCCTTCGCCACGCAATGGCTCGTGCTCAGCACCAGATCCGTGCCGGCCGGCAGCCGGAACGCTTCCATCGCGCGCGGGAACAGCGGCAGGAACCACCGGTAGCGTTCGCGGAAGCCCGGCAGGCGCTGCAGGCCCGACACGTGCACCTTCCGGTTCCGGATCGCGTCCGACACCAGCTCCGGCCGGAACAGCAGCGTGTAGAGTTCCGCCTGCGGATATTCCTTGCAGATCAGATCGAGGCACCGCTCGCCGCCGCGCATGCCGTTGAGCCAGTCGTGCGCCAGCGCCACCTGGAGCGCGCGGCTCATGCCGATGCCTCCCCGTAGAGCCGCAGCATCGTCTCCGCCGCCGCGCGCCACGAAAACCGTTTGGCCTGTTCCAGGCCCGCTGCGCGCAGGCGCGCCGCTTCCGCCGGATCCGTCAACACGTCCTGCAGCGCCGCCGCCGCGCCGGCGACGTCGTCCGGCGCCACGATCCGCGCCGCCGCGCCCGCCACTTCCGGCAGGCTCGCCGCGTTCGAGCACACCACCGGCGTGCCGCACGCCATGGCTTCCAGCACCGGCAGGCCGAAGCCTTCGTAGCGCGACAGCAGCGCCAGCGCGTCCGCGTCCTGGTAGACCCGCACCAATTGCGCGTCGTCCAGATAGCCCGCCCATTCCACGCGGTCCGCCACGCCCAGCCGCCGCGCCGTTTCGCCCGCTTCCGGATACCGCGCGTCCGGCGAGCCCACGATCCGCAGCCGCGCCGCGACGCCCCCTTCGCGCACCAGCCGCGCGAAAACCTCCACCAGCCCCGGCAGATTCTTGTACGGATCGCTCCGCCCCACGTAGAGCACCGTCTTCGGCCCGCCCCGCGCCGACGGCTTTTCGCCGCCGGGCCCGTAGCGCCCGTCCACGCCGTCCGGCGCCACCGCGATGCGCGCCTCGGGCACCCCCAGCCAGCTCACGATGTCGCGCTTCGCCGATTCGCTCCCCGTCGCCACCGCGTCCGCCCGCCGCGCGATCTCGTGCATCAGCCCCCGGTAGACGGGAAAGAACCGCGTCTTCAGCGCTTTCGGCGTGAACTCCGGATGCACCAGCGGGATCAGGTCGTGGACGTTGCAGATGCACCGGATCGCGTGCGGCTTCCGCCGCGGAAACGCCGGCAACGGCACCATGAAATTCGTCGAGTGGTAGACGGCGACGTCCCGTTCCCGCAGCAGGCGCGCCGCGGCGAACTGCCCCCGCAGCGAAAACGGGCCGTACGGCAGTTCCGCGAACTCGAAATTCGCTTTTCCCGCCAGCCCCGCTTCCCGTTCCACGAACGCCCGCCGTTCCCCGTCCCGCACCAGCACCAGATAGCGGAACGCCCCGCCGATTTCCCCCAGTTGCTTCAGCAGTTCCAGCGTGTAGCGGCCGATTCCGCTCAGCTCGCGGAATACCCACCGGGCATCCACCGCAACCCGCTTTTCCTGAACCGGATTCATTTCGCGCAGTGTATCCGGTTTTTCCACGCTGTGGAAAATATTTTTCCACGCCGTGGAAAACCGTCCCGGCCGTCGATCCGGCCGGCGGGGCGGCGCGAACCGCCACCGCCGTCCCGCTTCCGCGCCGGACGGATCCCGGGCCGCCGGATTTGGATATTGTTTTTGCGCCCGCACCTCCTATCCTTGTTTTCCATGTCCTCGTTCGCCGAAAGCTGGAAAGCCCGACATCTCCGCCTGGTCGCCCTCGCGCGCTTGGCGCGCGGCGTGTTCCGGTCGTGGGTGGAGCGGGCGCGCGGCGGCGAATACGTGTTCCTGCTGTTCACGGCCGCCGTCATCGGATTGTTGGGCGGCCTCAGCGCCATCGCCTTCAACGCGGCCATCCATCTGTTCCAGAGCGGCTTCTGGAACCTCGTCGAACCCGGCCTGGCCGACCTCCGCGCCATCGCCGCCTGGAAGATCGCGCTGGTTCCCGCCGTCGGCGGGCTGATCGTCGGCCTCATCACCACCTTCCTGGTTTCCGAGGCCAAGGGCCACGGCGTGCCCCAGGTCATCAAGGCCGTCGCCTTGGCCGGCGGCAAGATCCGCGGGCGCGTCGCCCTCGCGAAGATGCTGGCGTCGGCCATCACCATCGGCAGCGGCGGTTCCGCCGGCCGCGAAGGGCCCGTCATCCAGATCGGCGCCGCGATCGGCTCGCGCATCGGCCAGGCCATGGGCATGTCGAAGCGCCGCCTGCGCACGCTCGTCGCCTGCGGCGCGGCCGCCGGCATCGCCGGCACCTTCAACGCGCCGGTCGCGGGCGCGCTGTTTTCCGTCGAAGTCATCCTCGGCGAATTCGGCGCGGCCCAGTTCAGCCCCATCGTCGTTTCGTCGGTCGTCGCCACCGTGGTGGCGCGCGCCTGGCGGGGCGACGCTCCGGTGTTCTCCCCGCCGCCCTGCGCGTTCGCCAGCGCGTGGGAACTCATTCCCTACGTCCTGCTCGGGCTGCTCTGCGGCCTCGTTTCCGTCGCCTACATCCGCTCCATCAGCTTCGCGGAGGGCCTGTTCGACCGCCACGTCCGCCTGCCGCGCTGGCTCCGGCCCGCGTTCGGCGGCCTCTTGCTCGGGCTCCTGGCCCTCGCCCTGCCCCAGGTGATGGGCGACGGCCGGCCGCTGTCCAACTCCGCCTTCGCGGGCGCCCTGCCCGCCTTGCTGCTGATCGCGCTGGCCTTCGCCAAGATGCTGGCCACCGGGCTTACCCTCGGCAGCGGCGGGTCCGGCGGCGTCTTCTCGCCGGCCCTGACCATCGGCGCGCTGCTCGGCGCCGGCGTGGGCACGCTGGCCGCGCCCCTGCTCGGCTCGCATTTCGGGGGCATCGCCGCCTACTCCGTCGTGGGCATGGGCGGCCTCATCGCCGGCGCCATGCTCGCGCCCATCACCGCCATCCTGATGATCTTCGAGATCACCTCCAACTACGCCATCATCCTGCCCGTCATGATCGCCTGCATCCTCAGCACGGTGCTCACGGCGCGGCTCACCGGCAACCTCTCCATCTACACCTTCAAGCTCGCCCGCGACGGCATCCGCCTCTTCCGCGGCGGCTCGCCCGACCTGCTCCAGGCCCATCCCGCCCGCGACCACATGCGTCCGGCCGTCGAAACCATCCGCCCCGACGAATCCGCCGACGCCCTCATGAAGCGCTTCCTCGCGGCCGACGTCTCCCAGTTCTACGTCGTCGACGCCGCCACCGACGCCTTTCTCGGCGCCATCGCCCTGGCCGACGCCCGCCGCGTCCTGCTCTCCCCGCCCGGCCTCGCGAGCATCCTGCTCGCCGAAGACGTCATGCGCAAAAACGTGCCCTGCGTCCTGCCGGACGAAACGCTCAGCGCCACCCTCGCCAAGTTCGCCGCCGCCGGCCTGCAGGAATTGCCCGTCGTCCGTTCCGTCGAAGACCGGCGCATCCTCGGCACCCTGGCCCATGCCGACGTCCTGTCCGTCTACCAGGACGAGCTGCTGAAGGCCGACGCCCCCCAGGCCCTTTCCGGCGGCCTCGCCAACCTTTCGCGCCACCCCATCGAAATCGCCCCCGGCTTCGACCTCGTCGAATGGGAACCCCCGGCCTCCTTCCACGGCCAGACCCTCGCCCAGGTCCGCCTGCCCGATACCTGCCGCGTCCGCGTTCTGCTCATCAAGCGCCGCACCGCCGAAGACAAGATCGTCACCCGCCTGCCCCAGGCCCAGACCGTCATCGCCCCCCAAGACGTCCTCGTCCTTCTCGGCACCCACGACGACATCGCCCATACCGCCGCCCTTTGAGCCTCCCGGCGATCGCCGCGCCGGCGGCGGCCGCAGATTCCCCGGCTCAAACGTCTCACCCCCCGATTGGGTACTGTTTTATAAAACAATCTCCGGTTTATTCCACGGAACACGCCAGCTGGCTGCAGGTTCCGGGCGCTGCCGCCGGACGCCGCCCGCCCCACAAAACGTTTTCCACGATGTGGAAAAAGTGCTAAAAACTTTTCCACGGTGTGGAAAATATTTTTCCACGGCGTGGAAAAACCGACCCGGAGGCCCCCATGACCGCTCTGCTGATCAAAAACGCCCTGGTCGTCACCCTCGACGACGCCGGCACCATTCTTCCCAAAGGCGAAATCCTCGTCGAAGGCTCGAAAATCGCGGCCGTCGGCCCCTCCGTGAAAGTCCCGGCCGGCGCGCAGATCGTCGACGCCGAAGGGCGGGTCGTCGTGCCCGGCCTGATCAACGCCCACCACCACCTCTATTCCTCTTTCGCCCGCGGCTTCGCCCCGCCCGGCGAGCCCGCCCGCAATTTCGTCGAGATCCTCGAGCGCATGTGGTGGAAGCTCGACCTCGCCCTCGACCCCGAGGCCGTCCGCTACTCTTCCTACGTCGCCCTGCTCGAAGCCATCCATACCGGCTGCACCACCATCATCGACCACCACGCCTCCCCGTCCTGCACCGACGGCTCGCTCGATATCATGGAGGAAACCTTCCGCCAGGCCGGCCTCTCCGGCTGCCTCTGCTACGAAACCTCCGACCGCAACGTGCCCGCCGACGGCGTCGCCGAGAACACCCGCTTCATCAAGAAGACCCAGGCCGCCGGCGACGGCCAGGTCACCGCGCTCTTCGGCCTCCACGCGCAGATGACCCTCTCCGACGCCACCCTCGAAGCCACGGCCCGCGTCTGCACCGAAACCAAGGCCGGCGTCCACATCCACGTGGCCGAAGATCTCTCCGACGAAACCGACTGCATCGCCAAGCACGGCTCGCGCATCATCCAGCGCCTGCACCAGTTCGGCCTGACCGGGAAGAAATCCCTCTTCATCCACGGCATCCACCTCGATGAATCCGAAATGGATCTCGTCGCCGAAACCGGCACCATGATGGTCCACAATCCGGAATCCAACATGAACAACGCCGTCGGCACCCAGAAGATGCTGACGCTGCTGAAGAAGGGCGTCCTGCTCGGCCTCGGCACCGACGGCATGACGTCGCACATGATTTCCGCCGCCCGCGTCGCCCACCTGCTCCAGCGCGCGACCCTCGCCGATCCGCGCGTGGCCTTCGTGGAAGCCTGCGACATGCTGCTCAACAAGAACGCGCAGATCTGCGCCCGCTGCTTCCCCGAAAAGCGCGGCCAGCTCGTTCCCGGCCAGCTCGCCGACGTCGCCATCTTCGACTACGTCCCCACCACGCCCCTCGAGCCCGGCCGCTACCTCGGCCACCTGCTCTACGGCCTCAACTACGCCCGCGTCCACACCACCATCGCCCGCGGCCAGGTCCTCATGCGCGATTCCAAGATCCTGACCCTCGACGAACAGGCCATCTGCGCCAAGGCCCGCGAAGCCGCGCAAGGGGTCTGGAAAAGGTTCTAGCCAGAGGTCAGAAGTCAGCGGTCAGAGGCCAGAACAACCCATGTTGGATATTGAATATTGGACATTGAATATTGAAAGCCTTCCCTGAACTCCGCCCTCTGAACTCTGCACTCTAAAGCTATGAAAATCGGAATCGACCTCATCTCCTTCCACACCCCCGCCTACGTCCTCGACCTGCGCGTGCTGGCCGAGAAGCGCGGCGCCGATCCCGAGAAGTTCATCGTCGGCATCGGCCAGGAGCGCATGGCCGTCGTGCCGCCCGACCAGGACATCGTGACCCTCGCCGCCAACGCCGCCCTGCCCATCGTCGAAAAAGCCGGCCGCGAAAACATCGAACTGCTGCTTTTCGCCACCGAATCGGGCATCGACCAATCCAAGGCCGCGGCGATGTTCTGCCACAAGCTGCTGGGCCTGCCCTCGACCTGCCGCTGCCTCGAGACCAAGGAAGCCTGCTACGGCGCCACGGCGTCCCTGCGCATGGCCGCCGCCATGGTCGCCGCGCGGCCCCACACCAAGGCCCTCGTCCTCGCCGCCGACATCGCCCGCTACGACCTCGCCAGCCCCGGCGAACCCACCCAGGGCGCCGGCGCCGTCGCCATGCTCGTGTCCACCCACCCGCGCGTCCTCGCCCTCGATCCCGAAGCCGGCTTCCACGCCGAGGACATCATGGACTTCTGGCGGCCCAACTACCGCGAAGAAGCCCTCGTCGACGGCAAGTACTCCACCAAGATGTACCTGACCACCCTCATCGACGCGTGGAACAACTACAAGGCGGCGTCCCATCGCGGCCTGGCCGACCACGCCCACTACGGCTTCCACATGCCGTTCACCAAGATCGCCTACAAGTCCTACGAGCGCCTCTGCAAAACCGAAGGCGTCCCGCCGCCGCCCAGGGAAGAACTCGAACGCCTGCTCGAACCGGCCCTCCAGTACAACCGCCAGACCGGCAACACCTATGCCGCCTGCGTCTACGAAGGCTTCGCGTCCCTCCTCGACAACGCCCCCGCCGCGCTCGACGACCAGCGCATCGGCTTCTTCTCCTACGGCTCCGGCTGCATGGCCGAATTCTTCTCCGGCGTCGTCCAGCGCGGCTACCGCGAGCACCTCTTCACTGACGCCCATCGCGCCCTGCTCGCCACCCGCACCCCCGTCACCTACCGCCAGTACGAAGACATCTTCAACTACGGCGTCCCCAAAGACGGCGCCGACCACGTCTTCGCCCCCTACCGCGGCGGCCCCTTCCGCCTCGCCGGCATCAAAGACCACAAACGCCGCTACGAAGCCAAGTAGCGTCCCAACATGTTCGCCCGACCCAATCCCCTTTCCTTGAAAATCGTGGCGGGCCTTTTCATGCTGACAGGCCTCCTGGCGGCCATCGACGTCGTCGTTAAACTGTTCCACCAGCATCTCGACCTGAATCTGATGCTGCTGGGGCTCTGGATCGGCCCCGGACTGCTGCGCCACAGTCCCACTTGGCGCAAATGGGCCCTCGCGTTCCTGTGGCTCGGATTCTTCTCTTCGACCGTTCTTTTTCTGATGGCGCTGTTTCGTTCGCCCTTGGATTTATGGATCCTGGGCCAAGCCGCCCGTCCCATCCCCATGTTCCCCGTCTTGCTCTGCTCCTGCGCCATGTTCCTGCTGGTTTTGTGGCAATACCGCGTCTTGATCCGGCCGGACGTCAAACAACTCTTTGTTCCCCCCGTCGTCCCGTACCGCATCGTCCGGCCGCGCACCTAGCGCCCCCCCGTCTCGCCGGCATCAAAGCCCACAAACGCGGCTGCGAGGCAAAGTAAACCCCGGCCTCCTTAACACATAATTCGCAAGCGACGCAAACGGTCGCAAGCGGATTCCAGCTTAGGTCAGGGGTGCCGACCCGGCTGGCCGCTTCATTAAAATGGAGGTGCCTCGATGACCGGAGTAAGGTGGACGAAGATCGTAATGCTACAATGCAAGGGCCGTTCCTTCCTCTTCATTTTTCCCTGATCTTTTCCTTCAAGCAGGCGGGATACCCTCACGGGTTGGAAAATACAATTTTTCAGGGATTAGCGTATAAACCACTAAAAGGCATTTAAGCCCACACAAAACGGTGTTTGGAATATTTTCACATAACACATCTCCAAACCCGAATACCACATGATGACGTCCCCTAACCCGGTCCCGCAACATCCGCCGGTTGTGAGGGTAAAGTTTGGCTATTTGGCAGTCCGCACCGGTAAATACTCCAATAACATCATCGCCAACATCCATCGCAAATACAGACCACGAACTATCCAATCCATTTATTTCAATATATGGTTTTGATATGTCTGGCTGAACCTTGATCCCGCCAGACACCCCCCCCAGGACCACTCATAATGCCCTCATAACTCGAAAAGGATGTGAGGAGTGAAAACATCCCCTTCCGTAGTCTACGGATATCGGCAGTGAAGTCATCCGATGAGAGTTGAAAGCGATTGAAACTGGCTTTGAACGTTGATGTTACAAATGGAATATATTCAGGATATCCATATCCCAAAGAAATAGTCTTGATCGAAAACCCCAACTCCACAAGGGGTCCGTTCATTGTGTTTTTCATCGCCAGGACATCCTAGAATAAATGCACAACATTGAACACCCCAAACAAATTGGGCCAGAAAATTGGGGCCCGCCCTATAAATAAAAGTGAAGGGGTCAGCCCCTGCATTGTCGTGAAGGGGTCCTTGCATCGTGAAGGAGTGAAGGTTATCAGTCCTTGCATCGTCGCATTATGGCAAAATCGGCTTGGGGATGGATCTGTCGATCCTCGATTTCTCGCGCCCCGTGCCTCCGCGTCTCTGTGAGACCCGGCTGTTCCTTTTCCGCGGTTGGCTTTCCTTCAATCCGCCGATTGACTTCCCCGTTGGCCCCGTCCTACCATGTCGCCCGCATGGTGGGGATTTCCACCGCATGAAGACGGCTTGAGGTCCGTTGTCGGAACCGACGGCGCGGAGAATTCAGAATGAGTGCATACGGCAAGGCGGCGAAACGATCCGCGGTGGCGCTGGTGCCGCTGTTCCTCGCCCTGTTCGCTTCGGCGGGAGACCTGGGGTGGCCGGCCGCGTGGTGCTATGTCGGAATCGTCCTCGGCAGCAGCGGACTGATGCTCTTCGGGCCGTTTCGCCTGGACGAGACGTTGGTCGAGGAGCGGTTGGGAAAGCCCAAAGCCGGCGCGGCGCGCTGGGACCGGATCTTCGTCGCCTTGGTCGGCGTGTTTTCCCTGGCGGAGCTGCTGGTTCCCGGATTCGACCGCCGCTTCGGCTGGACGACCGGAACGCAGCCGTGGGAGTTCTGGTGCGGACTCGCCGCCGTCGCAACGGGGACGGCCGGATTGATGTGGGCCATGCGGACCAACCGGTTTTTCTCGACGGTGATCCGCATCCAGAACGATCGCGGCCAGCACGTGGTCGAGGGCGGACCGTACCGCTACGTGCGGCATCCGGGGTACGCCTTCTGGGCGATCAAGACGGTCGGCGTGCCGCTGCTGCTCGGTTCCCACTGGGCGTTTGGGGTCGCCGTACCTTTCATCGCCATGTTCGTCGTAAGGACGGCGCTGGAAGACCGGCTTCTGGCGAACGAGTTGCCCGGCTACTCCGAGTACGCGGCGCGAACCAAGTGGCGGCTGCTGCCCTGCGTCTGGTGATGCCGCGATTCCCTCGGCCCCTCTTGCGATTCTTTTGCGTCGCTTGCGATAAATTTCTCCCGGCTGTTTCCCCATCTGTGAAGTGGTCGGTCCTATAATTTGTAATTTCGTCTCCTCCGCGCCTCCGCGTCTCCGTGTGAGAACCGGCTGTTCCTCCCTTCCCCATCCGTGTCGATCCGTGTCCATCCGTGGTCAGCCTTCTCCCCCTTGGCGTTTTCGGCCGTCTGCGGTACGCTTCTCCTGAATCCAAGGAGGCCTCCATGCTGACGGGCAGTTGCCATTGCGGAAAAGTGCGCTACGAGAGCGCGGGCAAGATCCTGATCTTCGTGAACTGCCATTGTCCGGACTGCCGGAAGTTTTCCGGCTCCGCGTTTTCGTCGGTCCTGGCGGTGGAGGAAAGCGGGTTCAAGGTCGTGGCCGGCGCGGACAACCTGGTGCCCTACAACTCCTCGCCGGGCAAATACCGTTCGTTCTGCAAAACCTGCGGCTGCCATCTGTTCGCGCGCGCCGAGCAGCGGCCGGGCATGGTGCTCCTCCGCGCGGGCTCGCTGGACGTCGATCCCCGCCTGCAGCCCCAAAGCCACATCTGGGTCTCCATGAAAGCCCCCTGGCACGAGATTTGCGATTCCGCCAAGCAATTCCCCGAAGGGTTTCCCAAAAAGTAGGTTTACCCCCCGACGGGGTCGTCGGGGGCTCCAACATCACGAATCCCAAGGCTGTTTGGAGCCGGGACGACCTCGTCCCGGTCGGTTTCGTCATTGATCCTCCCGCCCCCAAGGCACATTCTCAAGTCGCGCCGGAGAAACGGACCCGAAAAAGGAGGCATCCATGCAAATCCTGAAGCTGAGCCGGGCCTTCACCTGGATCGAGCCGGGGCCGGTCGTCCTGATTTCCACCTGCGACGGCCGGAAGAACAACCTCATGACCATCTCCTGGACGATGGTGGTGGATTTCACGCCGCGGTTCGCCCTGACCACCGGCGCGTGGAACCACTCGTTCCGGGCCCTCGACAAAACGCGCGAATGCGTCGTCGCGATTCCCGGCGCGGACTTGCTGGACGTCGTGGTGGGCATCGGCACGTGCTCGGGCGCGGAGGTCGACAAATTCGCCAAATTCCACCTCACGCCCCTGCCGGCGAAAATCGTCCGGGCGCCCTTGATCCAGGAGTGCCTGGCGAATATCGAGTGCAAGGTCGTCGACATCGTCCGGCGGCACGACATCGTCGTGCTGGAAGCCGTGGCCGCGCATCGAACCGCGGGCCGAAAGGAAACGCGCATGCTCCATGCGGTCGGCGACGGCACGTTCATCGCGGACGGCCGGCGGCTGGATCGCCGGAAGGCCATGGCCGCCAAACTGCCGCCCGGCGTCTAAAATTGCCCATTTTCGAGCATTTTCGGGCCAAAATGGCCGATTTTGGACCGTTTTAGACCGAATTTCGGCGATTTTTCGCGATTTTCGGCCATTTTCGGCGATTTTTCGCAGTTGGAGCCGGTTTTCGCCCGCAAGCCGCGATTCCCCTCGCCCACGATGCCATTTCCGGAACAGCCGCAAGGGCGGCACGACAGCTGCGATTTTCTTCCTCGGAATAAAGCGGATTGACAGGACCTGCCCGAGCGATGACTCTCCGAGGGAGGCAAGGCGGTGGCAAAAAATATGAAGCAGCCGATTCAATCGCAACCGGAAACGGGCCGGGAATCCGGCTTCCCCGTTACGCAGTGGTCCCTGGTTTCGCAAGCCCGCGAAACCGACACGCACGTCCGGATGGCGGCCTTGGACAACCTGTTGGGCACGTATCGCCCGGTTTTGCTTCGGTATCTCGTCGGGGTTTGGCGCTTGAAAACGGAGCAGGCCGAGGACTTGCTTCAGAGCTTCATGGCCGAACGGATTCTGGAAAAACAGCTGTTGGTCCAGGCGGATCGGACACGCGGGCGTTTCCGCTCCTTCCTGCTGAAATGCCTCGTCAATTACGTGAAAAGCTCCTTTCGGCGGGACCAGGCCCTCAAGCGCGGGCCGGACGCGAACCACCGGGTGAACGTGGACGACTATGCGGAGTCCATCCCCGACAAGCAGGCGGGCCATCAGGAGTTCGACGCGTGCTGGGCGCGCCAGGTGCTGGATCTGGCCATCGAGCGCATGCGGAAAGACTGCGAAGCCGCGGGGCGCCGCGATCTCTGGATCATGTTCCAGCGCAGAATGCTGGAGCCCACCTATTCGAACGCGGAACCGACGCCGTATGCGTCGCTGGTCGCGGAACTGGGCCTCCGATCTCCTGCGCAGGCCATGAACCTGCTGATTACGGTCAAACGGAAATTCCGGAACATGCTGATCGAGACCATCCGGGAAACCGTCGCGGACGATGCGGACGTCGATCGGGAAATCATGGAATTGCAGCGCGCCTTAAAATAATTTTCTTTCCCATGCAGGATTCCCGCCGCGACGGCTTAGTACAGGATGAGGAACAGAAAGGCAAAGCATGAACCACTCATCCCCAGAAACCGAAAAGACAGATCCCGCCAGTTTGGCCCGACTGTTCGACGGCACGAGCCGGGACGCGCCCTGGCAAGACGAGGAACTGAAACAGGTGTTTCGCCATCAGCTGACGGCGCCCGTTCAGTTCGACATGGCGGGCTTCAACCCGGATTGGGGAGAACGCCTGCGGTTGCTGGCGGCGGCGGAGGGCCTCCTGCTCCAAAGCTTCGGCGATTTGTTTGCGCATCCCCATCCGCCGGTCGAAATGCTGGAGATGGTGAAGGATTACGCGAAACGGTCGGCGGCTTCGCCCCGGCGGCACATTCCGAAAGACGTCGCCCGCGCGCTCTACTACCTGGCGATCGTCTCCGCGCGGCTGCGCTGCCGCCAACGGATCAGTTCGCTGGAGGATGAACAACTGATCCGCGGAGTGCAATGGCTGCTGGATCAACCGTGGCTGGACGACGCATCGAAGAGCCTTTTATCCGAGGGCTTGGCCATGCTGGGTGGCCGGCAGGAGGTGAATCCATGAAAACCCATCGCGACGATTCGGAACGCAACACCGTGCCCATGTCGAAAGGCCCGGGAGATATCGCGCACACCATGCTGCGGACGGGCATGCTGCAGGCCCCCGTCCAGCCCGGAGCGCAGGGTGCGGTCGACCGGTTCGAAATCATCCAGGCGCTCGAGGCCGGCGGCATGGGACAGGTTTTCCTGGCCCGCGAACCCATTACGGGCGGCCGGGTCGCCCTGAAAATGATTCGTCCCGAACTGGCGGACAAAGACTGGGTCGTGCAGCGGTTCCTGACGGAAGCCCAGCACATGTATCGCCTCTCGCACCCCAACATCCTGAAGGTTCTGGAGGTGTCGGATCGGAAAGCCGGCCCGTATTACGTGATGCCGTTTATTGAGGGAGGCAACCTGGCGCAGCGGATCCGTTCGGGCGTGCCGTTGCCGGAGGAGTTTATCCTCCCGGTTTCCCTTCAACTGGCCGAAGCCCTGAAGTTCGCCCACGGCCGCGGGATCATCCATCGCGACCTGAAGCCGGCCAACGTGATGGTCGATCAAACGGGGTGCGTCTATCTGACGGACTTCGGACTGTTGCGCACCGTATTCAACGATGCCAGCATCGATGCCGGAAAGGACGTGGTCGAGGGCACCGCCGTATACCTGTCGCCGCTGGCCGCATCCGGAAAAGCGGAAGACACGCGGTGCGACATCTATGCCTTCGGCGCCATTCTGTATGAGATGCTGACCGGCTGGCGGCCGTACTCCGGAGAGACCAGCGAGGAAATCATCCGGGAAATCCTGGCCCACCCTCCCTGCCCCATCCTCGAGCTCAATCCGCAGGCTTCGAAAGGCCTGACCCTGATTGCCGAAGGCTGCATGGCACGGGAACTGCGCGACCGTTACGCGGAAATGGCCGACGTCGTTCGCGACCTCCAACGAGTTGCCCGCAAGGAAACTCCGGCGGGGCCGCATGGCCGGCCGGCTTCCATGCGCACCGCTGGAAAATTCATAAAAGTGGCTTTGGTTGGCGTGGCTGGCGTGCTGGGCCTGGCCGTTGCCGCTTCGCTCTTCTGGTCGGCCCCGCTTGCCTTTCATGCGGGAACGCAACCGGAGTCAAAATTCTTCCGCAGCAAATTGGCTAAGATCGACAAAGGAGTTCCGCCACGGCCAAGCCTCGCCGAACTGCCCGATCCGGTGACCGAAAAGGCCAGGTATCTGGCGACGGAACCCAAAGAGGTTCTGCAGCAATACGTCTGGATTGAATCCGATCACTCGGTCTATTTTGCCCGGCGAATCATTTGCAAAAACTGGTCGCAGGACGCGATGACGGATATCACGATCCCCTGGACGAACGGGGTCGTCATGCAGGTGTTCGACTACAACGGAAATGCGCTACCATTGACGGAAGAGGCCGACCATGCCCGCTGGCGGGTCACGCTGGAGGAACCGATTCCGCCGGACTGGACATTCAGACTGGTCGTGGTGGCCAGGCAAACCGACCTGCCGTTCTCATCGTCCAACGGCGTGACCACCTACTCATCCGACCTGATGGCATCCTCCGGCATTTTCTTCCCTCCGGGCGCTCGTCTGGTCGGGCAAATGCCCGCGACAAATATAAACGGACGCATGTTTTTCGTGAATAGACTCAACAGTCATGAGTGTTTCACCCATGCGGATGCGGCCAATCGCGCCTTCGATATTTACGAGCGGGAAGGCCGCAAGACGGACTCTCCCGCCGCCCATTGGAATCAGGCGCTGGCCGAGTTGGGCCTGGAAGAAAATCAATTGGTTCAACCCCCTCCCTTGCCGGAACAAAGCACCCATCGCCAGATCAGTTATACCTTACATTCTTCTGAACAAGCCGATGGAGAAGAGAAAACGCCGCCTCCCGCCATGTATTCCCTGCAATTCAAGCAAGCTCCCATTCGGCTCGTTACGGATTACTACGGGCAGCTTGCGGGACAAACCGTGCTGCTGAGCCAGCAGGTCGACCCTGCCGCGAACCTGACCCTGAAATCCAATGACCGCATACCCAAATCGCAGGCCATGCGCATGATCGAAACCGCGCTGGCCGATCAGGGCATCCTGCTCATCGAAACGAACGGGTGCCGGATGGCTATACCGGCAGCAAAAACGCGCGCCCCCTAAGCGCTACGCCCCCCATGTCGCTTGATCCAGCCGCGGATCCGCATGGGGGGCCGATGCAGGCGGACCATGGGATTGCCCAAGCGTTTTTCATCCGGAGGCCGGCACGGATTCTGCGGCTGCGCCTTCCGGCCCGGCCATGGTAAGCTGCGGAAAAGGAATCCCGCCATGACCCAACCATTTGCAAAGCGCTCCGACCACGGATACGGCAACCCCTTGCCGGGCATCCGGCAGAAAACCCTCGTCTTCGGCGAACGGACGCTGATGACCGAATTCCGGCTGAAGAAGGACAGCGTTCTGCCCGACCACGCCCACCCGTACGAGCAAACGGGCTATCTGGTCGCCGGGCATATCGTCCTGAAAATCGGCGGCCAGGAACACGACGTCCATCCCGGCGATTCGTGGTGCATCCCCGCCGACGAAACGCACGGGGCGCGGATCGCCGAAGATTCCGTCGCCGTCGAAGTGTTCTCGCCCGTCCGGCCGGACTATCTGCCGGGCGCGACGTGACCGGTTGCCGCGCGGCGGAAATATTTTCGCCCGCCCGGTTGACCCGTCTATCGCTTCACGGTTTAGGCTTTCTTCCGTCGCGGCGAATTGGGCCGCGGCGAAACCCCCAACAAGAAGGAGAAAACCATGGGTGCGAAAATGACGGTGGAAGACTTCACGCAGCTGTTCCGCGAGATCGGCCTCGACGAGGCGGCCATGCTGAAATGGCACGCCCTGTTCGAGCGGCGCCATCCGGACGGCCACCAAAGCTTCCTCGAATGGCTCGGGCTGGACGCGGCGAAGATCGAACAGGTCCGAGCCCGCAGCCGGGGCTGAGAACGCGCGGGGCGGCGGGGTTTCCCGCCGCCCCGCTTCCATGCTAGACTGCCCTGCGCGCATGAAAACCTACCGCATCACCGAACTGGCCCGCGCCGTCGGCCTCTCCCGCAGCGCGCTGCTGCACTACGACCGCATCGGGCTGCTGTCCGCTTCCGACCGCTCCCGCGCCGACTACCGGATCTATACGGAGCGGGATCGCCGGCGCCTCGAGCGCATTTGCCAATACCGCGCCGCCGGCCTGCCCCTCGCGGACATCCGCGCCTTGCTGGACGTCCCCGGTCGGCCCGCCGCCCGCGTCCTGGAGAAGCGCCTGCGCCAAACCAACGACGAAATCGGCGCGCTGCGCGGCCAGCAACGGCTCCTGGCCTCCCTGCTGCGCGTGGCCGGCAAAAAAATCCCGCCCGCCGTCGACAAGGACATGTGGGTCTCCATGCTCAAAGCCGCGGGCGTCAGTCCACAATCCATGGAACGCTGGCACCAGGAATTCGAACGCCGCGCGCCGCGCGACCACCACGGTTTTCTGGCTTCCCTCGGCCTGCCGGAAGCCGAAATCGCCCGCATCCGCGCGTTTTCCGCCCGTCCCTAAGGGGCCGGCGCGGGGTGCCGTTTCTTTCGGGGTTGCCAACCCGTCCGTTCCGCGCGTAGCCTTGGGGCATGGGAAGGTTCGGATTCATCCTTTTTCTCCTTTTGGCCCTGGGCGCGGGGGCGCAGGAAGACCGTTTGCGCTTCGTGCAATTCATCCATCCCGGCGCGGAACACGAACCGGACATGGAAGCGGGCCGTTCATGGAACGTCGAGGCGCACCGGCGGAAATTCCTCCAGCAGCCCGGGCGCTATCTCGCGGCCCTGGACGCCAAGCCGAGCGCGGCTTCGCTGATCTTCTGGGGCGAGTACGAGCCGCCCACGCGGCTGGTGAAAACCTACGCGAAGCCCGTCCCGGACGGACCGCGATACCTGTTTGCCCCCGTGCCCGTGCCGTTCCACCCCAACGATCCGCCGCTCATGAACACGGATCCCTTCGTGTTCGGCGAGCATTTCTTCTACGGCATCTGCAAGCAGAACAACAAGCGCGGCCCCACCGCCCTGCAGCGCCTCGCGCGCGGGTCGGTGATCCTGTTCGGGTCGGGCCTGCACCGGTCGCAGTTCGTCGTGGACACAGTCTTCGTCGTGGCGGATTACATCGATTGGAACCTGTCGAACTACCGCGAAAAACTGAAGGACGTGGTGCCGCCGGAATATTTCCACGCGACGCTGGAGCCCATCGCCTACGAAATGAAGGTCCGCGATTTGTCTCCGTCGCAGACGTTCCGGCTGTATATCGGCGCCACGGTCGAGCAGCCGGTCGACGGCATGTTCAGCTTCTTCCCCTGCCGGACCGCCAAGGACGGCAAGGCCAAGGGCTTCGCGCGGCCGGTGCTCCGCCGGCCGGGCATCATCACCGACAGCCTGACCCAGGGCCAGCGCATGAATCCGACGAAGGAGGCGGCGACCGTTCGGGCTCTGTGGGCCGACGCCGCGAACCAAGTCCTGGCCCAGGGACTCTGCCTCGGCGTGCATGCCGATCTCCCGAAGCTGGACCAGCCATAGGCCCAGCCTCCGACCGGCGCCTCACGACGGCGCCGGCGCAAATACGTTCCGCCCCTCGAACCGCTTGGTGCCGTTGACGTAGCTGTAGTATTTGCGGCACTCGCAGCAGAGATATTCGACGTCGATCGGCGTGAACGGCCGGCGCGCTGCCGGCCAGTGGACGGCCTGGAGTTCGATCATCCGCCGCATCGTGGTCGCATGATCGGGCAGCCCGAGATGCCGCTGGAGAAGATCCATGAACGGCGCCGAACCGATGCCCGTCGGCACCGGACTGTCCGGCCGGATCAACGCGGGCTCGAACCACGCGACATCGGCCACGGCCATGAAAATCGGGAAGTCGTTGCCCATGCCGAACCGCACGTTGATGGCCCGCGTGGCGACGACGACATCCCCCGCCGCCTGGCGGACGCAGGCCTCCAGAAAGTCCAGGCAGCGCGGAAACAGGTCGATGCCGGCTTCGAGGCGATCGTAGGTCCGGCCTTCCCAGCGGACGTCCACGACGGGATAGGCTTCGGAAAACCAAGGGGGCGGGGTTTCGAACAGCAGAAACCGCCGCAGCCGCTCCGGTTGGCGCAGCCACGCGGGATCCAGCCGGTCGAGCGTGGAATGGAGGTTGCACCAGCGGGCGAAAAACAAGGCGTGCAGAAGTTCGGGCACGGTCTTTCCCGCCCGGCCGACAAACCGCAGGATGGCCTTGGATCCTTTGTCGTCCTCGCGGAAAACGTTCAGGAACCGGCCGCGCTGGAAGATGGGATCGGCGGACCACGGCGGGGGCAGCCCTTGCTCCCGCTTGGCCCGGATGCGTTCCCGCTCGCGGCACCAATCGAAGAACGCCCGGACGGGATCGTCCAGTTTCAGACCCACGAGCGCATCGCGGTATGGATTCGGCGCGTTCTCCATGTGCGCGGAAATCTTGTCACGCCCCGGCCTCCGCCCGCAAGATCCAACTCTCCGGTATTGCCAATCCGGGCCTTTCTCCCCTACTCTCCGGACCTTCGTATCGTATCGCGAGGTGTTCCATGTCCCAGCCAGCCAGTCCAACCACGTTCAGCCCGTCGCTCTCGAAGGCGTACGGCGCCCGGATCTACCTGAAGCCGGAGATCCATTCGGCGACGGGTTCCTACAAGGACCGCATGGCCGCGGCGGCGGTCGAGGAAGCGCTGCGCGCCGGAGCGACGAAGGCAGTCGTGACGTCGAGCGGCAACCAGGGCATCGCGATCGCCCGCGCGGCGCAGGCGGCGGGGCTGCCGCTGCTCGTCGTCGCCACGCAGCACATCCTGCCGTTCTACCGCGACGAACTGCGGCGGTTCGGCGCCGAACTGGAAACCGTACCCGACATGAAGGCGCGCTCGGACCGTTTCCACGAGCGGGTCGCGGAAGGCTATTTCCCGCTGTCGGTGGTTCCCGAAGACCGCGGCCAGAAATCGCAGGCGGGCAAGAGCGGCTATGCCGCGATCGCCCGCGAGATCGTCGCGGCCCTGGGCGCGGCGCCGGACTTCCTGATCCTGCCGGTCTGTTTCGGCGACGGCTGCTCGGGCATCCTGAGCGGCTTCCGGGAGCTGGCCCGCGAGCGCGGCACCGGCATCCCGAAATTCTTCATGATCCGGGCCAAGAACACGGAAGACGTCGCGTTTTCCATCACGGCGGACATCACGACGCCGGAAGTGGCCGCGACCTTGGAAGCCACGGGCGGCTGGAGCACGTATTTCACCAACGAGGAATTCCTGCTCGCGCAACGCCTGGGCCGCGAGGAAGGGCTGGATCTCGAACCCGCCGCCGCCGCGCCGTTCCTGGCGCTGCGCAAATGGGCCGCCGCATCCCCGGGCATTCCCGCGGGCGCGACCATCGTTTTGCTGTTCACGGCGATCAACCGCGAGCGTTGAGTCCCGCCGTGTTCGGACCGCTCGGAGAGCGGTCCCTACCGCAGCCAATCCTCCCGATCGATAGGTAGGGATGCCTCTCCGAGGCGTCCGCGCGGAATGGGGATATCAATTTCTTCTGTAGCCGGCCGCGCGCGGCCGCTACGGCAATTCGACGCGCAGCCGGTAATAGCGCCGCGAAACGCGATTGGTGTCGACCAGGACGTCGTCCGCGCCGGTGCCGCGCCGCGGGCCTTGGCCGGGCACGGGGAACCAAACGCCGTCCGTCAGGTTGCTCGCGGCATCGAGGGCGTAGAGGCGGTTCGTCGACGTCGCGCAGCGCACTTCGAAAGAGTCCGTCCCGGGAACCCCGGTGGTCTGGAAGCAGGAATCCGGATTTTCCGGATCGGTGTCGGCGACGTATTCCTCCCGGTTGCCCACGCCGTCGTCGTCGCCGTCCCCATCCGCATCGCCGGCGGCTCCGGCGTCGAGATGGTGCTTTTTCTCCCAGACGTCGGGCATGCCGTCCAGATCGGAATCGGCGCCGACCCGGCCGATTCGTTGGCCGGCCAGCGTCACGAGGTTGAAACCGTAGTTTCCGTTGCCGTCGAAATCCCCGGCGGCGCCCGCGCCCAGGTAATTGGCGGACAAGTAGCGGTCGTTGCCGGAGACGCCGTCGCTCGCGATCAAACCCGACAGGCGGCAGGAGCCGACGGACGCCGCGCCCAGCGGCGCGTTCAGGCTGCTCCAGGGAATCGCGATTTCCCAGCGGTCGGTCTGGCGGTTGCCGTCGTCGTCGGTCGAAACGGTCGGGACGTTGGTCGCGCCGTCGAATTGCGCAAGCCGGACGCCCGGCACGGGGACGAACCGCCCGACGGAGGCATCGACGTAGAACGCGCCCTGGCCGACGTCGCTCCCGCTTTCCAGTTCGAAGTGCGGGAAGGTGCCGTCGCCGTATTCGTCGCCCAGCATCAGGACCAGGTTCACGCCGGGATCGAAGACGACGTTGTGGAGGAAATCGAGACCGTCGGGCGTGCCGGAGAAGTCCCACAAGGTGGTCGCGGGATTCGGCAGCGTGTCGATCTGCAGGAAGAGGAGGATGGCGTTGTTGTCTCCGCCCGGGTCGAGTTCCGTGCCGCCGAGATAGAGGTAGTCGGCGTCGACGTTGACCTGGATCCGGCCGAAGCTTCCGAAGCCGTCCTGGTTCGTGGTTTCGAGAACCCCGCCGTCCGGATCGAAATCCACGGTTTCGCCGATGGCGTTCTGGTCCCCATCCGCCTTGGTCGCCAGGACCGGCGCATGCTCCACGAAATCGATCGCGGCCGGCGTTTCCGCCACGCGGTGCCGGATGGCCAGCGACCAGTCGCTCCCGCCGTTGTCGTCCCAGACGTCGCCGCCGTCGAAGAACGCCCATTCGAGCGCCGAGACGCCGGCGGGCACGGAATAGACGCAGGCGAAGGTGCCGTCGCCCCGCGGAGAAAGCGCGAGATCCTGCACGTCCTGCCAGCCGTCGTGTCCGAGGTGGACGTAGAGGTTTTCCGCGCGGGAAAGCGCGTTGTCGCCGGGAGCGTAGATCAAGGTCACGGCGTCGCCGTCGAACGGAATGGACGGCTCCGCCGAGACGCGGCCGGCCGGCCAGGTGACCGTCTTGCCGGGCGCGATGCGGATGAGCGCGTCGGCCGGCTTGGCCCAGACGGCGATGGAGGCCGACGGATTGTGGACGACGTTTTCCGCGGGCGCGGTCAGGGCCTGGATGGCGGCCAGATAGGCGCGGACTTCTTCCATGCCCGCGTACCAGACGTCGCCGCGGCGGCCCAGCGTCCGGCAGAGCGCGGCCATGTAGTCCCAGCTGTTGTCCACGTATCCGTTGTCGAGCTCGTAGCTGTGCCCCCAGATGAACAGGAGCGCCATTTCTTCCTGCGTGCGGGCGACGAAGGCATCGGCGAACGCCGACGCGTTGGCGTGGTGGCAGGTGGGATGCCACTTCAGCGGATCGGCGGGCAGGTAATCCAGCGAGAAGGTCGGCTCGACGGTGCGGGAGCAGGTGATGCCCTGCCCGGCAATCTGCCCCATCACGCGGACGTCGTAGCCGCCCATGGGATACGACATGCTGCACGTATCGTAGCCCGCGATTCCCGACAACACCCAGCGGCAATGCCCCACCTGCCAGCGGACGGTTTCGTCGTCCACGTAGGTCAGGTCGGGATGGTTGACCGAATGCACGGACACCTCGTGCGGGGCGTAGATCGTCCGCACGTCTTCCGTGCTGACGAACGTCGCCTGGTCGAACCATTCGGAGCACAGATGGAAGGTTCCTTTGATCCCGTTTTGGTCGAAGATGGGAATCAAGCCGCGATCCTGGTCGTGCCCGTCGTCGTAGCTCATGATCAGCGCCTTCCAACGGCCGCCGGGAAAAGCGAAGCGGGAGCGGTCGATGGCCACGACCTCGCGGGCGCGGACGCCGTTGACGCGGACGGCGGAGGCCTGGTCGATCAGCGTGCGGATCGGACCCGCATCGATCTCGACGACGTTGGCGGCGCCGGCCTGGATCGCCAGGCGAAAGTTGCCGTCGTTGGAACGGAAATCGGTCTTGATGAGCGTGCTGCCCGCGTCGCCGGCGGCGACGAAACGGAAACCGAGGTTGGCTCCGTCCGGCTTGTCGGCCCAGTCGCTTCCCAGGGCCGTCGGTTCGACGGCGGAAAAATCGAACCGCAAGGCGTGGCCGGAAACGACGGCGCTATTCCCGAGGGCCCAGCCGTTCAGCGTGCCGATCAACGCGACGGAGTCGCCGTCGGCGGTGCCCCAGGCCGACGGGATGTTGGTGACGAAAACGGTCAGGCTCGTGTCGGCGCGCGCACTCCGGGCCGCCAGCATCGCCAACACGCCCAGCGCGAGGAGGCCCTTGGAGAGAACCGGCAACGCCATGGCGAGGAATTTCATGGGAACAGGCTAGCGCAGTTTCCCGGAATCCGTCAGTGACGCGAATCACCGCGGATAATCCCGGTAGACGATGAAATCGGCCAAGTCCGTGTCGGTGACCGTCTTCTGGAGCCATTCCTTGTCGACGACGGGATGCCCCCGGTTGAAGTCGACCGCCCCTTGCTCCTGGAGACGGGCGAACAGCCGGGTGACGTGTTCCCGGCTCATGTTCAGCAGGGAAGCGATTTCCGGCTGGAACACCTTGCTCCGGACATGGAACTTGCCGTCCCGTTCTTCGGCATCCTCCAGGCAAAGCCGCCGCAGATAGAACGCGAGCATGCGCGTGCCGCTGCCGGACACCACGCTGAACAGCAGGTATTTCGCGATCCGCGACAATTCGGACACCACGCGGTCCCGGATGCATTCGACGGCCATGAAGTGCTTCCGGAAATCGGCGGCGGCGATCCGCAGCAGTTCGCAATCTTCCAGCGCGGTCGCGGTGGTATGGGCCGCCGGCAACATGAATTCGCCGATCCCGAAACTTTCTCCGGAGTGCACGATGGCCAGCCGCATGGGTTCGCGCCCGTCGCCCCGTTCCTTTTCCAGGCCGACTTCCCCTTTCAGGACGACGTGGACGTGCCGCACCGGATCCCCTTCGCGGTAGATTTCGCAGTGCCGCTTGCAGCGCGTTTTCTCCGCGTACCGGGACAGCGCCTGGATCTGTTCGGGCGGACAACCCGCGAACAGCGGCAGCGCGGACATGGCGATTTCGGCGGTCATTTTCCTCCGTCCCGCGCGGGACGTTGCGCGGCGCGTTCGAGCGCCTCGCGGCCGATGGGGCCCGGGCGCAGGATTTCGATCTTTCCTGCGGACACCCGGACCACCGTGCTGGGAGCGCCTTGCGCGACGGGTCCCGCGTCCAGCGCCAAGGCGACGTGCGGCGCGAGCGCGTCCCACGCTTCCTGCGCCGTCCGGGCGGCGGGCTCGCCGCTGCGGTTGGCGCTGGTCACCGCCGGCACCGTTCCGCCCAGTTCCCGCAGCCACGCCAGCGCCGTCGCGTGGTCCGGCACGCGGAATCCAACCCATTCCCCCGCCGCGGCCGGCAGCACCAGCGTCAACGGCCCCGGCCAGAACGCCGCGGCCAGCCGTTCGGCGACGGCGTCCACCCGCGCGCCCGAAGCGCGCACGGATTCGATGCCGTCCGCGAAAAGCGCGATGCGCTTGGATTCGTCCCGGCCTTTGGCCGCGTAGAGTTTCGCCATGGCTTCCGGCGCATCCGCGCGCGCGGCGACGCCGTAAACGGTTTCCGTCGGCACGACGACCAATTCCCCATGGTTCAGCAGCTCCGCCGCGCGCCGGATGGTTTCCGGCGTGGCCGGAACGAGGCCGGGCCGCTCAACGCTGCGCGCCATAGCCGAGCGCCTTCAGGCCCAGCAGCACGTCCGTCGCCCGGCGCAGGTAGGTGTCGTTGCGCGTGCGGTCCCGCAGCGCCTTGTCGTCCTTCTCCTCGTCGGTCATCGTCTTGCCCTTGCGCAGCACGGGCGCGTCCGGTTCGTAGACCGTCTCGTCCAGCGCGGAATCGGTGATGACCACGTCGGGCTGCACGCCGGCGGCGCCGGCATAGACCGCGCCGTCGGGCAGCTTGAGCTGGCGCGTGGCCAGCAGCGCGTAGCGGCCCGTGGACAGCTTTTTCGGTTCGCGGATCATGGGATCGCCGGCCGTTTCGCGGCCGATCAGCATCGCGCCCTTCACGCCGCCGCCGAGCACCGCCGCCAGCAGTTCCGCCGCGCCGCTCGTTTCCTCGTCCACCAGCACCATCAGCGGCAGCGACGCTTCCGGCGCGGGGCCGGCTTTCACGGCGGCGATTTCGCGGCCTTGCCGGTCGTCCATCGCGTACAGCGTCTCGCCGAAGGGCGCGAATCGAGCCGCCACGGCCGGAATTTCCCCTTCCGCCGTCCCGTCCGCGCCGCGCAGGTCGAGAATGGCCCCCAGCTTGCCCGCCGCCTGCCATTTCTCCAGCGTCGCGGCGATTTCTCCGCCCGCGCCGACGAAGATCCCCGCCGCCCGCATGTAGCCCATGCCGGCCGGCAGCTCTTCCACGTCCGTCAGCGACGCGTCCGCGCGCCGCACGCGCTCCACGGCAACCGTCCGGCTCTGGGCGTCCTCGCCGCGCACGACGATCTCCAGCGCGGCGGCCTCGCCGCCAGCCAGCAGCCCGCGCACCATTTTCAGGTTCGCGCCGGTGAGAATTTCGCGGTCGGCGACCTTCTCGATCATCTCGCCTGGCAGGATGCCGGCGGCGGCCGCGGGCGACTCCGCCCGCACCGCCGCCACCTTGGGCAAGCCGTCCGCCACCGACGTCAGCGTCAGGCCGACGTCCCATTCGCGTTCCGAGAGGCGCTCGGAGCGGGCGGCCAGTTCGGCCTCGCTCAAAAACGCCGCCGTGGGTTCGCTGACGCGGATCAACGCCTCCAACAGCGCTTCCTTCGCGGCCGCGCCGTCCGGGTTCAGCCGATTGTCCCGCAGCAGCTGCGCGCCTTCCGCGACGGCGGCGCACAGATCCCGCTCGATATCCGCCGGCGCGGCGGCCGCGGCCGGCGCCGCCGGTTCGGCGCGCGCCGGTTCCGTTTGGGCCATCGCCTGGATCGCCAGTCCCATTCCGACGGCGCACAGCGCCGTTCCCATTTTCATCGTCCGATCCATGCGAAGCCTTTTCTGCGGATGTTAGAACCGGTATCCGCCGCCCAGGGAAATAACCATGTATTCGTTCTCGATGCCCGCGACGTCGTCGTCGCCGAAACTTTCGCCCGTCGAAGCGTCGTACGCTTCCATGTCGCCGACGATCAGGTCGATCGTCTGGACGTCCACGGCCGCCGACAGGAACACGCCTTTCAGGCGGCCCTTGGTGAAGTCGTAACGGACGTCCAGCCCGAAGCCGAGCATTTCGCCGTCTTCGAACGTCTCCTTGAATTCGATGGAACGCGCCACGTGCTCGTCCCAATCCGTCGCTTCCACGGAGGGGCTGTAGGTCAGGCGCCCGGAGATGGTGAAGTCGCCGAGCATGAAGTCCGCGCCCGCGCCGACGTACGGCATCCGGAATTCCTGCTCGTAGTTGATCATTTTCTCGCCGTACAGATCCTGCGGCACGTAACCGTATTCCGGATAGAGCAGATACTTGCCGTGGTCTTCCCACGTCCAGCCGTTCTGCTTGTAGCCCGCGAACACGCGGCCCGTCGCGAGATCTTTCCACTGGATGAAATCCCACGCGACGTTCACGTCGAGGACGTAGCCTTCCGTCACGTCCACGTCGGAGAGCGAATAGTGCGTCCAATCCGACGAGCCGTAGTCCAGCCAATCGTAGTCGTCCATTTCGCCGCTGCCTTCCGTCAGGGCGTTCCAATAGCCGAAGTTGAGCGTCACGCCGTTGGCGGTGTTGAAGGTCAGATTCTTGTTGAGATCGATGCCCTTGACCATGTTCATCGGCCGCACCGAGAAGTTGATGCCGCCCATCACGATGTCCTTCAGGTCCCAGTCCAGGCGGCTCAGCTGCCGCCGGCTGCCCGTGTCGTAGTCGTAGACGTGTTCCTTCGCTTGGCCGTTCAGCAACCCGAACGACAGCTGCCCCGCCACGGAAGGAATCTTGCCTTCCTTCGCCGGCGCGATCACGTCCGCCTGGAACGCCCAAGCCGCCATCGGAAACACCGCTACCGCCAATCCTGCCAGGATCCGCTTCTTCATCGCCGTCTCTCCTCGTTGATGCGAGCCCCGATCCACCCGGCGGCGGGGGCCCATGCGCCGCATTCGATTATCGGCCAGTGTGATACTCCTCTCCCGCACCGTAAAGCCAAAAAAGACCCGGGTTCCGCTTTGCCGCCCCGCCCGTTTCTTCTTTTGCTTGTCCAACTCCATCTCCCGAGGCACAATCCGATTTCTATGGACTCGACGTTCCATATGCCCATCCTGCTCCAGCCGGTGTACAAGGAATACATCTGGGGCGGCGACCGGCTCATCCACGAATTCCACCGGCGCCTCAACGCCGGCATCTATGCCGAAGCCTGGGAAATCGCCGACCACCCCGACGGCCGCACCCGCATCATCAACGGCCCCGACGCCGGCGCCACCTTGACGGAAGCCATCGGCCGGCGCGGCGCCGAACTCCTGGGCACCGGCCGCACGGACAAATCCTTCCCCTTGCTCGTCAAGCTCATCGACGCCCGCGAAACCCTGTCCGTCCAGGTGCATCCGGACGACGAGGCCGCCGCCCGCTACGGCGGCGAGGCCAAGAGCGAGATGTGGTACGTCCTGTCCGCCACGCCCGACGCCCACATTTATTCCGGCTTCAAGCCCGGCGTGGGCCCCGCCGACTTCGAGAAAGCCCGCGCGGCCGGCACCATTCCGGCGCTGCTGCAGCGCTTTCCGGCGCGCCCCGGCATGGTGTTCAACACGCCCGGCGGGCGCGTCCACGCCATCGGCGCCGGCTGTCTCCTGCTCGAAGTCCAGCAGGACGCCAACACGACCTACCGGCTCTACGACTGGGATCGCCTCGACAAAACCGGCCAGCCCCGCAACCTGCACGTCGAAAAAGCCCTGCAGGTCGTCAATTGGAACCTCACCGGCAGTCCCGTCGCGCCCATCCAGCCCGAAATCCAGCAGGCCGGCGGACATGCCGTGCGCCTCCTGCTCGACGATCCCCATTTCCACGTCGAAGAATGGACCATTCCGGCACCCTGCCAGATCGAGCACGATTCCCGCAGCTTCCTGATCCTGTTCCCCATCGACGGCGACGTGCGCATCAAGACGCCGGGCCAGCCCGCCATGATCCTCCAGCACGGCACCACCTGCCTGCTGCCGGCCGTCCTCAACGCCTTCACCCTCCAGCCCGCCAAGGCGGGCAACGGCGCCGTCCGCGTCCTCGTCACCCGCCGGCCATGAATCCCGCCCCCGTCCACGACGTCGCCATCGTCGGCCTCGGTGCCATCGGCATCCTGTACGCCGCCCAGATCGCCGCGCGCGGTCCCGCGCGCCTCCGCATCGTCGCCGACGCCGACCGCATCGCCCGCTACCGGGCGGATCCCCCGTCCTTCAACGGCCGGCGCCTCGACCTGACCTACGCGACTCCCGACCGGCCCGGCCCGCCCGCCGACCTCGTCCTCGTCGCCGTCAAATCCACCGCCTTGCAGGCTTCCCTCCCCGTCGTGGCTTCCGTCGTCGCGGAGCACACGCAGATCCTGCCCCTGCTCAACGGCATCACCGCTCAAGACTTCTTCGCCGAAGCGTTCGGCTGGCCGCGCGTTCTCCACGGCTTCGTCTATTGTTCGAGCTCCATGCGCGCCGGCAACGCCGTCGTGCAGGGCGGCGGCGAAAAAATCGTCTTTGGCGAGGCGACCAACGATCCGCCCGCCCCCCGCGTGCGGGCCGTCGCCGACGGCTTCGAGCGCCTCGGCATCCGCTACGACGTCCCCGCCGACATGCGCGCCGCCCAGTGGAAGAAATTCATCCTCAACGTCGGCATCAACCAGGCCCAGGCCCTGCTGCGCGCCCCCTCCCGCGAAATCCAGCAAAACCCCGAAGCCCTGCGCCTCGCCCGTACCCTCATGGACGAAGCCGCGGCCGTCGGCACCGCCCTCGGCGTCGCCGGCGCGGCCGACGTGCCCGCCTGGGCGGAAACCGTCATCCTCGGCGCCGCGCCCGAAAACCGCACGTCCATGCTCCAGGACATCGAAGCCGGACGCACGTCCGAAATCGATCTTTTCGCCGGCACCGTCTGCCGCCTCGGCCGGCAATGCGGCGTTCCCACCCCCGCCAACGAACTCGCCTTGCGCATCCTTTCACCGGCTTAATCGGACACCTCGACGGCAAAACAGGAGAATCCAAACCATGGCGACGAAAAACGGCAAGGTGGCGCTCATCACGGGGGCGAACAAGGGCCTGGGCAAGGAAATCGGACGGCAATTGGGCCTGCGCGGATACACGGTGGTTCTCGCGGCGCGGAACGAAGCGGCCGGCAAAGCGGCGGCGGCGGAACTCGCGGCGATCGGTTGCGATGTCCATCCGGTACGGCTCGAGGTCACCAACGCCGACGACATCGCCGGCGTTGTCCTCTATCTGGAAAAAACCTTCGGCAAGCTCGACGTGCTCGTGAACAACGCCGGGATCGCCCTCGAGTGGGACGGGAACCCGACCGACGCCGACAAGATCCGCCGCACCCTCGAGGTCAATTTGATCGCCCCCTACGCGATCACCGCGGCCCTCGTGCCGCTGCTTGCGCGCAGCGACGACGCGCGGGTGATCAACCAGTCGTCGCAGCTCGGTTCGCTGGGCAACGCCGAAAAAGCGTGGGAATACGTCGGGCGCTTCTCGACCGTGGGCTATGCGACCTCGAAGGCCGGCCTGAACATGCTGACGCTGATCCAGTCGAAGACGCTGGCGGACAAGGGTATCGCGGTGGCCGCCGCCCATCCGGGCTGGGTGAAGACCGATCTAGGGAGCCAAGCCGCGCCCATGGAAGTCGAGGAAGGCGCGAGCACCGTCGTCGAACTGGCGACCATGGCCCGCGAGCAATTCCCGCACGGCCAGTTGATCCACAAAGGCGAACGCCTGCCCTGGTAGGAATCTTCCGTTCGACCCGAACATCCCGGATGTAACTCCACGCCGGGAATCGCGCCTCTTCCTCACCCAATCTGGCATCCCGGCTGGTCGTAATACTTGCGATCCCGATTTGACCATTATATCCTCCGGGCTGAAGGACCCGTTTGCCCTGCAATGCCACAGCACTCGATTATGGATTTGGAAAAGAAACCATTATGAAATGCCGGAAGGTTCGCCGATACGCCACTCCTGGATATCCCACCCAAGCTTATCTGCGGGGACATCCTGAACTGCTGCAGTGGGTGCCGCAACGCTGGCGAAACAACCGGGTGGTTCTCTGTGTCCTGGGAATGGTGCTGCCGCTCCTGATCGCCCGCCAAGCCGTGGCCGATGATGCCGGCGACATCAATGCGACCTCTTTGCGTGTCGCCCCGCTCTTCATCCATGGGGACGGGCGGGGTTCGTTTGGCTGCGTTGCCGTAAATCCGCCGGTCTTTTTGTCCGAGGATGAAGCCCGACAGGTGGTGCAGGACGAAGCCATGGCGGCCGGCATCGCCTTTGAGCCGGACGCCCTGACACTTAAGGAGGTCTCCCTTCCCGTCACCGACCAATTCGGTTTTCTTAAGAAACGCGAATCCGGCAAGCAGGAAGACACAGGAAAGACAGCCCCGAAAACGAAAACGGGCGACTTGGTTCTGGATGGATTCGACTCTGCCCGGAACATCGCCTATGAATTTGTTTCCCGGACGGATTTCAACGCCTGGGAAAATCAGGATCGCAAGATGTGGTGCAGCGCCTCCAGCTATGATCTCAAGGACACCGCCAACACGCTGGCTAACGGCCTGGCTGGATCCAAAGGCCGCTCCGTGGTTGCCATCTTCTATGAGCCCGGCGCGAAGGCGCCCGAAATGGCATATCCGGACAATGAAGCCACTGCAGAGGACCGGAGGGCACATTGGCAGCAGTTGAAACAAGCCGGCAAGGAACTCGGCGTACAAGAACTGCGCGAACAGGTTCGCGATTTTCTGGAGTGGCTGAAGGCGCAGGGAATCATCTGATTTGCACGTGACGCTCCATCTGACGGCGGAATGCAATTTCCGCTGCCGCTATTGCTATGCGGCCCCGCATGCCGGCGGCACGATGGACGCGGAAACGGCGGTCGCGGCGATCAACTTTGCGCGGCGGGTTTCCGCAAAACAGGCGCCGGCCCAAAGCCTGGGAGTCATTTTTTTCGGCGGCGAACCCCTCCTGCAGCCTGAACTGATCCGGACCACCATCCGCCATTGTCGGGATATCGAATCTCGGACCGGCCAGCATTTCCACTTCAAGTTAACCACCAACGGCAGTCTTCTGGACGAGGAGTTTCTAACTCATCCGCTGACCCGAGACGTGTTCGTGGCCCTGAGTCATGACGGCGTACAGCCTGCCCATGACTATCACCGGCATGATGCTGCGGGCAACGGCACCTTCAACCGGCTGCAGCCGGTCATCGACCGACTCCTTCGGCACCGGCCCCATGCCCCCGTCATGGTCGTGACCACGCCGGAAACCGTCCAGTGGTATGCCGACTCGGTGCGCTTCTTGTTCTCCCGCGGCTTTCGGTACCTCATCTGCTCGCTGAACTACGGCTGCACCTGGACGCCCCGGCATCTGGACATCCTGCAGCAGCAGTATGCCGAACTGGCGGATTGGTACGAATCCCGGACGGAACGCGAAGAGAAGTTCTACTTCAGTCCGTTCGACGTCAAAATCGCTTCCCGCGTTTTCCCGGGAAGCTGCCTGAAGGAGCGGTGCGAGCTGGGGCGCAAGCAAATCTCCGCTGCTCCGTCCGGGCGCCTGTTTCCATGCGTTCAATTCGTCGGCGACGGCCGCGATTCCGAATGGTGCATCGGCGATGTGCACACCGGCTTCGACGAGGCCCGCCGGGAACGGCTCTTTCGAGCCAGCTCCGACGAAAAACAGGAATGCGCGGCCTGCGCAATCCGGGACCGTTGCAATCATTTCTGCGGCTGCCTGAACCGCCAGGCAACCGGACGCCTGGATGCCGTCTCACCGGTCTTGTGCGCCCATGAGAAAATGGTCTTGCGCGCCGCTGATCGCCTGGCCAGGCGCTTGTTCCGCAAGCGTACCCCCATGTTCATCCAGAAACAGTACAATGAACTGTATCCGCTGATTTCCATGGCCGAGGATCATGCGGCCATCGCCTCATCCTGACCCCATGCAGGGCTCGCGGCCTATCGGTTTTCCACGGTATGGAAAACTTTTCTCCGCGGCAGGAGCCGCGAGTCCCCGCGCCGGGAACGCGGCTATTCGTTGATATGCACCACGGTCGCCGGCGGGAAGCCGTTGAACCAGGTGGACGACGCGTGGCTGTAGGCGCCGATGTTCTCGCTGTAGACCAGATCGCCGATCTCGAGATCCGGCAGCTCTTCGGTCAGGCCGATGGTGTCGAGCGCGTCGCAGGTCGGTCCAAACACGGCGCAGAGCTGCGTCGGGCCCTTCTTGAACGCCTTCACCGGATACTTGCAGTGGTCGAAGATGATGCCCGAGTAGGTGTGGTACACGCCGTCGTTTATGTAATAGCACCGCTTGCCGTCGCGGTCGGCCTTGCCGATGACTTCCGCCACCAGCGTGCAGGCCGTCGCCACCATGAAGCGCCCCGGCTCGGCGAGGATCGCCACGTCCTTCGGGAACAGCCGGCGGCATTCGGCGTTGATCACCTTCGCCAGCGCCTTCAGCGGCTGCACGTTCGCGTCGTAGGGCGCCGGGAAGCCGCCGCCGATGTCGAGCTGCTTCATGTCCTTGAAGCCGCGCAGGCGCGCCTCCTTGATAATGCCCGCGGCCAGGTTCAGCGCCTGCACGTAGTTCTGGAAGTTCGTCGTCTGGCTGCCGACGTGGAAGCTCAGGCCTTCCACGACGAGCCCCGCCGCGTGGGTCTTCTCGATCAGGTCCACCGCCTGCCCGGGATCCGCCCCGAACTTCGACGACAGCTCCACCATCGCGCCCGTGTTCGGCACCTTGATGCGCAGCACCATGCCCGCATGCGGCGCGAACTTCTTCACCTTGCGGATTTCTTCCTCGTTGTCGAAGGTCACCAGCGGCTTGTAGGGCTCCAGCTCCCGCAGGGTTTCCTCGGCCTTGATCGGATGCGCGTAGATGATCTTGTCCCAGATGAAGTCCTGGCGGGCTTTCGGCGGCAGGTCCCGGATGTTCTCGTAGACCGTGCGGAATTCGGCGATCGACGCCACGTCGAAGCTCGCGCCGGCCTTGTAGAGCGTCCGCACGATTTCCGGCAGCGAGTTCGCCTTCACCGCGAAATAGGGCTGCACCTTCGGCAGGAACCGCTTGAATTCCGCCAGGTTCTTCCGCAGCTGGTCGTGGTCCACCACGAACAGCGGCGTGCCGTATTCCTTCGCCAGCTTCTTCAGTTGCGCCTTCGTGACCATGGTCGCCTGCCTTTCCCGTCAACCAACCTACTGAATCCTGACTCCTGAATTCTGGATACTGGGTTTGCGGGCGGCCCCGCCCGCAAACCTAATCTTGGATCAGGAAGTTCTTGAACTGCCAGGGATCCTTCCGGTCCATGTCCGGCCGGTGGTAGCCCTGGAAATGGTTTTCGTAGTGCTTCAGCGGAGTCCAGTCGGACCGCACCGACAGGTTCCGGCCCAGATACGGATCCGCGATCTTGAGCACGAACTCGTGCGGGAGGTCTTCCGGCGAGCACACGCCCTTGGCGGGGTTTGCCACCATCCACATCGCGGCCGCCACCACGGAGATGGCCACCTGCAGGGTCGTCGCGTTCTGGTGCGGCACCAGCTTGCGCGACTGCTGGATGCTCAGGTCGCTGCCGGTCCACCACGAATTGAACGCGTGGCCCATGAGCAGCGCGCCGAGGATGTCGCTGCCCGAGGTGATTTCGTCGCCCATGATGCGCAGCTTGGGCTGCAGCTCGTAGTTGCGGCCGCGCAGCTCGTGCAGCGAGATGATCGCCGCGTCGCACGGGCAGTAGGCGTAGTGCATCGTCGGCCGGTAGATCGCCTTGCCGTTTTTCCAGACCGTCAGGAAGTCGGAGATCGAAAACGCCTCGCCGTGGCGCACCACCATGCCTTCCTCGGTGTAGTTCGGCACCCAGGTGCGCACGCGCGTGTTCATGCCCATGCGCGCCAGGCAAATCTGGTTCTTCGGACCGGTCTTGTGCTCGTAGGCCAGCGGCGGCAGTTCCTTCTCGTGCGTGCCCCAGCCCATTTCCGCCGTCGTCGTGCCTTCCTCGCGGAAGCCTTCGATGCTCCACGTGTTGACGAATTCGTCCACGGCCTTCGGCACGTCGGAAATCTGCGTGTCGCGCTCGCTGCAATGGATGACCTTCACGCCCAGTTCCATCGCCAGTTCGTTGAACGTCTGCGACTTCGCCAGCGCCGCGATCTTCGCGGCCTTGGCGCCCTTGACCTTCTTTTCGGCGACGACCGCCTTGGCGATGTCCAGCAGGCCGCGCTTCGTCCAATGGGAAATCAGGCCCGGGTTCGCGCCGTGCTCCAGCACCGCCGTCGGGCCCGGCGTCTTCCATTTCGCCAGCATCTTGCGGATGTTCATCCGCCGCCAGTACAAGGTCTTTTCCGTCGGGTGCTTGTTCTTCGCCCCGGCGTACGGATCCCACAGTTCGATCGAGGTGTTGACGTAGAGCACGCCCGCGTCGTGGCACCACTGCAGGATTTCGCAGCAGTCGATGTTCCAGGCCAGGTCGATCAGCAGATCGCCCGCCTGCAGGTACTTGCCCAGCAGCGCGCCCATGTTCTCGGGCGTGATCCGGTCGCGCACGAACCGCACGCCTTTCGCGATCCACGGCTTCAGTTCCGGGCGCTTGTTCTCGAAATCCATGACGGTGATTTTTTGGCACGGGATTTTCGCCAGCTTCAGCAGCAACGGCAGCGTGCACTGCGCCACCGACCCGTATCCGACCATCAGAACCTTGCCCGAGAATTTTGCCATGATCCGTTGTTTCCTTTCGTTGAATCCAATGCGCGTTTTATCGCAGAAGAAACCCGGGGGCACAAGCGGGAATGCCCCCGGGCGGAACGGTTTTTTCGAGTCGCGGCGCGCGCCGGCCGTCAGTCCGTCACGGCGCCGAACGAGGCGCTGCCGACTTCGCGCGCGTATTTGGCCAGCACGCCGCGGGTTTCCCGGGGTTTCGGCGGCTTCCAGGCCGCGCGCCGCCGCCGGAATTCCGCGGCGGAAATCCCCAGATCGATCCGGCGCGTCCCGGCATCGAGGACGATGGGATCGCCGTTGCGCACCCAGGCGATCGGCCCGCCCACGCAGGCTTCCGGCGAGACGTGGCCCACCACGAAGCCGTGGCTCCCGCCCGAAAACCGGCCATCGGTGATCAACGCCACGTCCACCCCCAGCCCGCGGCCCATGATCGCCGAGGTCGGCGAGAGCATTTCGCGCATGCCCGGACCGCCGCGCGGACCTTCGTTGCGGATGACGACGACGTGCCCCTTTTTCACCTTCCCCTTCAGGATCGCCGCCAGGGCCGTTTCCTCGGATTCGAACGTGATCGCTCGGCCGGCGAACCGCAGGCCTTCGTGGCCGCTGATCTTCGCGACGGCGCCCTCCGGCGCCAGGTTGCCGCGCAGGATCACGAGGTGGCCGTCCTTCTTGATCGGATCGGACAGCGGACGGATGATGGTTTGCTTCGCCGGATAGGGCCGGACGCCGCGCAGGTTTTCCCGCAGGGTCTTGCCCGTCACGGTCGGCAGGCCGCCGTCCATCAGGCCCTCCTCCACCAGCAGTTTCATGAGCGGCGCCGTGCCGCCGATGGCGACCAGATCCGACATCACGTGCCGGCCGCTGGGCTTGAGGTCCGCCAGCACGGGCGTGCGCGCCCCCACGCGGTTGAAGTCGTCCAGGTCCAGCTTCACGTTCGCGGCGTGGGCGATCGCCAGCAGGTGCAGCACCGCGTTCGTCGAGCCGCCCATCGCCATGACCAGCGCGATGGCGTTCAGGAAGGCCTCGCGCGAGAGGATGTCGGACGGCCGGATGCCCCGCCGGATCAGGTTCAGCACCGCCCGGCCGGCGGCGCGGCAGTCGCGCGTCTTCGCCGCGGACACGGCGTTCTGCGCGCCGCTGTTCGGCAAGCTCATGCCCAGCGCCTCGATCGCGGAGGCCATCGTGTTCGCCGTGTACATGCCGCCGCACGAACCGGCGCCCGGAATCGCGCAGGCTTCGATCTCGCGCCGTTCGCGGTCGGTGATCTCCCCGCGCGCCTGCCGGCCCACGGCCTCGAACACGCTGACGACGTCCACCGGCTGGCCATGGTGGCAGCCCGGCTTGATCGTGCCGCCGTACACGAACACCGCGGGCCGGTCGAGCCGCGCCATCGCGATCAGGCAGCCCGGCATGTTCTTGTCGCAACCGCCGATCGCCACCAGGCCGTCGAACGCCTCGCAGCCGGCCACCGCTTCGATCGAGTCCGCGATGATCTCGCGCGACACGAGCGAGTAGCGCATGCCCGCCGTACCCATCGAGATACCGTCTGAAATCGTGATCGTGTTGAAAATCACCGGCTTGCCGCCAGCGGCCGCCACGCCTTCCGCCGCCCGCCGCGCCAGCCGGTCGATGTGCATGTTGCAGGGCGTGACCTGGCTCCAGGTCGAAGCGATGCCGACCTGCGATTTGCGGAAATCGGCGCAGGTGAAGCCGACCGCGTGGAGCATGGCGCGGCTGGCCGCGCGTTCCATGCCGTCCGTCACCGCCTGCGACCAATGCCGTTCGAGCGAGGGTTTCCGGACGGGTTTGCGGGTGTTCTTCATGGGCAGGCTCCTTCTTCCGTTGCCGCGCAGTCTACCCCGCCGGACGACGCAGCGCAACCTATCCCCCCGTTCGAAGCGCTCAGGGCAACGCCACCGCCCGGTAGTACCGCTGGATTTCCGGCCAGTCGTTGGTATCGACGATGAATATCGAATCCGTCTCGGCCGTCACCGTGCCCAACGGCTGCCAGTCGGCGGGATCGAGTCCATCCGAATATTCGAGGCGGAACGTGTCGCCCGGCGCCGCGGCCCATATGGGCGTATGGCGACCGTTCTCGTCCACCTGCACCCCGAGGTAGAACGTTTGCAGCAGCGCGGCGTCCCGCAGCGCATGGAAGGTGTTCGTGTTCGCCATGGACCCATCCACTCGCTCGCTGCCCGGCCCCCAAGCCCAGCAGCCCACAGGCGTCCGCGTATGGCCGGTCGTCGACCATTCCACGTCCGGTTCGTTTCCGGCGCCGTTGTCGCCCACGACGGTCAATCCGCCGGTTTCATGGTCCGCCGTCACGAGGATCAGGGTATCGCTCCGGTCTGCGGCCCAGTCCAGGGCGACCTGGACCGCCGCCTCGAATTCCAGCGTTTCCGGAATCAAGCGCGGAAGATTGTTGCCATGCGCGGCATCGTCGATGTTCGCGCCTTCGACCATCAAGAAAAATCCGGCCGGCTCGCGTTCCAGAACGGACAGGGCGACGCCCGTCATCTCCCGCAAATGGGGCAAATCCCCGATGCCGTCGTATTCGTAGGGCATCTGCCCTCCGCCAAACTGCCCGGACAAATAGTCGCTCGCGGCCGGATCGATCGCGGCCAACTCGTCGACATTCGTCGCCACCGCGTATCCCGCGGCCGAGGCGGCGGCCGGCGTCATTGCCGAACCGCCGCCCCCCAGCAACACGTTCGGCCGAATCGCCGAAAGATAGTCGCCGGCGATCTGGACCAGATCGTACCGATCCAGCGCATGCGTGGCAAACGCCGCCGGAGTCGCCGCGGTCATATAGTCCGTCGTCACCAAGCCCGAGCGTTTTCCTTTTCCCTGGAAATACTCCAAGATGGACGGCAGCTGGTTGGAACTCCGATCGCCAAAGGTCCAGTACTCAACTCGCGTTCCCGTGGCGATGGCCGTTGCTCCGGCGGCCGAATCCGTCAGGCCGCTCAACGAATCCGTATCCACCAAGGCGAAATGCGGAAAACTCTCGAAGCACAACGGCTCCCCCTTGAAACAATTCGCCGCATGGACGTGTTCCGTGCCCATCCCGTCGCCGATGAACAAAACGACGTTCGCCGCCCGGTCGCCGACGGCCCCCCATGAAGTCGACGCCAAGGACAGGTACAGTCCCGCCACGAGCCGGCGTGGGGCGCACCCATACGATCCCCGGCCGGCGAACCGGCCTGGCGCTGGCAGATGACCTTGCATCATGCAAACAATTTACCCCAAAAACCGCGGCGAACAAGGCCGCCCCCTGTTTTCAGCGCGGCCGGCCGATCATTTGTGCGATGAACCCGCGCTTCACCGCCGGGCGCGGCACGCGGACGTCGAACCAGGCGCGCACGTCGGCATCCAGCCCCACCCCGTGCATGAAGTTGTAGAGCGCCTTGCGCAATCCGCGCCCCAGCATGTCCAGATCTCCGGCGGCCGGATCGACGAAACCCACGTCGTTTTGGGCGAACGGCGCCGGCGGCAACGGCACCAATGTTCCCCCGTAGCGCTCCGGATGCTGCCCGATCGGCGAGTGCACCGTGCACGCGAACCGATGGAAATAGCCCGAATGCAGGCAGCCTGCCGCGAACAGTTGCCGCACCGTTTCCAGGGCATCCACCGTTTCCCGGACGGTCTGCGTCGGAAACCCGTACATCAGGTAGGCGTGCACGAGGATGCCCGCGTCGGCGAATGCCTTGGCCGCCCGCGCGGCCTGCGCCACGGTCACGCCCTTGTCCATCAATTTCAGCAACCGGTCCGAGGCCGCTTCCAGCCCGCCCGAAACCGCGATGCAACCGCTGTCCGCCAATTCCCGGCACAACTCCGGCGTGAAGGCCTTCTCGAACCGGACGTTGCCCCACCACGAAATCGCGACCTTGCGCCGCTTCAGCTCCGCCGCCAACGCCCGCAGCGCCGCCGGCGGCGCCGCCTCGTCGGTGAAATGAAATCCGGTCTGGCCGGTTTCGGCGATGGCCGCTTCGATGCGGTCCACGAGCACCTTCGCCGGCAGCGCTTCGTACCGCGCGACGTAGTCGAGCCCCACGTCGCAGAAGCGGCACCGGCGCCAATAGCAGCCGTGCGCCACCGCCAGCTTGTTCCAACGGCCGTCCGACCACAGCCGGTGCATCGGATTCAACAAGTCCAACACCGACAGATATCGATCCAGCGGCAGGCCGTCCCAGGTCGGCGCGCCCGTCTCGGCGAATGGCACGTCCGGGTCCCCCGCGTCGATGAACCGCACCCGGCCCCGCTTGCGGACGAACGTCCGCACCAGTCGGTCCAGCGGCCGCTGGCCGCGCAGATGCTCCACCAGCGCCAGCGCCGGCCGCTCGCCGTCGTCCAGCGTCACGTAATCGAAGAAGTCGAAAATCCGCGGCTCGGACAGTTCGCGCAGTTCCGTGTTCACGAACCCGCCGCCCAGCCCCGTCGCGATGCGCGGATCGGCCTCCTTGACGGCCTGCGCGATCCGGAAGGCGCCGTGCACGCACCCCGGAAACGGCGCCGACACCAGCACCAGATCCGGCCGATGTTTCGCGATCGCCTCGCGCACCAGCTCGCGCAGCGTTTCCTCCACCAAGGTCGGCGGCACGGCGAGCGCATCCGCCAGCGGATCGAAGCTCGGTTGGCTTTTCGCCAGCGACTCCGCGTAGCGCGCGAACTCGAAACGCGGATCGACCGCGTCGCGGATCGCGTCCGCGACGTCGTTCAGGAACAGGGTCGCCAGATGCTTGGCCCGGTCCTGCGCGCCCAGCGCGCCGAACGCCCACGCCAGCGGATCGCCCCCCGCTTCCGCGACGAAGGCTTCCAGATTCCGGAACCGCGGTCCTTCAGGCAAAAAGCGCCGCGCGCAAATGCGGTGCGCCAGCGTCGGGTCCTTGCCCTGCAGAAACGCCACCGCCGCTTCCACCGTCTCCGCGTAGCGGTCGAACCGCGCCAAAAACGACCGGACGGATTCCGTCCGCTTTTTCGCCGGCATGCGTTCCGCGCGCGCGCGGACGCCGTCCAGGCCCGCGCGCGAAAACAGTTTCAACGTCAGCTTCAGCGCGAAATCGTCCTGGAACGCCGCGACGCCCCGCGATCGCAAAAAGCCCGTCAGGCAGGCCGTCGCCGGATAGGGCGTGTTGAGCTGCGTCATCGGCGGAATCGCCAGCAGAACGCGAATGGATTTCGCCGGGTTCACGCCAGGCCCGCCAAGATTTCCGCGGCCTTTTCCGCGCCGTCGCCGGGCAACGTCTCCCGGGGTTCCGGGGCGGCCGCGATGGCCGCCAGCGCCGCGCCCAACCGCCCGGCGTAGAGATCCTCCGCCGGGATATGGACGTTCTTCAGGAAGCGTTTCAATTCCCGCTCCAGCAGGGGATATTCGATGAAATCCTCGCGCTCGGCGTAGACGATCGGTTTCGCGTTCGCCACGCAGTCGCTCAGGATGCCGTAGCCCGGCTTGGTCACGACCGCGTCGCAGCTCGCCAGCACGTCGGAAAACCCAATCGCCTGCCGATCCACCGCGTGGACGTTTCCGAGGCCGGCCCACGCCAGCGGTTTCACCGTGAAAAACTCGAAATCGACCAGTTCTTCCACTTCGCGCAGCGCCGCTTCGTCCCAGGCCAGGCTCGTGAACGACAGCAGGATCCAGCGTTTGGCCGGATCCGCGCCGGTCAGCCGCGCCAGTTCCGCGCGCCGCGGCCGGCCCGGCTTGGCCAGAAGCGGGATGTCCACTTGCTTTGGAAAAAGAGACATCGCCGGCGAAAACGGCAGTTTCAGCAGACATTTCGCCTGCCGGTAGCCTTCCGTGAACATGCGGATGATCGGCCGCCAGCGCGGATCGCGCACGGCGAACGGCTCGTAGATCCAATCCCACGAGAAGTTGCCGACGGCGACCGCCGGGATGCCGGCTTCCGCCGCGGCTTCGAGCGGAATCGACGGCACGTCCGCCACGACCAGGTCGGCGCCTTCCCCGCGCAGCATTTCCGCTTCGTAGTCGATCAGCTCGGGCCGCTCGGCCAGCAGTTCCTGGGCCTCGGCCAGCGTTGCGGCCACGTCCACGCGGATGGAATCCTTCTGCACCATGCCGACGTCGAACGCGCCGGGCCGCAGCGCGAGGCGGCCATCGGCGAACGGCAGGCGGCTGCGCAGGAAACTTTCCGGCAGATCGGTCGTCACCGTGACGCGAAGAGCCGGATGCGCAGCCAGCAGCGCGCCGAGGATGTCGCACGAGCGCACGCCGTGCCCGTAGCCGTGGGCGGTGACGTAGTAGGCGATATGGCGCTTCTTCATCCTCGGAGCATGCTACCCCTTCCCCTGCGAGGGGAAAAGACCGGAATCAGGCGGGCGCCAGCCGGCCGTCGCGCATCGTCCAATGCGCCGTGCCGGCCGCCACCCATTCCGGATTGTGGGTCACCAGCAAGATGGACATGCCTTCGCGATTCAGCTCGCGGAACAGGTCCATGATCCGGCCCGCCGACTCCGGATCGAGG
This sequence comes from uncultured Verrucomicrobiota bacterium, assembly GCA_937872095.1. Lineage (GTDB taxonomy): Bacteria > Verrucomicrobiota > Kiritimatiellia > CAIQIC01 > Lenti-01 > Lenti-01. The sequence continues at coordinate 76,881 of CALMNW010000064.1, forward strand.
TTGCCCGTCGGTTCGTCGGCCAGCAGCAGTTTCGGCGGCCGGGCCAGCGCGCGCGCGATGGCCACGCGCTGCATCTCGCCGGCGGACAGCAACCGCGCCGCCTGCTGCGCCTTGTCCGCCAGCCCCACGCGGTCCAGCGCGGCGGCGGACAGCGTCCGGACTTCGCGCGGATCTTGCGCGAGGTAGCGGAACCGGAACGCCACGTTGTCCAGCGCGCTCCGGTGCGGCATCAGGCAGAATTTCTGGAAGACCATTCCGACGCCGTGCTTGCGGATGTCCGCCACTTCGCCTTCCCCCAGCGCCGAGGTTTCGCGCCCGTCGAACCAGACGCCGCCCGCATCCGCCGGCTGCAACAAGCCCGCCACCATCAAGAGCGTCGTCTTGCCCGATCCCGACGGCCCCGTGATCACCCCGAATTCCCCCGCGCCCAGCGACAGCGAAACGCCGCGCAGCACCTCGACCGTCCCCGCCGCCGCGCGGAACGACTTGCGCACCGCGTCCAGCCGCAACCGGTCCTGGCGTTCTCCGCCCATCAGATCGGCTCGCCCAGGAATATGCCCCGGCCGGTTTGCGCGTGGCACAGCGCCAGCGCCAAGGCGTCCGTGGCGTCCGTCGGCGGCGTTTCCTCCAGCCCCAGCACGGAACGGACCATCTTGGCGACCTGTTCCTTCGGCGCCGCGCCCCAGCCGGTCACGTTCTGCTTCGCGCGGCGCGGGGAATATTCGTAGACGGGCACGCCCGCCGCCGCGCAACTGGCGATCGCCGCGCCGCGCACTTCGCCCAGCACCATGGCCACCTTCGCGTTCTTGAAAAAGAAACCGCCTTCCAGCGCCGCCGCGTCGGGCCGGTGCGCCGCCAGCGCCGCGTCGATCCGCTCGCGGATCGCCTTCAGGCATGCGGAGTGCGGGGCTTTCGCGGGCATTTTCACCACCTCCCAATGGAGCGCCGCCGCGCGGGATCCCCGCCACTCGATCACCGCCAGCCCCGTGCCCCGCAGCGAGGCGTCTATGCCCAGGACTTTCACGCCCCGCTCCCCTTGAACATTGAAGATCGGATGTTGGACATTGGATATTGAGATTTCTTCCGGCACGAGGGCGTGCCGGCTCCAAACAGCCAAAACCAACCCGCCCGGACCGGGCGCCTATTCCTCGATCGCCTCGTCGGCGATGTCGCCGTTCATGTAGACGTTCTGCACGTCTTCGAGTTCCTCGACGGCCTCGATCAGCTTCATCAGGGATGCGGCCTGGCTCTTGTCGGTCACGGGCGCCCAGACCGTGGGGACGAAATTGACGCCGGAATCCTCGGACACCTTGTAGTTGGCGGCCGTGAGCTTTTCCGAGACTTCGTTGTAGGCGGCCGGGGGCGTGAGGACTTCGAACTGGGCGCCTTCGTTCGTCACGTCGTCGGCGCCGGCTTCGAGGGCCAGCTCGATCAGCTTGTCCTCATCGACGCCCTCGGCGTCCACGAGGATCTGGCCGCGGCGGGCGAAGTTCCGCATGACCTGGTTCGTGCCGGCCAAGGTCGCGTTGTGCCGCTGCAGGAGGTGGCGCACTTCGGCGACGGAGCGGTTGCGGTTGTCGGACAGGCACTGGATGATCAGGCCGACGCCGCCGGGGGCGTAGCTTTCGAACAGGATTTCCTCGATGGCGGCGCTCTGCAGGGCGCCCGTGCCCTTCTTGATGGCGCGGTCGATGTTGTCCGCCGGCATGTTCACGGCCTTGCACTTCGAGAGGATCGTGCGCAGGGTGATGTTGGAACCCGGATCGCCGCCGTTGGCCTTCGCCGAAATCGTCAGTTCCTTGGCCAGCTTGCTGAAGATCTTGCCGCGCTTGGCGTCGGCCGCGCCCTTCTTGTGCTTGATGGTCGACCACTTGCTATGTCCGCTCATACCTTCTCATTCCTTCCCGCCGGCACCGCCGGCGCTGCGCGGATTTTCCGCGGCTTCAAAACGTTCCCGGCGCGGGACCTATTCCTCTTCTTCGGCCTGCTTGTTCTTCGCGGCTTCCGCGACGATCTTCTGCGCCACGTTCGCCGGCACGACGTCGTAGCGGTTGAAGGACATCTCGAACGATCCGCGGCCGCCCGTCATCGAGCGCAGTTCCGACGAATACTTGAACACTTCGGCCTGCGGGACTTCGGCCACGATCACCTGCATGCCGTCTTCCGACTCCATGCCCATGATGCGCCCGCGGCGGTGGTTCAGGTCGCCCGTGCAGTCGCCCATGAATTCGCCCGGGATCGTCACGCGGATGTTCATGATGGGCTCCAGCAGCACCGGCTTGGCCTTGCTCATGCCGTCCTTGAACGCCGTGCGCGAGGCGATCTTGAACGCGATTTCGGAGCTGTCCACGTCGTGGGAGCTGCCGTCGTAGACCGTCACCATCGTGTTCACCACGGGGTAGCCGGCCACGGCGCCGCGCGTCATGCCTTCCACCAGGCCCTTTTCGATCGCCGGGAGGAAGTTGCGGGGAATGCTCGTGCCGACGATGCCGTCCACGAACCAGTGGTCCAGGCCCGCCTTCATCGGTTCGATGCGCAAGTAGACTTCGCCGTACTGGCCGCGACCGCCGGACTGCTTCTTGTGCTTGTAGTGGCCTTCGCCCTTGGCCGTCACGGTTT
>CALMNW010000065.1 GCA_937872095.1 uncultured Verrucomicrobiota bacterium
CCGCCCGGGGGGGGCGGGGGCGCAGTTGACGCGGACCGACCGGCGGCGTAGGTTGGGCGGTCTTTGAAAGGATGCGCCATGAAGCACGTTTGTTCCCGCACGTGGATGATCTGGGTCCTCGCCGCCGCCGGTTTGCCGGTTTCGGCCGGAGCCTGGGGCCCCGACGGCCACGAGATCGTCGCCGACATCGCCGACGCCTATCTGACGCCCGTCGCCCAGGAGCAGCTCGAAAAAATCCTCGGCAGCCAGAAGCTCGACGATTACGAGATTTCCAGCTGGCCGGACATCATCCGGGGCGACCAGGAATACGCCGAGAAGTATCCCGGCAACGGCCAGTGGCATTACGTCGATTTCGATGCGTCCCAGCGCTACGACGACGATTTCGAGCTGAAACCGCCGACGAACGGGCAGGACATCGTGAGCCAGATCCAGCGTTTCGAAAAAATGCTGAAGGCGAAGGGAACGACCCCGGAACGGCGCCTGGACGCCGTGCGGTTCCTGACCCATTTCGTGGCCGACGTGCACCAGCCGATGCATTGCGCCTATCGCTACGGCGACATGGGCGGCAACATGATCCCGATCCATTCCTTCCGCGGCCGGCATTATTCGTTCAGCGTCGATACGCCGATGGACTATGCGCCCAATCTGCACGCCATGTGGGACGAATATTTGGTCAACGAGCTGCTGGCCAGCGTCCGGCCGAAAACGCTCGCCAGGCGGCTGGCGAAGGAGATCGCGCCCGGCCAGCTCCACTATTGGAGCAACGACCAGGTGCTCGACTGGGCGATCGACAGCTATTGGCGGGCGCGCAAGGAGGCCTATCGCTGGACCAACGGCGAGAAGCTGCCCTACAAATGGACGGGGCCGGGCATGGATCTGACGAGCGAGAACTACATCGACTCCCATCTGCCCATCGTGCGCGAGCAGTTGCAAAAGGCCGGCGTGCGCCTGGCCCATCTGCTGAACGAGGCGCTCGATCCGGCGTACGCGTCCCCGCCGAAGCCCGCACCCGCCGAAGCGCCGCCCGCGCCCGCGAAATAGCCGGCGGTCGAGCCGCGCTCCCGTTGAGGGGAATCGCGGCTCGTTCTTGGCGCGCTCCGCGGAAAACCGCGCTGTCCGAACGCGGTCGGTTGTGCTAAACAGCAGGCGTCGAAAGGAGCTTTCTCCATGCCGGTGCCCATCACGATCGAAAAACTGACGAAGCGGTTCGGAAGCCAGACGGTGCTGGACGGCATCGATCTCCAAATCGCGGCGGGCGAACTGTTCTTCCTGCTGGGGCCGTCGGGTTGCGGCAAAACGACGCTCTTGCGCGCCGTGGCCGGCCTCAACGAACCCGAAGCCGGTCGCATTCTCGCCGGCGATCGCGACGTGACGCACCTGCCGCCGCACCGGCGCGACATGGGCATGGTGTTCCAGAGCTACGCCCTGTGGCCGCACATGACCCTGCGCGAAAACGTCGCGTTCGGCCTCGAAATGCGCGGCGCGAAGCGGGCCGACGTCCGGAAACGGGCGTTGCTTGCGCTGGAATTGGTCAAGCTGGCCGATCGCGCCAACGCCAAACCCAACGAACTGTCCGGCGGCCAGCAGCAGCGCGTCGCGCTGGCCCGGGCGCTGGTCGTCGAGCCGCAATGCCTGCTGCTCGACGAGCCGTTGTCCAACCTCGACGCCAAGCTGCGCCTCGAAATGCGCGCGGAAATCCGCCGCATCTGCAAGGATGCGGGCCTGACCGCGATCTATGTCACCCACGACCAGAAGGAGGCGCTGTCCATCGCCGACCGGCTGGCGATCCTCGACCAGGGCCGCCTGCTGCAGATCGGCACGCCGCAGGAGGTGTATACCGGTCCCGCCAACCGGTTTGTCGCCCAGTTCATCGGCGAGACGACGTTCGTCGCCGGCCGCGTGAAAGGGGCGCGCGGCGGTCAAATCGAAGTGGAAACGGCGGCGGGCGCGTGGGTGGCCGCCGCCGCCGGAGCGTTCGCCGCGGGCGACGACGTGTGGCTGTCCATCCGGCCGGAAGCCGTCCAGATGCACGCGGAGCGGACGGACGGGGCCAACGTCTTTCGCGCGCACATGCACGGAACGGTCTATCTGGGCGAAGTCGCGCAGCATTTCGCGGATCTGGCCGGCGGCGTCACGCTCAAGGCGCTGGAAACGCGTCCGCGCCGCGTCGCCCGCGACGGCGAACGCGCGGAAACCCGGGTCTACGTCGACCCGCAGGACGTGCAGGTCCTGAAAGAATGAGCCAAACAGCCATTTAGACAGGATTCACGGGATTGACAGGATGAAAGAGGAAGAACTGACAGGCAAGATCATCGGATGCGCCATGAAGGTGCATCGGACTTTGGGTAGCGGATTTTTAGAATCTGTTTATCAGAATGCCCTGGTTCACGAGTTGAAGAAGACCGGACTTGAAGTCGCTTGTGAAGTGCCTTTGCAGGTCGAGTACGATGGGGTGGTCGTGGGGGAGTTTGCCGCCGACATGTTGGTTGCGGAAAAAATCGTCGTTGAGAACAAAGCCGTGCAAAAACTTTGTACGGCGCACGAAGTTCAATTGGTGAACTATCTGACGGCTACCGGCATGGATGTCGGATTGTTGTTGAATTATGGCTCGCCGGAACTCGAGTTCAAACGGAAATACCGTTTGTACGAGAAGATGTCATCTTCCCATCCTGTAAATCCTGTGAATCCTGTCTAAAATGGTTCGAAATCTTGCCATCCTCCTCGTCTTGGCCGCGATATTGGCGCTGCCGTTCGCGTTCCGGCAGGAGACCGGCGCGCGCGAATGGCGCCCCGGCGATCCGGTGCTGGTGATCATCACGCCGCACAACGAAGCCATCCGCCACGAATTCGGGCTGGCGTTTTCGGATTGGCACGCGCGGAAATACGGGGCGCCGGTCAAGGTGGATTGGCGCAACATCGGCGGGGCGACCGAAATCATGCGCTACCTGACGAGCGAATTCACGTCGAGTTTCCGCGCCTGGTGGAAGGGGCAGGGCCAGGCGTGGCGGCCGGACGGCGCGGCGATCATCCTGAGCCGCGTTTTCGATCCCGCCGCGCGTCCGGAGGGCGTGGCCGACGCCGACTGGGCGGCGCAGCGGGAATTGTATCTGGCGTTTCGCGGAACGGACGACGCGAAGAAGTTTTCCAGCCAGATCGACCTGTTGTTCGGCGGCGGCTCGTACGACGGCGACAACGCCACGCGGCTGGGGCTGCTGGTGCCGCCGTGGCCGGCCGGGCGGATTCCGCGGGGGCTGGTCGCAACGGAATCCGGGGAGGAGCTGATTCCGGCCGGGCTCAGCGGCGACACGTGGCGGACGGAGACCTACTACGGGACGACGGTCAGCACGTTCGGCATCTGCTGGAACCGCGACCGGATGCGCGCGCAGGGCATCGCGCGCGCACCGGCGCAATGGGCGGATCTGGCCGATCCGCGCTGGTTCGGCTCGCTGGGGCTGGCGGATCCGACCAAGAGCGGCAGCATCGCCAAGGCCTTCGAAACCATCGTGCAGGTGGAATGCCGGAAGGCGGTGGAGGCCGCCGGATTCGGGCCGCTGGCCGACGCCTACGAAGAACAAATCCGCGCCGCGAAACGCCCGGCCGGCCAGATGCCCGCGGGCGTGCCGGCGGAATACCAGGCGGCCGTCGAAACGGGCTGGGTGGCCGGCTTGAACTTGATCCAGCAGATCGGGGCGAACGCCCGCTATTTCACCGACAGCGCCAGCAAGGTGCCGCTGGACGTGGGCATGGGCAACGCGGCGGCGGGACTGTGCATCGATTTCTACGGGCGGTTCGAAGCGGAGGTGAGCAACGGCGGGCGCACGAACGGCGCGATGGCCTACGGAACGCCGCGCGGCGGGTCGGGCGTCAGCGCCGATCCGATCTCGCTGCTGCGCGGCGCGCCGCATCGCGAAACGGCGCTGCGGTTCATCGAATTCGCGCTCAGCGAGGAAGGCCAGAAGCTGTGGTGCTATCGCGTCGGCACGCCCGGCGGCCCCCAGAAGTACGCCCTGCAGCGGTTCCCGATCCGGCGCGATTTCTATCCCTCGGACGACCCGGCCTTCCAGGCGAGCTACGAACGGCACCGCCGGTACACGACCGACGATCTGGGCCAGCCGAATCAGGACATGTACCGGCTGGCGCACGAGTTTTCCTACCATCCGCGCTGGTCGGCGGGCTACTACGGGCTGTTCCGCGACCTGATCCGCGCCATGTGCATGGATTCCGGCCAGGAGCTGCGCGCGGCGTGGCGGGCGATCCTCGCCGCCGGCGGCCCGGAAAAATGCCCGCGCGCCATGGCGGCGCTGGGGTGTCTGCCGCAGGCGCCCGAACCGTTGACCTGGACCTCGGGGCTTTCCATGGGCCGGACATACGACCGGCTCGATCTGTTGCGGGAGTGGACCATTCAATATCGCGCGCAGTATGCCGAGGCGGCGCGCCTCGCGCGGACGGAAGGCGGACCTGATTCACCCACGGGGCAAGCCCGTGGGGGTCAAAAACCGACGGCGGAGCAAGCCCGCGGGGGTCTGAAACCGCCGGCGGAGCAGGAGGACCGGCCATGAGGCGGCGCACGGCCTGGTTCGTTTTCGGCGCGACGGCGCTGTTGCTGTCGGTCCTGTTCTTCTGGCCGCTGGGCAAGGTGATCTCGGGCGGATTCTGGGTGGATGGGCATTTCACGTGGCGCTATCTGCTGGGGGTGTTCGAGAATCCGATCTACGTGGAAGGGCTGCTCAACAGCCTGAAGCTCGCGCTCGGGACGACGGGGCTGGCGATGGTCGTGGCGCTGCCGCTGGCGTGGATCGCGAACCAATTCGAATTTCGCGGCAAGGCGGCGTTTTCGGCGCTGGTGCTGGTGCCGATGATCCTGCCGCCGTTCGTGGGCGCGATCGGCTTCCAGCAGATTTTCGGCGCCTACGGCATGGTGAACGCGGCGTTCGGGCTGGGCGCGCGCGATTGGCTGGGCGGGGGACAGTATCTCGGCGTGGTGCTGCTGCAGACGCTGTCGCTCTATCCGATCCTCTACCTCAACGCCGTCGCCGCGCTGGCGAACGTCGATCCGGCGATGGAGGAAGCCGCGGCGAATCTCGGCTGCACGCGGCTGCGGCGCTTCTTCCGCATCACGCTGCCGCTGATGGCCCCGGGCTTGTTCGCGGGCGGCACGCTGATCTTCATCTGGAGCTTCACGGAACTGGGCACGCCGCTGATCATGAACTACACGCGCTGCGCCTCGGTGCAGATCTACGATTCGCTGAAGGA
>CALMNW010000066.1 GCA_937872095.1 uncultured Verrucomicrobiota bacterium
GCGGTCCGCGCCGGCACTGAAAAAAACCCCTTGCGCCGCCGCCCGTCTGCTGGTAGGTTGCGCGCTCGACGATTGCCAAGGACACGTGCCGCTTGGGGCAGTAGCTCAGTTGGTAGAGCATTACGTTCGCAACGTAGGGGTCGAGGGTTCGAATCCCTTCTGCTCCACCAAGCTATGCATGGGTCCGGAAAACCTCTCGGTGGGGTAGCGAAGTGGCCAACCGCATCAGACTGTAAATCTGACCTCTATGAGTTCGATGGTTCGAATCCATCCCCCACCACCATCTTTCCGTTTTGTCGCCCAGCCGACTTTTCAATTTTCCCGCCCCCCCCCGGAGTTTGCCGTAGGCGAGCCCGCCTCCGGCGGGAAATCCGATCTCGTTGAATACGCGGATTTCCCGTCCCGCGCCATGGCGCGGGTATTCCTTTCGAATTGCCTCCGGGGTTGAAAAGCGCTACTAGATCCATGGTCATGCCGAGATACGAAACCTTGGCCCAGGATCCCATTCGTGACCTGCACGGTCGGGCCGATGGATCGGAACTCTGCGCGAATGAATGAGTGACGAGACAACAACAACGAAGATGAGGAGCCCCCGATGACATTTCTCACGTGGTTCAAAAGATTGGCGATGATGGTTGGATTTTCGGCCTTGGTCGCATCGTTGAGCGGGTGCGTCGCGGGGCAATCCATCGGGTTGCGGCACGTGGCGGGTTCCGTTCCGGAGTTCACGAGCAAGAAAACGGTGGTCGTGGAGGTCAAGGACAGCCGCGATTTCGTCGTGAGCGGGAAAAAAGATCCATCCTACCTTGGGCACTTTCGCGCGGGATACGGGAATACGTGGGGCGTGAAGAATGCGGGCAACGTTTCGCTCGCGAATCAGTTCCAGAACGATCTCGTGGCCGAAGTGCGCTCACAAGGAATCAAGACGGACGATTCGGGCGACCGCAAGCTGGCCGTGGACATCATCGACTGGAATTTCGATGGCTATCAAAACGGACGGGTTTGGTACGACATCGACGTATCGGTTTCCGATGCCGCCGGAAAGGTTTTGGCCAAGAGCAAAGTCAAAGACGAGAAAGTGGTTCGCGGCAGCGTCATGACGGGGGCGGCCGGAGCGATCAAACGCGAGGTCCCCGCGATCTATACGGGCGTCATCCAGGAAATCCTGGGAAATCGCGAGATCCAGAAGGCGTTGAAGTAGGCGATATCGGACTTGGCCGTCCATTCGCCGCGGCCCGCCGCGCGAACGCCGAGCGGCCGCATGGCGAAAGAACCCGACGGCTGGATTGATCTCCCCGCGGCATCGGGCCGCGGGGAGCGGTTTTTGCGGCTTCTTGAATCTCCGATCTTGCACGCAGGGGTTGGGTTGCGGCATAATTTCCCGATGAATTCAGCGAACGGAGCGGATCGGCATGGCTGAGGCAACCCAAGTGGCATTGGTGGTCGGCGGGAGCCGGGGGATCGGCCGGGCCATCGTCGAGCGGTTGGCGGCGTCCGGATTCGATATTTGGCTGACCTACCGGGGAAACCATGCGGCGGCGGAAGAGGCGAAGGCCGCGGTGGAATCCAAAGGGCGCTCCTGCCGATTGCTGGCGTTCGACGTGGCCGATCGCGCCGCGACGCGGACCGCTCTGGAACCCCTGCTGCAGGAACGCTGTCCCGATGCGCTGGTCTTCAACGCGGGCATCGCGCGCGACAACCTGCTGGCCTTCATGCGGGACGAGGAATGGGACGACGTCTTGCGCACGAATCTGGACGGCTTTTTCAACGTGTCGAAACCGGTCGTTTTCGAAATGATCCGGAAAAAACGGGGGCGCATCGTCGTGATTTCGTCGATATCGGGACAGCTCGGGCAGGCGGGCCAGATGAACTATGCGGCCTCCAAGGCGGGGCTGATCGGCGCGGCGCGGGCGCTGGCTCGGGAAGTCGGGCGCAAGAACGTGTTCGTGAACGTGGTTTCTCCGGGCGTGATCGACACCGAAATGACGGCCGAGATTCCGAAAGAACACGTGCTGCCATTGATCCCCTTGAATCGTTTCGGGACGTCGGAGGAAGTTGCGGCGGTGGTGGATTTCCTGTGCTCCGAACCCCGCATGTACGTCCACGGGCAAGTCATCGGGGTCAACGGCGGCATGGCCGTATGAGCGTGCCCCGGCGGAATCGATACGACGACGTCGTGGTCGGCGCCGGCACGGCGGGATTGACCTCGGCGCTGTTGCTCGCGCGCTTCGGCCGCTCGGTGCTGTTGCTGGACAAGGCCCCGGCTCCCGGCGGCGCGCTGCGCCGTTTTCGGCGCGGCGGCGCCTTTTTCGACACGGGGTTCCATTTTTCCGGCAGCCTGCTTCCCGGCGAATTGTTCGATCACCTGCTGGGCGTGCTCGGCATTCGCGACGATCTGACGGTCGTACCCTACGACGCGGCGTGCGGCCACCGGTTCCTGTTCACGGATCCGCGGGCGGAAATCGACGTTCCATTCGGCTTGGATCGGGGCTGCGCCCATTGGCAAGCGCTCTTTCCGAAAGAAAAGGACGCCATCGCCTGGTATTTCGAGGCGTTGCGCTCGGTCGCGAAACGAACCATGGGGATGGACGTCGGCCGGCCGCTGGCGCCCGTGGGCATGCTCGACGAGGATTTCGTTTCGCTGCGGTCGGTGCTGGACGACCGGTTTCGCGATCCCGTGCTGAAAGGGACGATCAGCGCCTTCGCGATGTGCTACGGCTCTCCGCCGTCTTGCGTTTCGTTCGCGGCCCACGCGCGGGTCGCCTATGGCTTCCATCAGTCCGGCGGGACGCTCGCGGGGGGCGGGGACGCGCTGGCCGATTCGCTGGCCAAAGCCGCCGAACGGGCCGGCGTCGAGATTTGTTGCGGCTGCGGATTGGCGTCCTTCGCGCAAGGGAAGGACAAACAGGCCGGCGAGGCGATCTTGTCGAACGGGGCGGCCATCGGTTTCGATCGGTGCCTGTTGACGATCGATCCGGCCATGATCCTGGACCTGCTGGGACCGTTGCATCCGAGTCCCGCCTTCCGGGAGCGGGTGGGCGCGTTCGAACCGTCGATCGGCTTTTTGGCCGCCTACGGAGTGTTGGATGGCGCCGCGCCGGGACCGGATTTCGCGCGGTCGGTCTATTCGGAATTCCCCGGGGTCGACTTCGATGCGCTGATGGATCCGGCGACGGCGCAGGAGCGTCCGCTGGTCGTGATCGAAGTGCCCGGCGATCCGGCGGCCGGAACGCCCCCGTCGATTTCGGCTTTGGAAATGTCGTTCGCGCAGGACGTGGCGCCTTGGGCGCAGACGAAAGTTCGGCAACGCCCGGCGGATTATCTGGAATACAAGCGGACGCGTCTGGAGGCGATCGGAAAACGGCTGGGTCGGCTGGTGCCGTATGCGGACCGGGTTCGATGGGTGGACACGGCGTCGATGCTGACCTTCCGGGACTATCTGAACTCCCCGTGCGGCAGCGCCTACGGCATCAAGCAGAAGGTGGGGCAATTCGGGCTGTTTGGCCGCTTGCCGATCCGAAATCTCTATGCGGCGGGACAAAGCGCCTTGCTGCCGGGGGTGCTGGGCGCGATGATGTCGGGTTTGTTCGTGGTCCGCCAGATGGTGGGCAAGGAAGTCTTCGACGAAACGACGGCGGGAGCTCGGTAACGGCAGATGAAACGGGTGGTCATTACGGGAATGGGTGCGGTTTCGCCCTTGGGCGGAACCGTGGCGGAGCAGGCCGATGCGCTGGACGCGGGCCGGCACGGGGTGCGCGCGATGCCGGAATGGGCGGAATACAAAGGCTTGCGGAGCCTGGTGGCGGCGCCGGCGGAACTGAAGAACGAAAAAGCCATTCCCCGCCAGAACCGGCGCTCGATGAGCCGCATGAGCATTTTCGCCGCGCAGGCGGCGCAGGAAGCTTTGCGCGACGCCGGCTTGGTGGCCGAAGGGGTGGGCGACGGCCGCACGGGCTGCGTGGCGGGCTCGACGACGGGCAGCGCGATCGCGCTGAGCCAGGTCTACGAAACGATGCTTCCGGAAAAGGACTTTTCAATCCTGCAATCCATGCAGTTCTTCCAGTGCCTGTCGCACACGGTCGCGATGAACGTCGCGCAATATCTGGGGCTGCGGGGCGTGTTGCTTTCCACGAACGCGGCTTGCGCCTCGAGCCTGCAGGCGATCGGCGCGGCGTTCGACCTGGTCCGGTCGGGCCGGCAGGACGCCGTTTTTTGCGGAGGGGCCGAAGAACTGCATGCGACGGTCACGGGCTCGTTCGACATGTTGATGGCGGCCTCCGTGCGCTACAACGATCGGCCCGAAGCAGCTTCGCGTCCCTTCGACGCCGCGCGCGACGGCCTCGTTTGCGGCGAGGGGGCCGGCATCGTCGTCGTGGAGGATCTGGAGCGGGCGCGGGCCCGCGGCGCGCGGATCCACGCGGAAATCCTCGGCTTCCACACGTGCAGCGGAGGTTCCCACATCAGCGAATCGAACCGGGACGGCATCGCGGCCTGCATGCGGGCGGCGCTGGCGGACGCCCGCTGCGCGCCGCCCGAGATCGACTACGTGAGCGCCCATGCGACGTCCACGATCCAGGGCGACGGCGAGGAAGCCGCCGCCATCCGGAACGTCTTGGGCGAGAACGTCCCAGTCAGCAGCCTGAAAGGGAATCTGGGCCATACGCTGGGGGCTTCCGGGGCCATCGAACTCGTCGCCGCGATCGAGGGGTTGCGGCGCGGCCACTTGTATCCTACGCGGAATCTTGAAACGGTGGCCGAAGAATGCAAGGGTATCCGGCACGTCGCGGCGCGGGAGCCGACGGCCGCCCGGACGTTCTTGAAAAACAGCTTTGCGTTCGGCGGCATCAACGCCTCGCTCGTGTGCCGCCGCTGGACGGACGGAGGAACCCCATGACCCGAGAAGAAATCGTATCCAAGACCAACGCCGTGTTCGCCGAATCTTTCGAGATCGAGCCCGAACGCCTGAAACCCGAAGCCAACGTCTTCCTTGATCTGGGGCTCGACAGCCTCGACACGGTGGATCTGGTGGTGGCGATCCAGAAGCGGTTCGGCGTTCAGATCCGCGACGACGACCGCGTGCGCGCCATCCGCACGCTGGGCGACGTCTACGATTTCATCGAGACCATCCAAAAAGAACAGCAGGGATGAGACGGGCTTGGGGCATTTGCTACTCGGTGGCGTTCTATCCCTTGCTGGCGGTTTACACCTTGGCGGCGGTGGCGGGAATGACCCTGTGGATGGTCGCCGGCGCGCCGTTCCATTCGCACCGGGGCAACATGCGCCGGTTCCGCCGCGCGATCATCTGGTACGGCGCGGGAGTCGTCCGAATCGTGGCGCGGCCCGTGCTGCGGACGGTGTACGAATCGCCGCCGCGGGACGAGCGGACGACCAAGTTTTTCGTCGCCAACCACGTGTCCGCGCTGGACGCGTTCCTGCTGGCCCTGGTGCCCGAGGAAGGCGTGGAAGTGGTGAAGGCTTGGCCGTTTCGGCTGCCCGTCATCGGCGTGTTCGCGCGCTGGGCGGGCTTTCTGAACATCGAGCAAATGTCGCCGGAAGAATTCCGCGCCGCCGTGGAGCGTCTGCTGGCCGAAGGCAACTCGATCGTGGTGTTTCCCGAAGGGACCCGGTCCGGCAGCCGCCAGGTGGGCCCGTTCCACGGGACGATGTTCCGCCTGGCGCTGGAATTGCGCGTGCCCTTGGTGCCGGTCTGCATCGTCGGCAACGAACGGACCCCGGCCAAGGGGTCCTGGATCTTGGAGCCGGCGACCGTGCGGATGCGGTGCCTGCCGGAAATGCCTTGGGCTGATTATGGCGCCATGACACCGTACCAGCTGAAAACCCACGTGCGTCGGTTGATCCAGGACGAAGTGGATCGCATGGGAGCCACCGCATGAATCCGTTGCGCCGTGAATTCGAACTGGCCTTCCGTTCCGCGGACGAAATCCAGGCCGCGCAAGAGCGGCGGTTGGCCGCGCATCTGCGCCACTGCATCCGCGCTCCGTTCTACCGCCGGAAACTGGTCGGCGCGGCGAAACCGTCGCTGCGTCGGTTCCCGCTGGAAGCGTTGCGCGACCTGCCGCTGACGACCAAGGCCGATCTGGAAGCGCACAACGATGATTTTCTCGCCGTGCCGCCGGAAGCGGTCCGCGACATCGTGCAATCGTCCGGCACCACGGGCCGTCCGACGCGGGTCATGTACACGGCGCGGGACTTGGAACGCTTGGCCTACAACGAGGCGGTCTGTTTCCGGGGGTGCGGGATGGGGCCGGGGGACCGCGTGCTGCTGACCTGCACGCTGGACCGCTGCTTCGTGGCCGGCTACGCCTATCACCTCGGCGCGCAGGCGGTCGGCGCGTGCACCATCCGCAGCGGGCTCAACTTGGCGGAAGGCCATGCGGCGGTCATCGCGCTGCAAAACCCGACGTTCGTGGTGGGCGTGCCGGGATTCCTGCGCAAGCTCGGCAAGCACTTGCACGATCTGGGCCGGCCCCCGCAGGGCATTCGCGGACTGATCTGCATCGGCGAACCGCTGCGCGACGCGGAGCTGAACCCGACGGCGCTCTCGCAGGATTTGGAGCGCCTCTGGGGCGCGCCGGCGTATTCGACCTATTCCTCGTCCGAAATCGTGACGTCTTTCTGCGAATGTTCCGCGCGGCGCGGCGGCCACGCCGCGCCGGATCTGGGGATCGTCGAGATCGTGGACGAGGGCGGTCGCGTCTTGCCGCCGGGCCAGACGGGCGAGGTGGTCGTGACGCCGCTGGGCATCGAGGGCATGCCGCTCGTACGTTTCCGCACGGGCGACGTCGGCTATCTGGCCGTCGAGCCGTGCCCGTGCGGGCGCCATACGCCGCGATTGAGCCCGATTCTGGGCCGCCGCGCGCAAATGTTGAAGATCCGCGGCACCACGTTTTATCCGGCCACCGCGTTCGAAGTGCTCAACGACGTGCCCGAAATCGGCGAATACTATCTGAAGATCGAAACGCTGGGCGGGGAAGACCAAGCCAGCATCCACCTGAGCGTCAATCCCGACCGGCCCGAGACGCGTCGCAAGATCGAAGACCGGTTGCTGGCGCGCCTGCGCGTGCGAGTCCAGCTCTGCGTGGAACCGGAGGAAGAGGTACGCCGGCAGGTCTACGTGGCCCATTCGCGCAAGCCCATCCGGTTCATCGACCGGCGCGGAAGCGCCGTGCCGCCGAAAGCCTAGCCATGGAAATCGTGGAAATCCGCAAAAACGACGACGGCGCGCGCGGCGAAGCCCGCGTGCGCTTCCCGGCGTCCGCGCCGTATTTCGCGGGGCATTTCCCGGGGCAACCCGTCGTGCCGGGGGTCGTGCTGGTCGATGCCGCGGTCCAGATCGCGGCGCAAGCGGTCGGCCGTCCGTTGCGGCTGCGCCGGTTGGCCTACGCCAAGTTCACCCAGGCGATCGCGCCGGATCAGGAGGCCGTTTGGGCGTACCAGTCGGTGCCGGATCCGGAAGATGCGGGCCGGCTCCGGATTATCGGCAAGTGGAATCGCGATGGCGCGAAAATCGCCGAAATGCAGTTCGTGGCGGCGGACAAAGGAGCCAGCGATGAACCGTAGGCGCGAACAGGCCCTGTCGTTTCCGGACGAACCGGGCTATCCCCCGATCCAAACGGCGGTTCAGCACCGGGTCGGGTTTTCGGAGGTCGATCCGATGCGGATCGTCTGGTTTGGGCGGTACGCGACGTTTTTCGAGCAGGCTTCGGCGGTGCTGCGCGACCGCTGCGGGCTGTCGCACGAGGATTTCTATCGCGCGGGCATCCAGCCGCCCATCGTGCGCTACGAAGTCGAATATCTGCAGCCTTCGCGGCTGGACGAGCAATTGAAGATCGTGGCCCGCCTGCACGGAACCGAGGCCGCGCGGCTCAATACCAGCTACCAGGTGTACGGGCCGGACGGATCGCTGCGAGTGGTGGCGCGCACGGTACAGGTTTTCACGGATGGGAAAACCGGCGCGGTTTGTTTCGTGCCGCCGAAAATCTGGCTCGACTGTCTGGAGCGCTGGCGGAAAGGGGAATTCGCGTGCCTGCAGGCGTAGAAGCCGTTTGCATCGTCGCGCAGGAATTGCTCTCCGCCTACGGGCGCGGAGTAGCGCGCTGCGCGGACGGCTTGCTGGCCGGGAAAAGCGCTTTGCGGCCGGCGTCCGGCCGGGAAGGACCAGCGGCAGTGGCGGCTCAATTCGTGGGCGCGATTCCGCCGGACGATCTGGCGGTTTCCGGCTTCGGCCGGTTCGCGGCCTTGTTGCGCGCGGGTTTGGCCGGCCTGGAACTGCCGGAAGATGCACCCATCTACTTGGCTACGACGGCGGGCGCGATCGATGAACTGGAAGCCGCCACGTTCGCCGGCGCCGAGTTCGCCGGGCAAGGCGGGTTTTCCCGTCTGCACGGTTTGGCTGCCGCGGCCTTCGGCGTGGCATCGGAACGGATCCATGTCGTTTCCTCCGCCTGCGCGTCCTCGACGGCCGCGCTCGCGTTGGCGGCCGGCGCCATCCGCCGCGGCGAAATCGAATGCGCGCTCGTGGCCGGCGCCGATATCCTTTCTGAATTCGTGCTGGCGGGCTTCGCGGCGCTGATGGCGGTCGATCCGGACGGAGCACATCCGTTCGATGCGGATCGCAAAGGAGTCGCGCTGGGCGAGGCTTTCGTGGGCGCCTTGCTGATGCGGGGCGACCGGGCCGCGCGCGAGGGCCGGCCTTGCCTCGGCGGGGTGGCCGGTTGGGGCCTCACCTGCGACGCCAACCACCTGACCGGACCATCGCGCGACGGCGCGCCGCTGGCGGACGCGATCGGCGCCGCCGTGGCCATGGCGGGCGGCGCGCCTGCCGACGTCGCGTTTCTTTGCGCCCATGGCACGGGCACCGCCTACAACGACCAAATGGAAATGCTGGCGTTTCGCCGCGCGTTCGGCGAGGCGCCGCGGCCGACGTTTTCCGTGAAAGGCGGCATGGGCCATGTGCTGGGGGCGGCCGGCTTGGCGGAGGTCCTGCTGGCGCTCGAATTCCTGCGGCGCGGCCGGATTCCGCCGACGGTGGGATTGCGCCGGGCGGCGGATGCGGCCATCGGCTGGGTGTCCGGGGAATCGCGGTCCGTGGATTCCGCTGGCCTCGCGATTTCGACCAATTCGGGCTTCGGCGGGACCAACGCGGCCGTGGCCTTGACCTTGGCGCCGCATCAGCTTTCTCGTGCAGCTCGATCCGCGGAAATCTCTGCACAGCTGCTCGGTACTGCCCGGGTTTCCGCCGCGGAGGCTGCGGCGACGCCGGAAGAAATCCCCGCCTTGCCGCGCAACTTCAGCCGGTTCGGAGCCGATGTCCGGCAGGCGTATTTTGCCGTGCGCCGGGCCTTGGCTGCGGCCGGTCGGATATCCGCCACCGGCCGCATCGGCTTGATCGCGTGCGACCGCGCCGGCAGCGAACGGGCCAATGCCGCCTATTTCGCCGATTACGTGAATTCGGGCCGGACGCTGGCGCGCGGCCAAATGTTCGCGTATACTCTGCCAACCGCGATCGCGGCGGAATGCGCCATCGCCTGCCGTTTGACGGGGCCGTTGCTCTATCTCGCGGATGCGGACGGAACCCCGGCCGCCGCCGAGCGGGCCGCGCGCGGCCTGCTGGCGGAAGGGCAATGCGAAGCCGTTGTTTTGCTGGAGACGGAATCCGGCGCATTCCAGGCGACGGTCTGGGGCGCCGCACGATCCCAACATAAGGAAAACCCATGAATTTGAAGCTGATTTATCCCCGTTGGCCGAAACTGCAACACCAGACGGAATTCCATCTGCCGCCGCATGGGCCGGTGTGCTTCGCCGCGACCCTGCCGCGGGACGTCCAGATCGCGTTCGTCGACGAGAACGTGGATCCGTTGGATTTGAACGATCAGCCCGATCTGGTGGCGATGTCGGTCATGCTGACCTGCCAGATTCCCCGGGCCTGGGAAATCGCCGATGCCTATCGCGCGCGCGGCGTTCCGGTGATTTTCGGCGGCATCGCCACGATGCTGCACGCGGAGGAAACGAAGGCCCATGCGGACAGCGTATTCCTCGGCGAGGCCGAAGGCCGCATGGAGCAGGTCCTCGCCGATTTAAAGGCGGGGGCCCTCAAGCCGGTCTACGACTTCTTGCGCAATCCGCCGGACATCCGGTTGGTCGGGCCGGCGCGCCGGGACATCCTGAACCGGCCGCGCTATAATTTCCGGGGCGTGCAGATGGTCGATCTGATCCACGCCTCCCGCGGCTGCAAGTTCAAGTGTTTCCCGTGCTGCACGCCGTATCTGGGCGGGTGCTCGTTCCGGCCGCGGCCGATCGACGTCGTGGTGGCGGAAATGGCGGCGATCCCGAACAACCGGTTTTTCATCGTCGACAACTCGCTGGCGCAGGATGGCCATTGGGAGAAGGAATTGTTCAAGGCCATCGCGCCGCTGAAGAAAAAATGGGTTTCGCATCCGATCTTCGACACCGACGAAGTGCTGTCGCTGGCGGCAGACGCGGGCTGCTGGTACGTTTATCAGGCGGTGGCCGGCATCACGAAGGGCATCCGGCGCCGGATCGAGCGGCTGCACGCGCACGGCATCGGGATCGAAGGCACGATTCTGCTGGGGCTGGACGACCAGACGGAAGACGACGTGAAGCGCATGGTCGATTTCCTGCTGGAAATGAAGTTGGACATGGCGGAGTTCACGGTGCTGGTGCCGTTCCCGCACACGCCGGTGCGCGAACAGCTGGAACGGGAAGGGCGCATCCTGCACAACGACTGGATCCGCTATACCGGTTCGGAAGTGGTCTACCGTCCGGCCAAGATGGCTCCGGACGTGCTGGAAAAGATGTACCACTACGCTTGGGATGCCTTCTACAAGGAGGCCGACGCCGCCACGCGGATGGCGCGCCTCTTCCTGAAGGTCATCCACAAGGAAATGAAG
The DNA here is from genome assembly GCA_937872095.1 of uncultured Verrucomicrobiota bacterium. Classification (GTDB taxonomy): domain Bacteria; phylum Verrucomicrobiota; class Kiritimatiellia; order CAIQIC01; family Lenti-01; genus Lenti-01. The sequence continues at coordinate 10,932 of CALMNW010000066.1, forward strand.
GACGGGACGAATCCGGACGTCGGCCGGCGCCGCGACCGGAAGGGCTGGGGCGCGGGAGGCGGCGGGACCCCATGAAGATCCTGCTGGTATCCTGCAATCCGGTGGTCGCGCCGTATCCGGTCTATCCGCTGGGCATGGCGGTGGTCGCGAGCGCCCTGCAACAGGCCGGCCACGACGTGCGCCAGTACGACATGCTGGCGGGCGGATTTTCGCTGGAGAAGTTGCGGGAAACCCTGGCCGCGGATCCGCCCGGCCTGATCGGCATTTCGTTCCGGAACCTCGACAACGTGAACGCCTGCAACGAGGCGTGGTACGTCGATCAACTCGCGGATCTGACGGCGGCGCTGCGCGCGGCGAGCGCCGCGCCGATTCTGCTGGGCGGTCCGGGATTTTCCGTGATGCCGGAGCAGGTGCTGGCGGCCGCGGGCGCGGATTACGGCATCGTGGGCGAAGGGGAACGTCTCGCGGTCGAGCTGGCGGACCGGCTGGCGCGCGGCGAGCGCCCGGAGCAGCGCATCTGGCGCGCCGGGGCCACGCTGGACGCGGCCGGCATGGCCGCGCCCGCGTACGACGAAGCGATTTTGGCGTTTTACCAGGGTGCCGGCGGCGTGACGCCGCTGCAGAGCAAGCGCGGGTGCCCGCACCGTTGCGCCTATTGCACGTATCCGCTGCTGGAAGGGCATCGCATCCGTCCGCGCGATCCCGAGCGGGTCGTCGACGACGTGCTGGCGCTCCAGGCCCGCGGCGCCAAGCAGATCTTTTTCACGGATTCGATCTTCAACGACCAGGCCGGCCATTACCGGAAGCTGGTGGCGACCATGCGGAAACGGGGCGTCCAGATCCCGTGGACCGGATTTTTTCGGCCTGAAATGCTGTCGCCGGAAATCCTCGAAGAGATGAAGGCGACCGGCCTGAACGCCGTCGAGCTGGGTTCCGACGCGACGTCCGACGCGACGCTGCGCGGGATGGGGAAGGATTTCAACTTCGCGGAGGTCAAGGCCGTCCACGATCGTTTCTTGGCGGCGCAACTGACGGTTTCGCATTATTTCATGATGGGCGGTCCGGAAGAAACGCGGGAAACGGTGGAAGAGGGCATCGCCAACGTCCTGCAGTTGAAAGGCGCGGCTTCGTTCATTTTTCTCGGCGTGCGGATCTTGCCCGAGACGCCGCTGGCCGAAAGGGCACTGGCGGAGGGGTTGATCGGACCGGAAACCGATCTGCTGCATCCGGTCTATTACTTCTCGCCCGCGCTCGACCGGGATGGATTGCACGAGCGGTTGATCGCGGCTTTCAAGGCGCATCGGCACGTGGTTTATCCGCCCGACGCGATGGACAGCGGTCTGGCCTTCCTGCACCGGCTGGGCTACACGGGCATGTCGATCGATCTGCTGCTCAAGCGGAGCGACCGGCGCGGAACTCCGCCCACATGACCGCCGCAGATCCAGTTTCCTGCGCCTCGCCGCCGCCGGCGCGGCCGCGTCCTCGCGGCCGGGGCAACGCGTTGGGCTTCTGGTTTTTCCGGACGGCGCTGCGCTTCACGGGACTGCGGGGGGCGTACGGCCTGCTCTATTTCGTGGCGCCGTACTATGCGTTGTTCGACCGCGCGGCGATTGCCGCGGCCGGCGCCTATTTGCGCCGCATTTTCCCGAAGCAGTCCCCGCTGGCGCGGCGGTTGGCCACCTGCCGCCTGTTCATCAACCAGGGCAAGTGTCTGATCGATCGCGGCGCCCACAACGTCGGCCACGTCGATTTCCGTTTCGATACGGCGCAGGTGGAGCAGGCCGGCGCCGCGCTGGCCGGAAAGCCGACCGGGTTCGTCTTGCTCTTGTCCCACGTCGGCGGCTGGCAGCTGGCTTTGCCCCATTTGCGGAACCTGACGGAAGCGCGGCCGGTGTCCCTGCTGATGAACGAAGCGGAAACGCCGGACGTGCACGCGCACGTGCGCGGCGACGACGCCGGGTTCCACGTGATCTCGCCCGAAGCCGGGCCGGCATGCGTGGTCGAAATGGTCGCCCGGCTCCAAAATGGCGAGATCGTCTCGATCATGGGCGATCGCGCCTACGGGAGCCAGACGGTGGCCGTTCCGTTTCTGGGGGAGGACGCCCGTTTTCCCGCCAGCGCTTTCGCGGTGGCGCGCGCGGCCCGTTGCCCGGTCCTGGCTTTGTTCGTCGCCAAGACCGGGGTGGTTTCGTATGCGATGGAAGCCGCGCTGTTTGCGCCGCCGGCGCCGGACGATCGCCAATCGACCCGCAAAGCCGTGGCGCTTTACGCGGAATCGCTGGAGGAGTTCGTGCGCCGGCATCCCTACCAATGCTTTCTATTCGACGATATTTGGGGGACCCCGAAGGCATGAATGCCGTCCAAAACCCGTCGCGGGCGCTGGAATCGGGTCTTTCCGCCGCCGGATAATTGGGATATAAACGATCTGAACCAAATAGAGCAGGAGCGAGCATGGACAATCGAGAACAGGCTTTGGCCGAAATCAAGGAAAAGCTGAAAACGCATCTGATCGAACACCTGAACTTGCAGGACGTTTCGGCCGATCAAATCAAGGACGACGATCCTCTTTTCGGCGGGGGGCTCGGCTTGGATTCCTTGGATGCCGTGGAGATCGTGGTCGTCCTGCAGCGGCACTTCGGCGTGGAAATCAAGGATATGGAAGTCGGCCGCAAGGTGTTCCAGACGGTGAATTCACTGGCCGAGTTCATCTACGAGAAAACGCACGCCTAGTTTTTCGGCGTTGGCATGAACGATCAGGTGGCGATCGCGGGTTTGGGCGTGGTGTCCGCGGCGGGTTCCGGCGTGGAGTCCTCGCTGGAGACCTTGCGCGCCGGGAGGCGGCCGGACTGCACCATCTGCCCGTTCGCCAAACTTCCCGTCGAGCTGCCGATGTTTGCCGTTGCGGGGGGCGCACAAGTCGACCGCACCTTCCATTTGGCCGTGCAAGCCGTTGGGCAGGCGCTGGCCGATGCGGGATTGTCGCCCCTGCCGGACGGATTTCGTCTGGGGGTTTGTCTGGGCACCACGGTCGCCTGCCAGTTGAACGACATACCGTTCTATGCCGAGTATCGCGCCACGGGGAATCCTTCGCTGGAACCCGTCGAGCGGTTTGCGGCGGGCAGTTTGGCCGAGCGCATTGCCCGGGAGGTCCGGGCCACGGGGCCGGTCCTGACCATCGTCAATGCCTGTTCGTCGGGTACGGATGCCATGGGCGTGGCCATGTCCTGGCTGAAGGCGGGCCGGTGCGACGCCGTGCTTGCCGGCGGCGCGGATGAATTGAGCCCCATCCCCACGGTGGGCTTCTATGCGCTGGGCCTGACCAGCCCCGAGCCCTGCAAGCCCTTCGACCGGACCCGTCGCGGCTTGAATCTGGGCGAGGGCGCCGGCGTCGTCGTGCTGGAACGGGAGGAGAGCGCCAAACGGCGCGGGCGGACGTGCGACTTGTTCGCGGCCGGTTTCGGCGGCGCTTCGGACGGCTATCACCTGACGGCGCCTCATCCCGAAGGCCTCGGTTTGGAATTGGCCATCCGGGCCGCCTTGCGCGAGGCGGGCATCGAGCCGGCCGATATCGATTTCATCAACGCCCACGGCACTTCGACGCCGGAAAACGACCGCATCGAGGGCGCGACGCTGGCTCGGATATTCGGTGCCGGCGTGCGGGCGATTTCGACCAAGGGCGCCACGGGCCACGCGCTGGGCGCGGCGGGCGGCATCGAAACGGTCTTTACGGCCTTGGCCCTGCGCGAAGGCTGGATTCCGCCGAGCATCGGATTCGAAGAGCGCGACGAGGCGATTCCCTTCGCGCCGTTGACGGAGGTCACGCCGACGATTCGCCGGCATGCGCTGTCCACCTCGCTGGCGTTTGGCGGCAACAATTCGGCCTTGGTGCTGGAACGGCGGGAGGTGTCGCCGTGAACCTCGCCGGAGTCGGCATCGTATTCCCGGGCGGCGCGGGCGTGTCGGCCCTGCGGGACGTTTTGGCTGCCGGCCAGCCCTTGAAAGGCGAAAGGCTGGAGAAGGAACAAGTTCCGGTCTTGAAGGTTCCCGCCGCGGCTTTGACCGGCAACCCCGTGCTGGCGCCGGCCCGGCGCGCCGATCGGTTCTGCAAGATGACCTTGCTGGCGGCGACGGAGGCCTTGGCCGGTTGCGAAGTGCCCCCGGAACGCATCGGCATCATCTTGGCCACCGCGTTCGGTCCCCACGGCACGGTGTTCAAGTTCGTGAACGACCTGCTCGAATTCGGAGACGAACAGGCGTCGCCGACGGTGTTTTCCCAGTCGGTCCATGCCGCGGCGGCTTCGATGGTCGCGGCGGCCGCGCACCTTCATGGCCCGGCGCTGACCGTGGCGGATTTGGCGATGCCGTTCGAAGAGGCGCTGGTCTTGGCGGACGCCTGGTTGGAGGGCGGTCGCTGCGAGGCCGTGCTCGTGGGCGCCGTGGACGAGACGTCGGATGTGCTGGCCCACGTGGTTCGGCGAAAATGGGCTTGTTCGCCCGATGGCGTGGCCCGGTTTTCGTCGGAAAAACAGATGGCCTACGTCCCCGGCGAAGGAGCCGTTTTCGTTCGCCTGGAACGCACGGCGGGCCCGCGGATTTCCGTGGAAAACGAACCGTCTTCCACCGCCGCCTGCCATCTGTTCAATGCCGGCGCACTGGGGAGCGACGACGCGGAACTGCGGCGGCGGGCTTTGCCATCTGTTCCGGCGAGGACCTACGTCTCGTTGCTGGGCAGTACCCGCATCGGGAGCGCGTTCCATCTCGCGGTCGCCTGGCTCATGCGCCGCGAAAACCGGTTCTTTCCCGACGTTCTGCCGCTGGCTTCCTGCGGATTCCCGGGCGGCGAGGTTGGACAAGAAGGGGCGGGGGGATCGATTCAAGTGATATCCGCATGCGGGCCGCGTTGCCGCGCGATTACCCTCCATGCACTCGAGGAAAGACGACCTGGACCATGAAGACAGACGATATATTGCTGGAATTGAAATCGCACGTGGCGTTTCTGCTGGGCGCGGAGCCGGAAGGCATCGCTCCCGACCAGCCGTTGCATTTGCTGGGGCTTGATTCCATGGGTTTCGTCGATCTGCTGGTTTTCATCGAAAAACAGTTTGGTCTTTCGTTGATGAATTCCGGCCTATCCCAGGACGATTTCGCTTCGTTGTCGGTGCTGGCGGAGCGGATCGCCGGGGCGCAGCGGCAATGAAGGTTCCCAGTTCGCCGCGCAAGCGCTATCTGGGGGGCGCGGACTGGTGCGTCGCCGCGCTCCGGCACGGCACGCTCGAAACCACGGGCCGCCCCAGCAGTTTCCACGTGGCGGTGTTCGTCGAAGGGCGTTTCGAGCCCGCGCTCCTGCAACGTCGTTTCCAGGAGTATTGCGCGCGCTTCCCGCTGTTGTGGGGGCGGGCCGCCCGCTGTTGGTGCCTGGCCCCGTACTGGAAGATTCCCGGCGACGTCGGCGACCGGACGGCGCCCTACCGGCTCGTGGAGGATTTCGGCGCGGCGACGTCGGAAAACGTCGTCCGCTGGATCGAAAAACTGGCCAACGATCCGGACCGGTTGCGCGATTGCGCCGTCGCGCTGGATTGCCTGCAGGGGGCGGATTCCGCCGCCGCGCTCGTATTTTCGTTCGACCATCTGCTTTTCGACGCGGCCGGTGCCGAGCGGTTCATCGATCTGTTCTGCCGTTATGCCGACGGCCGGGCGGCGCCCAGCGAATTTCCGGATCCCCGGGCGCCGGAACCCGCCCATCTCGACCAATGGGGCAAACGGTTCGCGAGCGGGCAGAAACTGAATCGCGCGATGCGGGAACTGCTGCCGGGCGCCACCGCCAACTTGGATCTGCCTGAAGATGCCGGCCGCCGGCCTTTCCGCTTCCGGCTTCTGTCCCTCGACGCGCAGGAATCCCGGCGCGCGCAGGAACAGGCCTTCGCAACGGCCGGTTATCTGATGTTCACGCCCTATGTTCTGGCCACGGCGGCCGCGACGTTCCAGCCGCGGTTCGCCCGGCGCGTCGCGCCCGGCGCCGATTTCATCATCACGGTTTCGACCAGCCGCCTGCGGCCTCCGGGCGCTCGCGCGCCGCACTTCTTTTTCAACGATCTCTCGTTCCTGTATTTCGGGTTTCCCATGGCCGCGGCGGGAGCGCGCGACGCCTTGGCCCGGACCCTGCGAGACCAGATGGTCGCGCAGGTGAAAGCGGGCATGCCGGCCGCCATCGAGGATGCGAACCTGCTGATGCGGATTCTGCCGCCCCGTCCGTTCTGGAAATTCATGTTCACCTTTTTCCGCAACCGGCTCTCGTCCTTCGCGCTGACGTGCCTGGGCGATCCCTTGCTCAAGGCGACCACCGTTCTGGGCTGTCCGATCCGAACCCACGTCCATTTGCCGGTCATTCCCGTTCCGCCCGGCCTGGGGTTGATCCTGAACCGCAGCGGCGATTCGTACCACGTGGTTTTGTCCTACCTTGAGGGCATCTTGCCGGAAGACGAAATTGCGTCCTTGCTGGACGAATTCCGGGACCGGTTGCTGAACGGAGCGCCGGCCGCGCAATGAAACCACGGCCCGAACGATGCGACGTCGCGGTGGTCGGTGCGGGCACCTCGGGCGTCGTGGCGGCGCTGGCGGCGGCTCGCCGGGGGGCGCGCGTCGCGCTGGTCGAGGCGACGGGGCGGATCGGCGGCATGGCGATCCACGGTCTGCATCGCTTCGTCTGCGGACTCTTTTGTGCCGGCGGCGATCGGCCGGGCGATTTTCTCCATGGCGACACGACGCTCGATTTCTGCCGGCATCTGGCCGGCGGCGATCCGGCGGCGAACGCCGTGCGCCGCGGCCGGGTTTGGCTCTTGCCGTTCGCCGGCGGCCAGGCGCTGGAAACCTGTGCCGGAGAACTCCTTTCCCGCGAGTCGAATATCCGGCTGCATCTGCGGGATCCGGCCGTTCGCGCGGCGCGCGCGGGCGACCGCCTCGAAGAGATCGAATTGGCGTCGGGGCTCGTCTTGAAACCGGGCGCGGCGATCGATTGCACGGGAACCGCCGATCTGTGCCGGCTAGCCGGTGGTGCGGTCGAACGTCCGGTTGCTCCGGCCATGGCCGGGTACGGATTCGAGGTGCGCGGCATCCAAGCGCCGAAGGCCGATCCCATGGGATTGTCCATTGCGGTGCCTTTGCGGCTGCGGCGCGAAGTGGAAGCGGGGCGGCTCGCCGCCCATCTGGCCTTCACGACCTGGGAACCGGGTCACGAACCGGGTTCCGGCTGGGTCAAACTGGCCGTTCCCGTACAGTCGCTCGCTCGTGCCCGGGATGACGCGGAAGCGGTTTGGGCCGTTTTGAAGAACGACCCGGCTTTCGGGCGAGGGGAGATCGTGCGGTATCTTCCGGCCCCGCTATCGCGGGAAACCGGGCATCTGGTCGGCAACTACGTTTTGACGGGCGAGGACGTGAGGACGGCGCGCAAGTTCCCGGACGGCATTGCGCGCAACGCCTGGCCCCTCGAACAATGGACGGAAGACGCCGGCGTCGTTTTCCGCTATCTGCCGGACGGCGAGTGGCACGACGTGCCCCGCCGCTGTCTTCAGCCGAAAACCGGTCCGGAAAACCTTTTGTGCGCGGGCGCGGCGATTTCGGCGGATTCCGCCGCGGCCGCTTCGATCCGCGTCATGGGCGTCTGCATGGCGCTGGGCGAGGCTGCCGCCCGGCTAAGCTTGGATTTTCCTTGAAGAATCCCATTGCGGGGCCGTCTGGGTTGGCATATCTTGTGGTTCACTTTTCGCGTAATCCCATAAGTCTGAAATGAGTTGTGCGTCTCTATTGTTCGGCCAGGAATTCTCTCCGGAGGATATCGCCAAGACCAAGGCCGCCCATGGTCTGTTGACCATGGAAATCGAAGTCGGCACGGCCTGCAATTTCCGTTGCAAATATTGCTATGTCGGCGACGTGGGCGCGGCCGACCCCGGGGCAAAGGAATTGTCGCCGGAGGAGATCCGCAACATCGTCGCCCAGGCGCAGGCTTTGGGCGCCCGGAAAATCATTTTGCTGGGCGGCGAGCCCATGCTCTATCCCTTCACGCTGGACTTGTGCGAGTGGATCCGCGGCCGGGGCATGGGCGTCGAGATGTTCACCAACGGAACGAATCTGACGCCCGCCATGGCCTCCCGGCTGTTCGCGCTGGGCGTGCACGTCGTCTTGAAATGGCATTCTTCCGACCACCAGATCCAGGACTGGCTGGCGGGGGTGCCCGGGGCGGCCGCCGTCATGGCCGAAGCCTACCGCAATCTGCGCGCGGCCGGCTATCCGTCGACCACCTCGAAAATGGCTCTCAGCACGGTGATTTGCCGCCAAAACGTGGCGGAACTCCCCGGCCTCTGGACCTGGATGCGGACCGAAGGGATCGAACCGTACTTCGAAATGATCACGCCCCAGGGCCGCGCCCGGCAAAGCGGGCCGGATCTTTCGCCCGGCGTGGATGAAATCCGGCATTTGTTCGAAACCATCCGGGAAATCGATCGGGTGCAATTCGACCGGATCTGGGAGGCGCAGCCACCGTTGGTCGGCAATGCCTGTCTGCGGCACGCGTTTTCCTGCCTGGTGGGGGCGTCGGGCGACGTCATGCCCTGCGTCGGCGTATCGATTCCCGTCGGGAACGTCCGGGAACGCCCGCTGGCCGACATCCTGGCGGACAGCGAAGTCATCGCCGATCTGCGCAACCACGAGCAGACCATCCAAGGCGCTTGCGGGAGCTGCGAGAAAGCCGCGACCTGCTATGGTTGCCGGGGCGCGGCGTTCCAGATGACGGGGAATTATCTGGGTTCCGATCCGTTGTGCTGGCGCAATCAGGCGGACGGGATCGATTGCGGCCTGCTGCCGATGGATGCGGCGCGCCTGGTCCCGCACCAACGTCCGGCCCGGATGGTCGCTGCGCTGGTGGCCGTGGCCGAACGGACCGGCACCGTGACGGCCGCCATCGAACCGGACAACCCGCATTGCCGCGAAGGCCGGATGGTCGAAGCGGCGCATATCGAATTGATGGCCCAGGCGGCGGCCGTTCTGCATGGATATCGGTGTTCGGCGCGGCCCGACCAACCCCCGCAGCGCGGGATGCTGGTCGGCGCCCGGAATCTGGAAATCCACGATGCGATCCGCGTCGGCGACCGGCTGACCATCCATTTGCGCAAGCAGGCCCGCCTCGGCACGTTCGGCGTGGTGGATGCGGAAGTTCGCCGCGGCGAAACCTTGGTCTCGAAGGCGGAACTGAAAACATGGCACGAGGAATGATCCGTTTTCCGGTCTTGTCCTGCGGTCGCCTCGCGCTGGTCCTGGGGTTGTGTTTTCCGGTTGCCATCCGGGCGGCGCCGGAACCCGTGCCCGACGTCTTGGGCCGGATGGAGAAAACCATGTCCGGCGTCAAAACCGTGAAGACCCGGTTCGTCCAGGAAAAGAAAATGGCGTTGTTCAACCATCCGCTGGTGACGCGCGGCAGCATCTTGGTCGAACCTCCGTCGCGTTTGCTTTGGCGGGTCGACAGCCCGATGCGATACGTTCTGTCGATCCAGGACCAGCAGGCCAAGCAATGGGACGGCGAAACCGGAAAAACCCAAACCATGTCCTTGGATGGAAATCCCGTTTTTTCGGCCGTCACGGAGCAGTTGAACGCCTGGTTCGGCGGGCGCTATGCGCTCTTGGCGCAGGACTACGATATTGTTCCCCGCGCGACGTCGCCGGCGGCTTTTGCCTTCGTTCCCAGGCCGGATTCGCCGTCCGCGAAGATGCTGAAGTCGGTGACGGTCACGTTCCGCGAGGATGAACGCTACATCGCGTCGATCCGCATCGACGATCGCAGCGGCGACGTCACCACGCTGACGTTCGAAGATACCGAGATCAACGTCGACCTGCCTCCGGAAGAATGGGAGTTCTAGTGGTCGGCTCGACCCAGGGCAGCCTGCGTCGCCTGCTGCGGCGACGATCGGCCATTTTGGCCATCCTCGCGCTGGCAACGCTCCTGTCCGGCGTCGTTCTGCCTTTCTTGGCTTTCGACGGCCGCATCGACGTCATGCTGCCGGATCGGTCGGACTTGCGGGACGTCTTCGATTTCCTTCGGGAAATCCAGGTGGCGGACAAGATTCTCGTCACGTTTTCCATGCGCGACGGTTCGGCCGATCCCGACGCGCTCATGGCCGCCGCCGATTGCTATGCGGCCGGACTCGATCCCGCGCTGGCCGCGCCCATGGACACGGGGTTCCAGGCTGCCGCGGTGACCGAGGATTTCGATCGGTTGGCTCGCCGTCTACCGGAATACACCTCGAAAGACGATTTGGCGCGGCTGGTGGATAGCGTCTCGTCGCCCGAGCATGTCCGCGCGGCGTTGCAGGCGCTGAAAAACCGCCTGCAGAAGCCGGAGGGCTTGTTGTCGACCGTGTCGCCGGCTTCCGATCCGCTGGATTGGAACGGGCGCCTGGCTGGAAACGTTCTCCGGGCCGTCGCCTCTTTCGGCTATCGCGCGGTTCCCGTGCGGAATCATTTGATGGATTCGGAGCGGCGGCACTTGCTGATGATCTTGCAGACGCCGGTGCTGATGACGGATACGGCCGGGGGACACCGCTTGCTGGACCATCTTGCCGCGCGCGCGGCGGATCTCCCGCCGACGGTCGAGACGCGGTTGGTGTGCGGCCATTTGCATACCGCCGGCAACGAAGCGGTGATCCGCCGGGACATCCGCAACACGGCGCTCGCGATTTCCGCGGTCTTTCTCGTGCTGTTCCTGGGCGTGTATCGCGACGTCCGGGCCATCGGCATCATGTTGATTCCGATGCTGGCCTGCGTTCCGGCCTTGGCCTTGGCCGCCGGGCTTTTCCGCAGTTTTTCCTTCATCGTGATCGGATTCGGCTCGGTGATCGCCGGCATCGCCGTCGACTACGGCATCCACACCTACGTGGCGGCGCGGAGCGAAAATCCCGCCCGGAATCTGGCCGGCATCCGGCGTCCCGTCGCCCTGAGCGCCTTGACCACCCTCTGCGTCTTCGCGACCTTCTGTTTTTCCGGCATTCCGGCCTATCGGCAACTGGGGGTTTTCGCGTCGGCGGCCATCCTGATCTCCCTTGGCTACGCGTTTTGGGCGCTGCCGCCGTTCATCCGTCCGTCCGGCGGCCGCATCGCGACGGGACCGCTGGCGGCGTCGGCGGGGAATCCGTCCCTCCCGGGCGGTGCTGCGCGAAAACGGGCTTGGCTCATCGTCGGGTTGTCGGCCGTCGGGTTTCTCGTCGGTCTGGGATTGCTTACCCGGCTGGGACTGGAGCCGGACGTTTCCAAGCTGGATGGCACGCCGCAGGCGACGCTCGACGAGGAAACCCGCGCCATGCAAATCTGGGGCGGGGGACAATCCTTGGCGGCGATCCTCGTGGTGGCCGCCGCGGACGAAAAGGAAGCCCTGCGCCTGAACGACCGCGTCTACAATGGATTGCAGACGGCGGGATTCGATGCCGCGGCGATTTCCAGCCTCTCGCCCTTGTGCCCCTCCGACGAGACCCGGCGCGCGCGCCGCGCGGCATGGAATGCCTTTTGGACCGATGCCCGGATCGACCGGTTCCGCGAGACGTTGACGGCGGAAGCCGTCGCCCTCGATTTTTCGGACCAGGCCTTTCAGCCCTTTTGGGATCGATTCGCCGAATGGCGGCAGGCGCCGGCGGGGACGGAGCCCGAAGCCGTTGGATTTCTCGAACCCTTGCGCCGGCAATTCGTCCATGGACAGGACGGCCAGGTGCGCATCACCACGTTCGTTCCGGACGAGCCGCGCTGGATCGCCGCGGCCCGGGAGTTGCAGGGCGAGATTCCGTCCCTGCGCGTGATTTCGCGGCGGGCTTTTTCGGAGGACTTGTCCACGTCGGTGGTGGGCGAGATGGAGCGGATTTCGATTTTGGCGGCGATTCTCATCGTGGCGGTGACGGGGCTGGCGATTCGCCGGCTCGGGATGCTGTTCCTTTCCGCGATTCCGGCGCTGGCGGGTTTGATTTGGGGCGGGGCGGGAATGGCGCTTTGGGGGTTGCCCCTGAATATTTCGAACCTGATCGCCGGCATTTTGGTTTTCGGACTGTGCATCGACTACGGCATTTGCATGGCCTACGCCGTTCGCCGCGGGATGCGGCGCGACATGTTCCGCGCGGTGACGCTTTCGGCCCTGACTACGGCGCTGGGGGCGGCGGTGCTGTTGATCGCGCGCCATCCGGCCTTTATCTCGATCGGGATCACGCTGGTGTTCGGCGTGTCGGCGGGGTACTTGTGCGCCTGGCTGCTTTTGCCCGCCCTGCAAACGTTGTTCCCGCGGCTCAACCCGCCGGAGGACGGCGCATGAAACGGTCGGTTATATGGGTTCTGGCGGCTTGTGCCTGGTGTGCGGGGTGTGCGACGGTTCCGTTCCCCGAACCCGCGCCTTTTTCCGTCGAGAAAGAAGCATGGAACGGCGTTCCCGCCCGCTTCGAAGCCCGCCTCGCGCCCGCCTACGAGCAGGTCAACGCCGTCGTGGTCCGCTATCGCATGAGGGAAATGGCCGCCTTGGGCTATGTCGCCGTCGATCGGCCGGCGCGTTCCTTTTCGGTGGCCTGCCTGAATCCGGTGGGCATCAAGCTGTTCGACGTCGTCTGCGACCATGGCCGCATCGAAGGGCGTTTCGTCGCGCCGGAAATCGCGGAACGCGGCGGCGATTTCGCGCAGGCGGCCGGACTCGATCTGATGCGCGCGTATTTCGATTGGAGCCCGCCGGCGGGGACGCCGCATCGGATCCGAAACGGCCGGTTGGTCTTTGCGGCGGAAGACGAGACCGGGCGGACGGAATACCGCTATGCGGGAGCGGACGGCCGGTTGGTCGAGAAAGTCCGCTTGGAAAAGGGCCGCGTGCGCTGGCGCGTGGAATATCGCGAATACCGACAGGGCGAGGACGGGTGGATTCCTTCCGGGATCGTGGTCCACAACCGGCAATATGGATATCGCCTCGTGGTGTCGGCGCGGGAAACGGAGCCGTGACATGAACGTTCTGCTGGTTCGCCCCCATCTGATCCTCGCGCTTTCCCGCCGGTTCAATTCGTTCCTGCATCTGGAGCCGCTGGATCTGGAGATCGTGGCCGGAGGCGTCGAGCCTCCGCATCGGGTGGAAATCCTGGATCTGTCGCATGGCCGGCGACCGTTCGCCGTTTTGCGGCGGAAATTGGCGTCGTTCCGGCCGGACGTGGTGGGTTTCGGCTGTTACTCGAACCAAGCCGCGGCGGTCCGCGAATTGGCGGGGGTGGTGCGGCAGGTTTTGCCTGCCGCGAAAATCGCGGTTGGCGGCGTCCATGCGAGTATCGCGCCGCAGGATTTGAACCGGCCCGAACGGTTCGACTACGTGGTGCGCGGCGAGGGTTCCGTGGCCATCCGCCGGCTGCTGGCGGCGCTGGCGGCGGGCAAACCCATCGCCGACGAGGGCGTGTTGCCGGTCGGAACGCCCGAATTCGACCGTTTGGCCGCAGATCCGCCGCCGGCGCATCCCGACTATCGGGAGGTAGCCAAACCCCGCCGCGATCTGGTCGATCGCTCGAAGTATTTCTGCATCTGGTCGGGCAAGCCCGACGAACGGCTGGCCTCGCTGTATCCACGCGTGGCTTCCATGCGCACCAGCGTCGGCTGTCCACGGCGCTGCAGCTTCTGCGTCGTCCATTATCTGGCCCACGGGCGCTACATCCAGCGGGATCCGGAAGACGTGGCGGAGGAAATCGCGTCGATTCCCGAGGATTACATCTACTTCGTGGACGACGAGATGTTCATCAATCCGGTGCGGGCCGAGGCCATCGCGCGGCGGCTGATCGAGCGGGGCATCCGGAAGCAGTACATCAGTTGGGCGCGCAGCGACACGATCTGCGCGCACCCCGACTTGTTCCGATTGTGGAAGCAAGCCGGCCTGCAGGTGGTCTACGTCGGCCTGGAATCGATGGAAGAAGACGCCCTCAAGGGCTTCAACAAGGGCGTCGATCCGGACACGAACCGCCGCGCGGTCGAGATCCTGCGCGAAATCGGCATCGTGCTGCACTCGGCGCTGATCGTGAATCCCGATTTCACGAAAGAGGACTTCGTCCGATTGCGCCGCACCGTCGAGCGGATCGCGCCGGCGGAAATGTCGTTCACGGTGCTGTCGCCTTCGCCGGGGACGGACTACTGGCGCGAAACGTGCGACCGTTTCATCGCGCCCGATCCGTACGCGTTCTACGATTGCATGCACACGCTGCTGCCCACGCGCCTGCCCTTGCCGGAATTCTACCGCTATTTCGCGCTGCTGTATCTGCACGGGTTCCGGCACAACCCCTGGCGCGCGCATCGCGTGAAGGTGCCGTTCCGGGACATGCTGCGGCTGATGTGGAGCGGCCTGCGCACCGGCTGGACCCTCCATCGCCTGCATCGGGACTTCCCGCCCGAAGCGCTCGCGAAGTGCGGCCGGCCGGAGTAGGGATCACGCGCGGCGGATCTTGCCGCTGGCCGTTTTCGGCAGCGCGGCCACGAATTCGAACGCTTTGGGGATTTTGTGGGGGGCCAGCCGCGCGCGGCAAAAGACGCGCAGCGCCTTTTCGTCCACCGGCGGAACGCCGGCCCGGAGCACGAGCTTGGCCTGCGGCAATTGTCCGAATTCGGGATGCGGTTCGCCGTAGACGAGGGATTCCGCCACGCCCGGAAATTGGTCGAGGACGGCTTCGACTTCTTGCGGAAAGATCTTCATGCCCGAAAAGTTGATGACCGCCTTGCAGCGGCCCATCAGGCGCAGGTTGCCGTCCGGACCGATTTCCCCGAGATCGCCGGTGTGGAACCAGCCGTCGGGCTGGAGCGCCTGTCGCGTCTGCCACGGAGAAAAATAGGCGTCGAACATGCCCTTGCCGCGGAGCAGGATTTCGCCGTTGTCCGCCCGGCGGATTTCATAGGCCGGGAGGGGACGGCCCAGGCTGCCGTCGTAGGCGCTCTCCGCGGGGGCGTGGATAAAGGGCAGGCCGACTTCGATGATGCCGTAGGCTTCGGCCAGCCGAATGCCGAAGCGTTCGTGGAAGCGGCGCGCGATCGATTCCGGCAGCTGGATGGCCGTGGAAACGGCGAGGCGCAACGCCTGGAAGGCCGCCGGCGACAATTCGGACGATTCCGCCAGCAGCCGGTAATGGATGGGGCTGGCGTAGAGGACGGTGATGGGCTGCGCGCGCAGCGCCGCCACAAGAGCCTGGGGCAGGGGATCGCCGCACAGAACGATCGTCGCTCCCTTGCGCAGGAACAACAGGATGGTGACGACGAAATGGAAGCTCATCGACAGCACCCAGCCGACGACGTCTCCCGGAACGATCCGCAGCCCTTCGTTGGCGGCGTCGGTCCGGTCCAAGATGGTCTCGTGCGAGAGCACCACGCCCTTGCTGGCGCCGGTCGTGCCGGACGAGAACCGGATGAACGCCGGCCGGATATCGGCATATTCGGCGGGAATAGGACGACGGGCGGGACAGGAAACCAGACGGAAGCGCCGAACCAGATTCGGCGTTTGGAACGAATCGCCGGCCGTCTGGTCCGGCGCGACGGCTTCATCCGCCAGGAAATACCGGACGTCCAGATGGTCGAGCAGGGCCGCGCATTCATCCGACATCAAGCCCGGCGAAATGGGAACGATCGCCGCGTCGAGGGAAAGGATCGCCAGCGACAGCAGGACGTAATCGATGCTGTCCGCGCAAAGGAACGCCACGCGGTCGAGCGGACGGATGCCGCGGCTCTTCAATTCCCCCGCGAGACGGTCCACGGCTTGCGCGAAGGCGCCGTAGGACAGGCGGCGTTCCCCCTCGATCATGGCGGTTTTGTCCGCGAGCGCCGCAGTATCCCGGAAAATGATCCGGGCGATGTTCGGACGCGCCATGGTCCGATCAGCGCAGGCCGTAGTGTGCCTTGAGCTTCAGGACCATGTTGTCGTTGAGTTTGTTGACCAGGCGCTGCCAATGTTCGGAGGTGCCGCAGCCGTCTTCCCACGCGAGCAACTGCCGGTCGCCGTCGATCAGTTCGCAGGAAATGTCGAGCGAGGCCGCGCCGGCGCCGAATCCGACGATGATGCGGGCGGCGGTCGCACCGGGATTGTAGCGGTCGTAGCGGACGACCAGCAACTGGCGGTTTTCGCCGGCGTAGTCGCTCTTTTCGCCGATGATGCGCGCTTCGATGCCGTGGCGGCCGAGTTTCACGGGCAAGGTTTTGGTCATGTAGTTCTTGAGATCCACGCGCTGGCGGTACTGTTTCGCGTCCAGCTGGGCGGCATCGCCGGCTTCGATCAGGACGTCCAGCGCCGGCGCGGCGGCGACCGCCGGGACGACGGAACCGCCCAGGAACAGCAGCGCGGCGGCCGCGAGAAGGCGGGAAAACGACGGGGAAACGCGTTGGACGGAATCGGATGTTTTCATGGAGAAAAGATGCCGCGAAGCCTTCCGCGAGGCAAGAGCATTCGCGCGGATTCGGGCTTTTACAAGCCGGAGTAGGGGCTTTTCCGTTCCGATTTGTGGATGTTCCAGATGAGGGCGACGCCGACGATATGGTTGTTTTCGGTTTTGACCAGGGGACTGTCCTCGTAAACCGTTCCGGCCAGATTGTCCCAGCGGTAGTACACTCCCAAAGTCAGGCGCCGGTTCAATTTCTTGATGGCGTTGGCGGAGAGGCTGAACCCGGAATAGCCGCCGCCGGGCGAATAAGCCGGCCGATCCGCCAGGGCATAGCGCGGTTCGACTTCGTAGAAATAGCGGTGGAACTCCGCGTCGGCGAAATCGACGGAAGCGTTGAGGCCGAGGAACACGCCCCATTTTTTCAGCCAGGTGACGTTGCGGTAGACCAGCTTGAGTTCGCCGCGATAGCCTTCGTGGGCGGTGTCGAAGTCGTGGGGATCCACGGAGATGGCGGCGCGGGCAGCGGCGATCGCGTAGAGGGGGTCGGGACTCTGGGGATCGCGGAGCGACCACTTGAGCATGGGACCGATTTCCAGGATGGCGCCGAGATCGGACATGCCGTCGCGGGCGTCGTTGCCGCCATCGACAGGCGGGTTGCCGCTCAGGGAAAGGCCCGTTTCCAGACGGTCGGTCTCCCAGAACACGCTTTTGACCCCTTCCCGGTTGGCCCGGAAGATCTTGCCGCGATAGATGAAAAGGGGGAGCGGCAAGGCATAGGTCTTATACTCGTCCGAACCCCGATAATGCGGCAAGCGGCCGGCGCCGCCGAACAGGCCGATTTCCCACAGCGGCAGTCCGTTGGACGCCGGAGCGGCGTCGCCCGATTCTGGGGCTGCAGCGAGGCCGATTGCGGCCAGTGTCAGCAGAATGACGACAAAACGGAACCACATGGGGCGGACGATACCACGCCCGTTGCGGCAGAACAACAGATTCGGCTAAAGGCCCAAGCGCCGTCTGACGCCGGCGGGCCTGCCGAAGGCGTTACCAATCCACGGATTCCGTCTCGTCGTCCGCTTCGGACCGACGATCGGCCGGCGCCCGCCGGGCGGCAGGAGGCCGCGAAGCCCGCTGCTGGCTGCCCCCGTCCGTAAACCGGATGGCCGTGCCTTCCACCATGATGGTGCTCTTGGAGAAGATGATCCAGAACTGGGAATAGGCTTCCGCCGTGACGTCGATCAACGCATCCGCGCCTCGGCTCCGGATGGCCGCGTTTTTGGCGTCCCGCAGCGAACTGGATCCGCTGACGGGGAGGAAATTGAACAAATACACCGCGGTGCTCGTGGCCTTGGCCGGGCCCAGCACCATGTAGTTGCGTCCATCGATGGGCATGGTGGAGGCCGCGATGCCGCCCGGGGTGTGCGCGCAGCCGGAGGCCAGCAACAAGAGCAGAAGGGAGAAAAGGGCGAAGGTCGTCGGTTTCATCGGGAGGTCTCCTTTCGAATGTGCGGATCAGTGTGGCTCGACATCCCCATCCAGCCATTTTGGGGGAGGGGGAGTCAAGCCGCCACTTGTTCGAATTTCATGGGGGGGGCTCCGCGTTTGACGCGGGAACGGCGCCCAAGCTACAATCCGCGCCAGAGGAGGATGGAATATGCAGGTTGTCCACGTCCATGTCCACGTGAAGCCGGAATGCATCGAGGCCTTTCGGCAGGCCACGATCGAGAACGCGCAAAACAGCGTTCGGGAACCGGGTGTCGCCCGGTTCGACGTCGTCCAGCGGACCGACGATCCCGCGCGTTTCACCTTGGTGGAGGTCTATCGCACGCCGGAGGCCCCTGCCGCGCACAAAGCCACCGCCCACTATGCCCGCTGGCGCGATGCCGTAGCCGACCTAATGGCCGAACCGCGCGCCGCCGTGAAATACGAAAACGTCTTTCCCCCGGACGAAGGGTGGTAGACGGCATGAATTTCGATTTCGCGGTCCCTCCGCGCATTCTGTTCGGTTGCGGGACGTTTCGGCAGGCCGGTGCGCTGGCGCGCGGCCTCGGGCGTCGCGCCCTCGTCGTAACGGGGCATAATCCGGCGCGCGCGCAGCCGCTGCTGGAGTTGCTTGAAGCCGCCGGCGTCGCGGCGAGCGTTTTTGCGGTTCCCCGGGAACCGACGACGGACATGGTGCGGCAAGGCACGGCGCAGGCGCTGGAACGCGCGGCCGATTGCGTCGTCGGATTCGGCGGCGGAAGCCCCTTGGACGCCGCCAAGGCCATCGCCGCGCTGGTGGCCAACGGCGGCGATCCGCTGGATTATCTGGAAGTCGTCGGCCGCGGCCAAACGCTGGCCAAGGACTCCCTGCCGATCCTGGCGATCCCGACGACGGCCGGGACAGGCTCCGAAGTGACCCGCAACGCGGTGCTGGCCTCGCCCGAACACAAGGTCAAGGCCAGCTTGCGGAACGTCACGATGATTCCGCGGGTGGCCATCGTGGATCCGGAGCTGACCTACGGCGTGCCGCCGGCGGTGACCGCCAGCACGGGCCTCGACGCATTGACGCAACTCATCGAGCCGTTCACCTGCAACCGGACCAATCCGCTGGTGGACGGCTTTTGCCGCGACGGCATCGCGCGGGTGGCGCGCTCCCTGCGCCGGGCCTGGACGGACGGCCGCGACGCGGCCGCCCGCGAGGACATGGCCTTGGCGAGCCTCTACGGCGGCCTGTCGCTGGCCAATGCGGGCTTGGGCGTGGTGCACGGATTCGCCGGGGTGGTGGGCGGGGCGTTCGCGGCGCCGCACGGCGCCGTTTGCGCGGCCCTGTTGCCGCACGCCATGGCCGTCAACCGCGCCGCGTTGCAAAAGCGCGCGCCGGATCATCCGGTGTTGGCGCGGTACGGCGAAATCGCCCGGTTGCTGACGGGTCGGGCCGATGCAACGGCCGAAGACGGCGTGGCCTGGGTGCGGGAACTGACGAAAGCTTTGGGCGTGCCTGCGCTGGCCGCGCAGGGCGTCGCGCCCGCCGACGTTTCGGGGCTGGTGGAAAAGGCGGCGGTTGCCTCGGGCACCAAGGCCAATCCGATCGAACTGGACCGCGCGGAACTCGCGGAAATCCTGTCGAACGCTTTATAGAAACCCGGTTTTCTTCTCCGCTTGTTATCGCGCAACCGTTTTCCTATCTTTTCGCCATCGATTCCTCATGCAGAACGGATGGGAGCCAGAAAGGATGTCCATGAGCGAGCGGAAGGGAATTTGCGTGGCGCGGATGGCTGGGTTGATCGTTGCGTGTTCGGCGGTCGGCACCGCGGCGGGGGAAGCCAATTACCAGCCCTACGTCGTCGGCGAGCGGGCGGCCGGCATGGGGGGCGCCGTGGCGGCGACGGCGGACGGCATGGATGCCTGTTTCTACAATCCCGCCGGACTCGGGAATGAAACGCGCGATTCGATTTCGGTCAATGGAGCCCTCTACGGCATCCAGAGCTACGAGATGGAAGATTCGGCGTTTCCGGGCGAGGACATGGAAGTCACTTCTTTTGCGACCATTCCGACGGGCCTGAGCGCGGTCAAGAAGTTGAAGGACGGCACCGTCGCGGCCTTTTCCGTGTTCGTGCCTTCCCGGTCGAGCGCCCGGGAAATCCAGGCGTTTCCAGAGCGGCAGCACTACTACAACTACAGCCAAGACGAGCAGATGCTCTATCTGGGGCCGTCGCTTGGCCGAGTCGTCGGCGAACGCCTGACGCTCGGCGCCTCGGTGTTCGGGGTCTACCAGACCGCCAGCGAGTTCCAGAACCTGTACTGGGGGGACTACTCCTATACCTACACGGCCAACTACAAGTATTCCGTGATCGGGGTCGTCGGCGTTCTCGGCGCGCAGGTGCGGATCGCGGATGAATGGCAGGCGGGTCTTGTCTTCACGACGCCGTCGGCCACGCTGTCCGGCGAGGGCAAGATCCAATTGAGCGAAGTGCTGGGCGATTCGGATTCCGCCGATGCCGGCGCGGTCTACTACGACGATCTGGACGCCGACAACGGTCTGCCCGCTCAGTTGCGCGTCGGTCTCGCCTGGCGCCGGCCGGACGTCGGCAGCGTCGGCTTCGACGCGACGCACCATTTTTCGAGCCGCTACGAATGGATGAGCGGCACCCAGAATGGCGAGCCCGTTTGCATCCGGCAGGAACGCGAAGCGGTGACCGACCTGCAGCTGGGCGGCGAATACGTGTTCCGGAAGCGCTATCCGCTGCGCGCCGGCGCGTTCACGAGCTTTTCGTCCGCCCCGGACTTGGAAGCGGACGGCGATTCCCTGCTCAGCCAGATCGACTTGTACGGCGTCACGGCCAGCATCGGTTCCGTCGGCGAGAACGTCGTAATCAATCTCGGCCTCAGCTACGTGTGGGGCGAGGGCGATGCTCTCGGCACCCGTTTCAACGAAGACGAAGAGCTGGAATCCTTCGTTTCCCGGACGCGCGAAAGCGGTTTGTACGCCTTCGCCAGCACGGCCTACCGGTTTTAAACGCGAGCTGCGGCAGCAGGACCGCCGCTTGCAAATTCCGGGGAAAACCGGTAGTCGTCAAGGGCGATGTGGTCGGCGGATATGCGAACAGGAAAGCCATGAAGAAGACGTGGGCGATGGTGGCGGCAATGGGGTTGGGAATCGCCTGGGAGGCAATGGCTCAAGCCGTGTTGGTTGGGGCGCAGGCTCCCGCGCCGGTGTTGACGACGCCGTCGGGCGATGGCTATCTGTTTCTTTCGGAATTGTATCATGCGGGGGCGAATGGGCAGCAGGATCGCCGCACGGCGGTGGTTTTGTGTTTCGTGGAACAGGATTCGGCGGCGTGTGCGGAGGTGTTGCCGGCGTTCAGAACGGTGGCCTCGAAAGTGCAAAGCCACGAAAAGCTGCGCGGAAAGGCGCGGTTTTACGTCGTCGATGCCGATCCGCTCGGCCGGAAAGACGCCCTGGCGGGTTTTCTGGCGCGGAATCGTGCGGGACCACCGGTGCTTGCGTTTTTGGATCCCTACCGGAAGGCGTGCCTGGCCTTTGGCGTCGAATCGCTTCCCCGGACGTTCGTGATTTCCAAGGATGGGATCCTCGTGGCCGATCTGGACGGCGCGACCGCCGACTATCCGAAAGCGCTGGCGCGGGGTGTCGTGAAAGCGCTGAAGGACCCCGGATCCGTACGGAAACCGGCTCGCGTCGGCGTCGTTCCGGCGGCATCCGCCCGCGAAGCCGCCGCGGAAACCGTCGATCCCGACCAGCCGATGCGGTGGTAGAGCCTGCCCGCGTGCGCGGATCGCCGATCTACTTTTGAACGGGGACGCCGCCGGAGCGGCGTTCCTACCGCTTGACGGATTTCTTGATGCGGTTGACGTGGCCGCGGCCGAGGCCCTTCACTTCGCAGCCCAGCTCGAAGTAGCGCCGGATCTTTTCGTCGCTCAGGATGCCGAAGCAATCGACGATGGCGACGGGCTTGCCGATGAGCTTCACGACCTTGTCGGGGTCGAGATCCATGTAGGCGCTGTGGCGCACGGCGAACAGGACGACGTCCACGTCCTTGAGGGACGCGGCGAGATCCTGGCTGACGGCGAGCGCGGAAAGCTTGTCCTGGTTGCGGAAGAACCGCTTGAGGCTGTGGGCGTTGGAGGGGTACGAATCCTGCGCCTCGAACTCCCACCAGTGCTCGACGTAGGGATCGTGCACGCGGATTTCGGCGCCCATTTCGGACAGCTTGCGGACGATGAGTTCCGAGCCGCTGTAGCGCGTGTCGCCGACGTCCTCGCGGTACGAGGCGCCGAGCAACAGGACTTCCGCGGCGGCGATGGGGCGGTCCAGGTTGCGCAGGGCGTCGCGGACCATTTCGGCCGCGCGCAGCCCGCGGGTGTCGTTGATGTTGATGGCTGTCGGCGTGATCTTGAAGATGTTGTCCTTCCAGCCGAGGATGTGCTTGTAGGCCCACATGCCGAGTCCGCCGTCCTTCGGCAGGCAGTAGCCGCCGATGCCGGGGCCGGGGAAGATGATGTTGCTGTGGGTGGGCCGGACCTTGATGGCCTTGATCACCTTCTGCAGGTCCACGCCGTTTTGCTCGGCGAACAGGCTCCATTCATCCAGAAACGCCAGGATCGTGGCGCGATAGCTGTTCTCGACGATCTTGGCGGTTTCCGATTCGATCGGCCGGTCGAGAACGGTCAGGGGGAAATCCTTGGTGTTCAGCACTTCGTTGAGGAATTTCACGACGCGCTGCTTGGCCGGCTCGTTGACGCCGGAGCAGACGCGCCAGAAGTCGCGGATGCTCTTGACGTAGTCGCGGCCGGGCATGACGCGCTCGTAGCTGTGCGCCAGCAGGGGCTCCGTGGCGATGCCGCGCTTCCGGAAGATCTTCTTGAACTGCGGATAGGCGACCTGCTCCGTGGTGCCCGGCGCGACGGTCGTTTCGATCAGGACGAGACAGTCGGGCTGGATGCGCTCGGCGATGGTGCCGAAGGACTTCTCCAGGGCCGCCATGTCGGCCTGGCCCGTGGCGAGGTCGCCCAGCGATTCCTTGAGGTAGTCGCATTGGACGTCCACCACGACGCAATCCGCCAGCTTGAGCACGTCTTCGTTGTAGGTGGCCACCAGCGTCTTCTTGTCGAGGACGCAGCGGCGGATCATGGGATCGACCTCGGGATCCTCGGCCTTGACCGGCGATTCCCCGCGGTTGAGCAGATGGATTTTCCAGAAGCTGCGGGTGCTGGGCCGCTGGACGCCAACCACGAACTTGCCGGATTTCCCGGACGCGTCCGTGGTGTCGGCGATGATGGCCGCCATGACCGCGCCGACGAAGCCGACGCCCAGCACGGCGACGATTTCCTTGCCGGCGGCCCGGTTCTGTTCGATCAGCTTGGCGATCCGGTCGAACTCGGCCGGATAATCGGCCTTCTGGGGAATGGGGAACTTTTCGCCGGCGGGGCTGACGCTGTATTTGACTTCCATGGCGGACTCCTTTTCAAGCGGCCGATTGCACGCGGAAACGATGGGGAAGCATCGCGCTTCCGGGCCGTTTCTTCAATGAAAAACCAGTGAGAGGCGGGGTATGTCAGGGGGCAGGGGACAACGCATCGAGGGCGATGGTTTCTTCTGGCGGCAGCACGACGACATACCGGCTGATCTCCATGTCCCACTTCACGACTTCGCGCTCGGGAAATTCGTAGTGCACCTGATCTGCCGGTTGTCCGAGAGCGGACAGAGCCACGACCGCGGCCTTTCTGACGAAAAGTACGGCCGTTGGTTCGGGGTAATGGCCTCCGCTGACCGTAAAGAAAGCCTTGTCGTCCAAAAGCTCTTGGATTCGAGGCACGGCTTGGGTTGCGCCGAGTTGTCCGCAATGGATGCAGCCGGTTTCCCGATCGCCGGATTTTCCCGAGTCAAGCAAGGGAATGGCCATCTCCCTGAACCGGATGTCGGCCGCCGTGGCCTCGTCGGGAGTGATTGGACGGGATTGGCCGTGCGCGAGATCGATGGCGATGACGTTGCCGCTGCGATGCCGCATGAAGACGGTGGCGTCGTCGTCCGCGATGAACGCGAGCGAGTTCAGATGCCAGTCGATTCCAGCCGTCGAGACCTCGAAATCCTCGGCATATTTTCCCGTCCATTTGCAAAACTGGAGGACGTTGGTGACCGGGAGGCTGTGCAGCAGGCGGTTGGAAGAATCGAAAATGGCGACGGCATCGTCCCATCTTGGCCGTTGCTCGACACGATAGGCTCCCGATGGCGAAGTGGTCGACAGGGTTTCGTAAGGCTCCGTCGCGCGGGCATCCGAGATTGCGCCCATGAGGAAACCGATGGTCGATGCAAAAAGGATGTAAGGGGTTATCGACTTTTTCACGACATGTCGGAGGTTAGGCCGTGGCGCGTTTGTGCGCCGCAATGGTGGATTGCCTTCCTGGCCGCATTCATTATTCCGGCGTCTCTTGCCGATCTGCTTCACTGATAGACGGCACGACCGAGTTCGTCCTACCTGCCGCAGCCATCCGCGCACGCCGACGATCCAAATAGGAGAGATCGTTTGTTGCGATTGGATCAGACGACCGGACGATTTGCCGTTGGGCTTTCAATTCCGCAATCCGCTTCATTGCGGCCTCTCTGTTTTCAAAATGCACGGGAGGGGGCTTGGGTTTCGGCGTGCCCCGAACACGGATCGTATTCTCATCCAAGGGTTCTAGCCGTATGCCTTGTGCATCAAGTGCCTGTGTGATCAAGGCGACGGCTTCATCTGCCGTAACTTTATCGGGCGTTGAAATGGTTACGGAAGCGGCGAGGCCGAGATCGACCGTGATGCTTTTTCCCGTCAGCTCCTGCAATCTCTCAAGCGTCATGTCCAACGGGGCATCGCGAAGATAGAAAGAATACAGGGCAACATTGGATTTATGGGGTTGTGTTGTTTGAGCATGGGATGGAAATGCGATGACCGCCATAGATGCGCCGACGGCGATTATATTTCTCGCATTCATCTTTTCGCTCCTCGTCCAACGGTTTTGCTGAACCCAATTAAGTTCGGCTCTTTTCGGGGAGAAGTATTCTCCTGACCGGCCAAAGAATAGCGAAATAATGATGGTGGGGCAACGGCGCAACGGGGCGCAAGGCGCGATGGGTGGCGAACCGGGAAATGGGAGCGGAAATCGCTCGGAGTCGGCCTTGGGCTGGCCTTGGGATGCCGCAAAACGCCGCGAGGCATGGGGAGAGGCCGATTTTCGTCAAAAAATGGTCCCGAAAAGGCATTTTTGGGACTGAAATGGCCTTCTGAGGGCCCAAACTTGCCGCGCAGAAGGCGCGGACGGCCTGAAAACGAGGATTTTCAGCAGGAAAACACGAAAATGGCATGTAAACAGGATGGCAAAGGGTCTTCGACCTGTTTTTCTGCTTGGTCGGGATCTTTATCGGCCGAGCAGACGCTCGGTGTTCCCGGCATGGGTTCAAAAAAACGGACCGGCCCTTTTCAGGAGCCGGTCCGTGCGGAGCTGCGGGGGTTTTAGCCCTTGAGGTCGGACGCCTTGAGCAGCTTGCCGTGGGAGATGACGTGCAGCGGGGCCTTGTGGTAGCGGAAGGCTTCGCAGACGGTCTTGGCGTCGAGCACGACGAGGTTGGCGTTGGCTTTCTCCTTCAGCTCGAACTTCGGCAGGTTGATGCACTTGGCGGGGTTCACCGTGATGAGGTCGTAGAGCGTCTCCATCTCGGGGAACGTGGTCATCCACAACAGATGCGAGGCGAGGAACGCGACCTCGAGCATGTTGTTCTGGCCATAGGGATAGTAGGCGTCGGAGATGTCGTCCTGGCCGAGGCAGACGAGGTTGCCTTCCTCGAGCAATTCCTTGACGCGGGCATGGAGGGGACCGGTGTGCGGATCGCTCACGACGCCCATGCCGGCCTGGCGGAGCAGGGCGGCGACCTTCTTGAAGTAGGGCGTGGGATAGAGGCACATGGCGCGGGCGTGGTGCGCGAGGGAGCGGCCGATCCGGCCTTCCTCGAGCGTCCGGACCGCGAGCATCTCGAGCGTCTTGAGCGTGGCGTCGCCGGCGTCGTCCACGAGCATGGAGATGTCCTTGTCGTAGCCGATGGCCAGCTTCATCATCTCGTCGATGTGGGTCTGCTCGTCCTTTTCCGTGAACTCGATCCACGGGATGCCGCCGACGACGTCGGCGCCGAGATCCATGGCTTCCTTCATCAGATCGACGGTGCCGGGTTCGCGCACGACGCCGTCCTGCGGGAAGGCGACGACCTGGACGTCGACGATGCCCTTGAATTCGTTGCGGGCCTTGAGCAGGGCCTTCAGGCCGATGAGCTTGGCCTTGGAATCGACGTCGGCGAAGGCGCGGATGTGGAGGTTGCCGTTTTGGGCGGCGAGCTTGAGGGCCTTGCGGACGTTGGGGAGGATCCACTTCTCGTTGTAGTTGGCCTTGACGCGGGCGGCGAGTTCGATGGCGGTCATGGCCCCGCCCATGTCGGCGCCGTGGTAGGCGTTGAGGGCCTTGGAATCCATCATTTCCAGCGTGTAGACCTTGCAGAGGTGCAGGTGCGTGTTGACGTAGGACTCGGTGACGAGGTTGCCGCCGGCGTCGATGACCTTGCCCGCCTTGGCGCGGATGGGCTGCTTGGTGATTTTCTGGACGACGCCTTTTTCGATGGCGACGTTCCAGAGCCCGGCCTTGCGGCGGAGCTGCGCGTTTTTGATGAGGATGTCGTACATGGGATTCCTTTCGGGGTTCAGCGGTTCACGGTTCAAAGTTCACGGTTCGGCGGCTGGAAATCAAGCTTTGGCCTGCATGGCCTTCTGGGCGAGCTTGGCGCCTTCCCAGATGGCTTCGTAGCCGGTGCAACGGCAGAAGTGGCGGGAAAGGGCGGTCTTGATCTCGTCGTCGGAGGCGTCCACGTTCTTGGTGAAAAGCGCGTAGAGTTCGAGGACGATGCCGGGGATGCAGTAGCCGCACTGGACGGCGCCGGCTTCGATCAGGGCCTTCTGGATGGGGTGGATTTCCATGCCTTGGCTGAGGCCTTCGATGGTCAGCACCGTCGCGCCTGCGAGCTTGGACGCGGGCAGGAGGCAGGCGCGCTTGGCATCGCCGTCGAGGACGATCGTGCAGGCGCCGCAGGTGCCGTCGTCGCAGCCGCGCTTGGTGCCGGTCAGGTTCAGGTGTTCGCGGAGCACGTCGATGATCTTGTCCGCGGCTTCGATGGCGACGGTCTGGGGAACGCCGTTGAGGGTGAATTGGATGGCTTCGGCCATGGGGGTTACTCCTTGGGTTTCGCGCCGGCCCCGCAGGCGGGGCAGTCGGGATTGCGTTTGGCGTGGATGGGACGGAACTCGACTTCGAGACCGTCGTAGGTGAGCAGGACGTCGGTCAGCTGCGCGCCGATGCCGGCGAGGAACTTGATGGCTTCGACGGCCTGGAGGGAACCGAGGACGCCGGGGATCGTGCCGAGCGGGCCGGCGCTGGGAGAAGCTTCGGGCGCGGCCAGCGGCGGCGGCGCCGGGAAAAGGCAGCGCAGGCACGCGCTTTTGCCGGGCAGGACCGTCAGCAGTTGCCCGCAGAACCCGGAAATGCTCGCGTGGATGAAGGGTTTCTTCAGCGCGACGCAGACGTCGTTGATGAGGTATTTGGCCGCGAAATTGTCGGTGCAGTCCAGCACGACGTCGTAGGGCGCGAACAGCTCGCGCGCGTTGTCGGCCGTGAGATGCTCCTCGTGGGCCGAGAGCCGCACGTGGGGATTCAGCGCGCGCAGGCGGGCGACGGCGGAATCGACCTTGGGGCGGCCGATGTCGGGCGTGGCGTGCAGGATCTGGCGCTGCAGGTTGGAAATGTCGACCTTGTCGGAATCCACCAGCCCGAGCAAGCCGACGCCGGCGGCGGCGAGGTAATAGAGGGCCGGGGAACCGAGGCCGCCGCAGCCGACGACCATCGCGCGGCCCGCGCGCAGGCGTTCCTGCGCATGCGCGCCGAAACCGGGCAGGTCGAGATGGCGGGCGTAGCGCTTGCGTTCTTCGGAGGAAAAGGCCATGGCGGGACTACTTGGCGAAAAAGTGGTGGGGGGCGACCTGTCCCGAGGAGAGCGCCCAGAGCGCGATGCCCGAGTAGGCCAGCAAGACGAGCACGACCAGGAAGAGGCCGAGAATGTACATCCAGCCCCAGCAGCAGAAAAAGGTGCGCAGCCGCGTGAAGAACGGCACCAGGTCGGGCGGAATGAACGGCGAGCGGTCGAGTGCCGCCCGGGCGCCCAGCAGCGCGATGCCCGCCAGCAGCATCGGCAGTCCGACCAGCGCCACGGAAGGTAGGAGCGCGCCGAGGATCATCATAATGCCGATGAAGGTCATCCAGCCGCGCAGACCGTCGGGAAGGGGCATCTTGCCCTCCGTGCCGGACGGCGCCTTCAGGGCGGCGAACGCCTGCCCGGCCGGGATCCAATTGGCCAACCCGTCGTGCCAAACCAGCGTTTCGGGGGCGATTTCGCCGGCAATGAACCTGGCGCGGACGAACGTTTCGTCGTGCGGTCCGCTCTTTTCACGGGTTTTGGAAATCACGTAGTACCAAGACGCCATGGATCAACCTCCAAGGCCTAAAAAGATACGCCAGGGCAGGGTCAAAGGGAAGAAAAGAGTTGCGGGCCTTGCGGCGGCGGGACGCCTATGGCAGGATGCCCCGCAGGTCCGATACGGAGGCGCTTGCATGAGCTGGAAGATTTTCATGGCGACGTTTTGGCTGGTGTTTCTCGCGGAGCTGGGCGACAAGACCCAGCTGGCGGTGATGCTCCAGAGCGCGGTCCACGGCCGGTGGATCGTTTTCCTCGCGGCCAGCCTCGCGCTGGTGCTTTCCACGCTGCTGGGCGTCTATCTGGGGGGGCTGATTTCCAAACTGGTGTCCGAACGCCTCATCCACGGCATCGGCGGCGCGCTCTTCCTCGTTTTCGGCGTTCTCATGCTGGTTTCCGTCTTCAAGCCCGGTCCCGACGTCGGGGCCGTCATCCAGGCCGCGGAAAAGGTGCCGGCTGCCGAAACGCCGGAAAACTAGCCCGCGGGGGTTTTCCCGGGCGCGGGGAATCGCGGCTCGTCGCTCCGGCGTCGCGCGAGCAGTCGTTTTCCGTTGTGCGGGAAACGGGCGGAATCTATACTCCGGCCGATGGAAACACGCGTGCAGAATAGAAAACCCGACATGCCGAAAGTGCTCTTCGTGGCTTCGGAATGCGCGCCGTACGCCAAGTGCGGCGGCTTGGGCGACGTCGTGGCGAGCCTGCCGAAAGCGTTGCGGCAGCGGGGAGTGGACGCGCGGGTGGCGATTCCGCTGTACGATTCCATCGATCGCGCGAAATACGGCTTGAGCGAGGAGCCCGCCTGCCTCGTGCCCTGCGGCGGCGGCGAGGTGAACGGTTGCGGCGTCTGGCGCGGGACGAACGACGGCGACGTACCGGTCTGGTTCGTCGAGCACAACCGGTATTTCGCGCGCGGAGGCATCTACGACGATCACGGGGCGGAATTCGGCGACAACGCTTTTCGGTTTGGCCTGCTGTGCATGGCGGCGGCGCAGGTCTGCCGCGACCGAAACTGGATACCCGACGTCGTCCACGTGCACGACTGGCCGACGGCGGTGCTGCCGGCGCTGCTGGATGCTTGGCGAAAAGCCGGGACGCCGCTGGGCCGGGCGGCGAGCGTGCTGACCATCCACAACCAAGGCTACCAGGGCTACTATCATCCGTCCGCGCTGGCCTATTTGGGCTTGGGACCGGGCTATTTCACGCCGGACGGGCTGGAAGCGTGGGGCAAGATCAACCTGCTCAAGGGCGGCATCAACTACGCGGATGCCGTCACGACGGTTTCGCCGACCTATGCGAAGGAAATCCTCGCGGAACCCGGCGGCAACGGCTTGTCGGCCTATTTGCAGAAGCGGGGAGCGGATTTCGAAGGCATCCTCAACGGCGCGGACTACGACGTGTGGAATCCGGAAAACGACCGGGCCATTCCCGCGCACTACCGGGCGGAATCGCTGATCGGCAAGACGCTCTGCAAACGGGAACTGCAGTCGCAGATAGGGCTGGCGGAAGACGCGCTGGCGCCGTTGTTCGGAATCGTATCCCGCCTGGCCGCGCAAAAGGGAATGGGGCTGATGCGCGAAACGTTGCCGCAGGCGCTGGCCGAAACGAATCTGCAGCTGGTGGCGCTGGGCTCGGGCGACGCGGCCGACGAGGCCTTCTTCCGCGGATTGGCGGCGGCGTTTCCGGGACGGGTGGGGGTGGAGATCGGGTATTCCGAAGAGCTGTCGCACCGGATCCAGGCCGGTTCGGATTTCTTCCTGATGCCGTCGCTGTTCGAACCGTGCGGACTGAGCCAGCTGTATGCGCTGCGCTACGGTTCGCTGCCGGTGGTGCATGCCACGGGCGGGCTCGAAGACACGGTCGAGCAATACAACGAGGGCGAGGGAACCGGCACGGGTTTCAAATTTTACGCGCCGACGGCCGCGGCTTTCCGCGACGCGATCTCCTGGGCAGTGGACACGTGGCGCGCGCGCCCCAGCCACGTCACGATGATGCGCGAGCGGGCCATGCAGGTGCGGTTCGATTGGGCCACCTCGGCCCAGCGCTATCTCGAGATCTATCGCCGCGCGATGGCGAAGCACGGAGCCTGAGCGCGCCGTGAAAACCGTCGGCATCGTGCTCGCGGCGGGGGAATCGCGGCGCATGGGAAGTCCCAAGGCTTTGTTGCGGGGGACGGACGGCGTTCCGCTGGCGGCGAAACAGGCGGAAATCCTGCGCGCGGGCGGTTGCGATCCGGTCGCGATCGTGCTGGGGTCGGAAATCGAACGGATCCGCGCGGAATTGCCGCGGGAATGGACCACGGTGGAAAATCCGCGCTGGGCTCAGGGCCGCGCCAGTTCCCTGCAGGCGGGGATCGGCGCCTATCCGGACGCGGAAGGATTTCTGTTTTTGCCGGTGGATGCCGTCGGCGCAAGACCGGCGACCATCCGCGCGACGCTGGCGGCCGCGGCGAGCGAACCGACGGCCATCTGGCGGCCGACGCATCGCGGCCAAAAGGGCAATCTCTTGTGGGTGCCCCGCGCGGTGGCGGCGGCCTTGCTGCGCTTGCCCGCGGATGCGCGAGTCGACGAGTGGGCGCGGAGCCAGGCGCGGGAACTGGACGTGGACGATCCGGCGATCCTGCGCAACGTCAACACGCCGGAGGAATGGGCCGCGCTCGCGATGCGCTGATGGCGGGGAGAGGCGCGGCCTCGAAATCGGTTGAATAAAAAAGCCGACGGGAAAACCCGTCGGCTTGCCATTGTTCGGAGGACTTACCAGACCACCGGTTCGTTCCACTCGGGGGACTTGTCGGCGACCCGAGGCTTCAGTTGGGCCTTCGGTTCTTCCTTCTGGTCGTCTTTGCTCTTCTTCTCGGCCTTGGCCTCTTTTTTGGCCTTCTTTTCGGCTTTGGCCTTTTCTTTCGCGGCGGCCTTTTCCTGCTTCTTGGCCTCTTTTTCGACCTTGGCTTTTTCCTTGGCCTTGACCTTTTGGGCCTTCTTTTCGGCCTTGGCATCTTTCACTTCGGGCATGGCCGTCACCGCGACGACGGGCGTGACGACGGAAGCGCCTTCGCAGGCGGGCGCCTCTTCCGCCACCGGTTCATCCATCTTCTCGATCGCGGCACTGACGTCTTCCAAGGTCGGCAATTCTTCTTCGGCCGCGGGGACTTCTTCAACGACGGCTTCGGGGGCGGCTGGAATTTCTTCGACGACCGCTTCCACGACTTCTTCTTCGGCGACGGGGGCCGCTTCGGGGAGGACTTCGGATTCGCCCAGCAGGTCGGCGAAGGGATCTTCGACGGCGGATTCGGGAGCGGCCGGAGCTTCTTCGACGGTCGCTTCCACGACTTCTTCAAAGGCGGCC
>CALMNW010000067.1 GCA_937872095.1 uncultured Verrucomicrobiota bacterium
CGCGCGAGACCGCTCTCAAGCGCGAGGTATTCCTGGGACCATCCGCGGCTTCGGCCGGGGCGGCTTCGGCGGCCGGAGCTTCGGCCGTCTTGGCGGCTTCTTCGGCCTTGGCGGCATCGGCGGCGGCCTTTTCGGCCTTGGCCTTTTCGCGGGCTTCGGCCTTGGCCTTGGCGGCTTCGGCGGCGCGGGCCTTGCGTTCCTCGGCTTCGGCCTTGGCCTTGGCGGCGGCGGCGGCTTCTTCGGCGGCGCGTTTGCGGGCCTCTTCGGCGGCGACCTTGGAGTATTCGGACAAGGCCTGCTGGATGGTGATGGCCACCAGGTCGGCGATCAGCTTGATGCCGCGGATGGCGTCGTCGTTGGCCGGGATGGGGTAGTCGATCGGATCGGGATTCACGTTGGCGTCCACGAGGGCGATGACGGGAATGTTGAGGCGATTGGCTTCCGCGACGGCGATGGCTTCGCAGTTGACGTCCACGACGAACAGCGCGCCGGGGTTGCCCTTCATGTCGGCGATGCCGCTGAGGTTGTACTGCAGTTTCTCCAGCTCGTGGCGCAGCTTGGCGACTTCCTTCTTGGGCAGGTCGTTGATGGAACCGTCTTTTTCCATCTGCTCGATTTCGCGCATGCGGGCGATGGATTTGCGGAGGGTTTCGTTGTTGGTCAGCGTGCCGCCGAGCCAGCGGTTCACCACGAAGGGCTGGCTGGTCTGGGTGGCGATGGCCTTGAGGGATTCCTGCGCCTGCTTCTTGGTGCCGACGAACAGGATCTGGCGGCCGCGGGCGACGGTGTCGTAGATGAATTGGCGGGCCTGCTGCAGGCCGTCCAGGGTCTTCTCGAGATCGATGATGTAGATGCCGTTCTTCTGCCCGAACAGATACTTGCGCATCTTGGGGTTCCAGCGTTTGGTGCGGTGTCCGAAGTGCAGTCCTGCTTCGAGCAGATCCTGGATGCTGACGTCCTGGCGGACGTTGGCGGTCGTCATGGTGACCATGATGGTTTTCCTCTCTTTATGGCTTATTCCGGCCTTCTTTGTTTTCGGCCGGAAAATCCGCTTTTGTCCCAGGCGGAGGACCGCCGGAGAACTTCGCTTCCGGTTTTGCACACGCAAAACTCGCCGCGCAATCTACGGGAGCGGTGGAGGGATTGCAAGGGTATTTTTGGGGAAAAGCAGGGCTGGAGGCTTGCGCGAGGGGGGGGAGGCCCGTATAGTCCGGGGTCAATTATGAGCACAACCCTATATGA
Source organism: uncultured Verrucomicrobiota bacterium (assembly GCA_937872095.1). Lineage (GTDB taxonomy): Bacteria > Verrucomicrobiota > Kiritimatiellia > CAIQIC01 > Lenti-01 > Lenti-01. Next base: position 1,243 of record CALMNW010000067.1, read on the forward strand.
CAAAGTCTGGTCGCGGCACGTGGTCCGCGAGGAAGCGAACGGTTCGGCGCTGCTGTACGTGGACCGCCAGCTCGTGCACGAAGTCACGAGCCCGCAGGCGTTCGACGGGCTGCGGCTGGCGGGGCGCAAAGTGCGCCGCCCGCAGCTGAACGTGGCGACCATCGACCACAACGTGCCCACGGTCGATCCGCAGAACATCATGGACCGGATCGCCAAGGCCCAGATCGAGGCGCTGGAGAAGAACTGCAAGGAATTCGGGCTGAAACTGCACGGGATCGGCGATCCATCGACCGGCGTCGTGCACATCATGGCGCCGGAGCTGGGGCTGACCCTGCCCGGACTGACGATCGTCTGCGGCGACTCCCATACGGCGACGCACGGCGCGTTCGGCGCGCTGGCGTTCGGCATCGGTACCAGCGAAGTCGAACACGTGCTGGCCACGCAGACGCTGTGGCAGCGCAAGAGCCGTTCGATGCGGGCGACCTTCTCCGGCCGGCCGGGCCAGTGGATCACGGCCAAGGATTTCATCCTGCGGCTGATCCGCGAGATCGGCACGGCGGGCGGCACGGGCAGCGTGCTGGAATATGCCGGCGAGGCCATCCGGGCCCTCGACATGGCGGGACGCATGACGATCTGCAACATGTCCATCGAGGCCGGCGCGCGCGCGGGCATGATCGCCCCCGACGAGACGACCTTCGAATACGTCGCCAGCGGCGACAAGCCGCATGCGCCGCGCGGCGCGGCGCTGGAGAAATCCATCGCCTTCTGGAAGACGCTCAAGAGCGACGACGGCGCGACGTTCGACCGCGAAATCGCGATCGACGTCTCCACGCTCGCGCCTCAGATCAGCTGGGGCACGAGCCCGGGCATGATCGTGGACATCGACGGCGTGGTGCCGGGTCCGAACGACGTGCCGACGGTGCAGCCGGCGGACGTCGAAAAGGCGCTGGCCTACATGGACCTGAAGCCGGGCACGCCGATGACCGCGATCCCCGTGGATGTGGTGTTCATCGGCAGCTGCACGAACGGGCGCATCGAGGACCTGCGCGAGGCGGCGGGCGTGCTGAAAGGCCGCCAAGTCGCGAAAAGCGTGCAGACTCTGGTGGTTCCGGGTTCGGCGCGCGTCAAGGCGCAGGCCGAGGCGGAGGGCCTGGACAAGGTCTTTCTGGCGGCCGGCGCCGAGTGGCGCAATCCGGGTTGCAGCATGTGCCTGGCGATGAATCCGGACCGGCTCAAGCCGGGCCAGCGGTCGGCGTCGACCTCGAACCGCAATTTCGAGGGTCGGCAAGGCCAGGGCGGGCGCACGCATCTGGTGAGCCCGGTCATGGCGGCCGCGGCGGCCGTCGCGGGGCATTTCGTGGACGTGCGCAAGTTCCTCGAAGGAGGCAAGTGAGATGGAAGCTTTCAAGAAATTCCGAGGCGTCGTGGCGACGCTGGAGCGCGCCAACGTCGATACCGACCAGATCATTCCGAAGCAGTTCCTGAAGTCGATCGAACGGACCGGCTTCGGTCCGGCGCTGTTCTTCGACTGGCGCTATCTCAAAGACGGGTCGCCCGATCCGGCGTTCGAGCTGAACGCGCCGGAGCGCGCCGGCGCCTCGATTCTGGTCGCAGGCAACAACTTCGGCTGCGGCTCGAGCCGCGAACATGCGGTCTGGGCCGTGCACCAGTACGGCTTCAAGGCCGTGATCGCCCCGTGGCGCGGCGATGCGCAGAAGCGCATTCCGGGCTTCGCGGACATCTTCAAGAACAACAGCTACGGCAACGGGCTGCTGGTGATCGAGCTGTCTACCGCCGAAGTGGACTGGATCTGGGCGGCCGCGAAAGGCCGCAAGCTGGAAGCCACGGTGGATCTCGCCGCGCAGACGGTGACGGTCCACGGCGCCGAGGAGCGCGTCTTCACCTTCGACATCACGCCGGACGTGAAGGAAAAGCTCCTGAGCGGGCTGGACGCGATCGGCCTGACCCTTGCGCACGAGGCGGAAATCGCCGCGTTCGAGGCCAAGCACGACGTCCAGATGGCGTAGGATCTTGCCACAGAGATCGCAGAGCGGAATGAGGGGACCATGAACCTCATTCTGCTTGAACCGGACGAAATCCAAGCCGACGGGCTGGCTGTTTTGTCGGGCAAGCGCGCGCGGCACGTGCGCGAGGTGTTGCGGGCCGCGGCAGGCGAAGAAATCCGCGTCGGCGTCGTCGATGGCGCTTTGGGCACCGCCACGATCCTGGAGGATGCGAAGCAGCTGCGGTTGCGATGCGATCTCTCCGGCGGAATTCCGCCCGTCTCGCGCGTGGATCTCCTGCTGGCGATGCCGCGGCCGAAGGTCATGAACCGTCTCTGGCCCGTGCTGGCTTCGCTGGGGGTGGGGCGCGTCCTGATCTCCAATGCGTGGAAAACGGAGCGCAACTACTTCGACACCCATGTCCTGGCACCGGTGCATGTCCGCGCCGGCCTGATCGAGGGCCTGCAGCAGGCGCGCGACACGCGCTTGCCGCAGGTGAGCGTGCACAAGCAATTCAAAAAACTGGTCGAGGACAAACTGGATGGCTTCGGTCCCTACGCGGCGCGGTTGGCGGCGCATCCGGGGCGGGAAGCATTCCCGTCCGGCCAGCTGGCGGCGCTGCCGACGGACGCGCGCGTGCTGCTGGCGGTGGGACCGGAAGGCGGTTGGACGCCCTTCGAGCTGGAATTGCTGGCCGCGCACGGGTTCGCGACCGTTTCCTGGAGACCGCGCGCGCTGCGCACCGACGTGGCCTGCGCCGTCCTGCTGGGCCTGATCCACGCGGCGTTGGCCTAGCGTCGGTCTGGTGGCCGCCGTCGGCCGGAAAAACGGGCAAAATCCGCATTTCGTCGTGCAAAGCCGTTCGTTTTTGGCAATATGGGGGCCGCTTATCAGGATGAGAGCCGTTGCGTCCTTCCTTGGCCGGGGGACGATCGGTCAAGCGTGGAAAGGCATGTCATGAAAATCGGCTGGGTTGTTTTATGCGCAGGACTGGCTTGCTCGGTGGCGGGGCGGGCGGAAGTCATGAAGACGCTGACCGGGCAGATCTACAGCAACGTCGTGGTGAAAAGCTACGATCGCGAAGGGTATTCCATCCGGTACGCAGGGGGCACCAATCTGGTGTCGTACGCGGAGATCAGCGCGGAGCTGCGCGGGCACTACAAGGCCTTGTCGCTGGCGCCGCTGCCGGCGAGCCGGTTGGCCGGAGAAAAGGAAGCGCCGGCTGGACCGAACGATCTCGAGACGCTGGCGGGCGAAATCTACCGGAACGCGATCCTGAAAAAGGTCGGGGAGGACGCCGTCCTGATCGCCCACGACACCGGCATGGCCACGGTGAGTTTTTCGTCGATGTCGCCTGCGATGCAGGAGAGATTCCGGACAATGTCGGCAGTGCCGGATCCCGAACCCGGCGCCAAGGATCTGGTGACCGCCTACGGGCAGATTTTCCGAAACGTCGAGATCATCCAGGAGGAACCGGACGGCCTGACGTTCCGCCACGACGGCGGCGTGACCAAGGTCGGCTTCCCCGCGCTGAAGGAAGAGGTGCGGCAGCAGTACAACTACGACCCGATCGCGGGCTGGAAATACGCCCGGGACAAAGTCGCGCAGCAGGCGGCGGCGGCGGCGGCGGCAGCGGCGGCGGCGGCGGCGGCGGCCGAGCCCCAAAGCGTGGGGCCGACGCTGGTCGAGGTCAAGGATCTCGACACCGAAGCCTTGCCGGACGACTCGTACCGGGTTTCCTTCACGTTGTCGAACGTCACGGACCAGTCGCGATCCGTCACCGCGACGGTTCGGGACGGCAATCGTCTGGCGCTGATCAGCCGGACGATCGACGTGCCGGCGAATTCCGGCACGAAACTGCTGCAGATCGACGTGCCGTCGATCCAGCCCGCCGGGTTGCTGGTCGTGTGCGGCCAGTACCGGACCAACGTCGTGTTGAACTGGTAGGGGAAGCGCCCGGGAAAGGGCGTCAATCCACGATCAGCGCGTCGGCGTAGCGGTCGTGGTTGGCGTTGAGGAATTCGTCGGAGAGGGCCAGGCAGTTCTTGGGGCAGATTTCGGTGCACTGGCCGCACTGGATGCACTGGGAAACGAAGATCCGGATCTTCTTGGCGCCTTCGATGAAGTCGATGGCGTGGGCAGGGCAAACCTTGAGGCAGAGCTTGCAGCCGATGCAGGTTTCGCGGTTGTAGGTCATCTTGCCGCGGAGCTTCGGGGGAACGGCGACGGGGGGATTCAGCTGGGCCTTGCCTTGGCCGACCTGCTCGAGCAGGCCGGTGACGGTGGGCGGCAGCTGGGGGGCGGGAAACGGGTTGGTGTTCGGCTTCTTGAAGAGGCTGCCGAGCAGTTCGGGAACCATGGGGAAGGGCATGGCGGTCTCCTTTAGCGAACGTAGGCGTCGACCATGACGAGGAGCAGGCCGACGATCGAGAGGGCGCCCAGGACTTTCCAGTAGACGTCGACGACCTGCGTGATCCGGAAACGGGCGACGGAAATCCGGACGAGGGTGACGGAGAAGAACAGCACGACGAACAGTTTGAGGAGGAAGAAGGCGGCGTTCGCGGCGGAGGCCAAGTAGGGGCAGCACGAGATCGCGACGAAGTCGGTGAGGTTCCAGGGGAAGAACAGGGCGACGAGGAGGGAGGTGACGACGATGGTCTTGACGGCGAGGGAGAGGGAGAAGAGGGCGAAATTGCGGCCGGAATATTCGACGAGCAAACCGCCGGCGATTTCGGTTTCGGCTTCGGGGGCGTCGAAGGGGATGCGGCCGAGTTCGCCGGGGACGACGAGAATCATCGTGGCAAGCAGCAGGAGCAGGCCCATGAAGCCGACGGGGCCGACAAGGGTCCAGATCGGGGTGGCGGCGAGGGTGGACAGCGAGAAGGGGTTGGCGACGTTCATCTGCGCCAACTTCCAGGCGAAGGCGATGACGGTGGAGGCCAGCGGCAGCTCGTAGGCGATCATGGTGACCATTTCGCGCTGGGCGCCGATGGTGGCGTAGGGCGAGCCGGAGGCGAGGCCGCCGGCGACCATGGCGAGGCCGGGGATGAGAAGCAGGTACATGATCAGGACGAGATCGCCCTGGAGGCCCAGCACGGGCAGACCGGGCAAGGCGGCCATGGGGATGTAGAGCAGGATGGTGATGGCGGAAGCCAAGGCGAGCAGCGGCGCGCCGTTGAAGAGCCAAGGGATGGCGTTGGCGGGCACGACGTTCTGCTTCACCAGCAGCTTGGACAGGTCGATGAACGGCTGGCGGACGGGCGGGCCGATGCGCGCCTGCATGCGGGCGGCAAGGACGCGGTCGATGCCGGTGAACCACAGGCCGGCGAAAAGGCCGAACAGGGCCATGCCGATGGTGCCGGCGACGGTCAATAAAAGGGCGGTGGCGTTCATGGGTTCCCTATTTCACAAGGCTGGCCTGGATGCGGCGGGTCTTTTCCACCGACAGGCGATGCAGTTCTTCCTTGGTCAAAATCTGGCGCGAATCCGGCCGGACGAGAGCGACGCGGTCGGTGCAGGAAATGCAGGGGTCGATGGAGGCGGCGATGATGGGGATGTCGGCGATTTGCTCGCCTTCCATCATCGGGATCCAGGACAGGTAGTTCGAGTAGGACGAGGCTTTGACCTTCCAGGCGGCGGGCTCGTCCTTGCCGGCTTCGAGGCGGACGTAGTGCATGACTTCGCCGCGGGGGGCTTCGTGGCGGCCGACGGCCTCGCCGGCCGCGCCCTTGAGCTTGGCGAGCAAGACGGCGGGCTTGGGAATCGCGAGCAGGGGGCCGTCGGGCAGCATGGCCAGGAGCTGGCGGACGATGCCGATGGACTGCTTGACCTCGAGGAGGCGGGTGATGATGCGATCATAGACGTCGCCGCGCACTTCGCCGGTGAGGAGGTCGGGCGTCTGGTACTCCAGCTCGATGTCGCCGTAGGCGGCGTAGGCGTGGTCGATGCGAACGTCCTTCTTGATGCCGGAGGCGCGGGCAGTGGGGCCCACGGGGCATAGTTCGCGGGCCTCGTCGTACGTGAGCACGCCGCAACCGCGGCAGCGCATCTGGACGGTGGTGTCGTCGAGGAAGACGGCGGCGAGCTTGGCGTAGGCGTCTTCGAAGAACTTCATGGATTCTTCGATGCGGGGGAACTGGTCGGGGACGATGTCGCGGCGGACGCCGCCGATCTGGATGATGGCGTAGTGGACGCGGTTGCCGGTCAGGTATTCCAGCAGGTCCATGACGTTCTCGCGGACGCGCCAGGCGAGGTAGAAGGCGGAATCGAAGCCAAGTTCATGGGCGGCGACGCCGGCCCAGAGGAGATGAGAGTGGATGCGTTCGAGTTCGCCCACGATGGAGCGGATATAATGGGCGCGGACGGGAACCTGGATTTGCGCGATCTGCTCGACGGCCCGGGAAAAGGAAATGGAGTGGGTGATGCCGCAGATGCCGCAGATGCGCTCAGCGAGATACATGGTCTGGATGCAGTTGCGGCGCATGCCCATCCACTCGACCCCGCGATGGGCCATGCCGGGGACGAAATCGACTTTCTTGATCCGTTCACCCTCGATGTCGAGGCTGAACATGACCGGCTCCTTGAGCGCGGGATGCGCGGGGCCGATCTGGGTGGCGTAGCCGGAAGGTTTCTTGACTTCGATGGTTTTCATAAATTCAAAATCTCAATGTTCAATATCCAATAATCAATGTTCAATGTTCAATGTTCAGGAGAGAGGGTTGATTTGGAACGACATTCCTTGATAATTGAAGATTGGATATTGAATGTTGATTATTCGGCTTTGGGCTCTGCGGGCGGGGGATTGTCGTTGAATTGACAGGAATCGCGGCCGGTGGCCCAGAGGTCCTTGACCATGTCGGGCGGGATGCCGGTTTCGTCCTTGCGCCAGGGGTAGACGCCCTGGGGGAAATCTTCGGGCAGGAAGAGCCGGCGGCCGTCGGGGATGTCGACGACCTCGATGCCGAGCATTTCCTGCTTCTCGCGCTCGCTGGTGAGGGCGCCGGGGATGATGTCGGTGATGGTGGGGACCTTGAGATCGGTCTTGTCGAGCGACACGGTGAACGTGACGAGGATTTCCTCGTGGGGAATGCCCCAGTAGACGTAGAAGTGATACATCAGGTCGACCTGCGCGCCGGTATCGGCGAAGGCGATGACGGCGACGTGGGGATAATGGATTTCGACAAGGCGCTTGAGCGTCGGGATCAGCGCTTCGCGGGCGATCTTGATCCAGACCTGCTGGCTCTTGCGGCCCTTGGCGCCCTCGGCCCATTCGGTGCAACGGGCGGAGACGAAGTCCGCGCCGGCGGCGGCCTGGAGGGCTTCGGCGATCTGCTGGGGGGTGAGGAGGTTCATGACGCGGCGTTCTCCTTGGCTTCGAGGCGGGCGAGGACCTTGACGACGCCGTCGATGATGGCTTCGGGCCGGGGCGGGCAGCCGGGGACGTACATGTCCACGGGGACGACTTGGTCGACGGGACCGACGAGGGTATAGGAATCGTAGAAGGCGCCGCCGGAAGTTCCGCAGGTGCCGATGCAGACGACGATCTTGGGTTCGGGCATTTGCTCGTAGACGCGCTTGAGGCGGGGGGCCATCTTGCGCGTGACGGGGCCGCTGATCAGGAGGAGATCGGCGTGCCGGGGGGAGCCGACGACCTTGATGCCGAAGCGCTCGAGATCGTAGCGGGGCGTGACGCAAGCGACCGATTCGATTTCGCAGCCGTTGCACGAGCCCGAATTGAACAGGAAAGCCCAGAGGGATTTGCCGAGGGTTTGGGAGAGTTTCATTTTATTCAAATCTCAATATCCAATGTCCAATCATCAATATCCAATATCCAACGAAAGAGCTTCAGACGGTGAGGGCGACGACGAGCATGAGGGCCATGACGCCCAGGAGCCAGGCGACGTAGTCGGTGGGCACGCCGGTGTGAAGAGGGACGACGCGGACATAGTAGCTCTTGAGGGATTCGAGGAAGCCCCAATAGAGGTTGGAGGCGGGCACGTGGCCGCCGCCGTTCGCGGGTTCTTCGTTGCCGGAGATGAAGGGCTTGCGGCCGGCGCCTTCGCGGAAATCCTTGCGGCCGCGGGAACGGATGGCGAGCGCGACGCCGAGGGCGACGGCGAGCGCCACCAGCCAGAGCAGCGGATTCCAGGCGCCCGCGCCGGTCTGCAGGGTTTGGAAGAGGTTCATTTCAGCTTCCTCCGAGAATGGCGGCGATGTAGCCCGCGCGGTCGACGAGGGCGTCGACGGCGGGCTGGATCAGGTGGTCGACGAACGGCCGGGGCGCGAGGCCCGCGGCGACGACGAAGACGGCGAGAAGCGCCATGCCGGCGAGCATGGGGGCGGGCACTTCGCGGACCGCGGCGAATTCGGCGCGGCGCGGGCCGAGGAACATGGAGTGGAAGACCTTCACGAACGAGGCCAGGGTCAGGATGCTGACGATCATGGCGACGATCGAAAGGAACGGGGAGAAGCGGAAAACGGATTCGTAGATGAGCAGCTTCGAGGCGAAGCCGTTGAAGGGCGGGACGCCGGCGATGGCGAGCGCGCCGATCATGAAGAAGACCATCGTCCAGGGCATGTCGTGGCCGAGGCCGCCGAGCTTGTTGAGGTTGCGGGTGCCGGCGCGGTAGAAGACGGCGCCGGCGGTGAGGAAGAGGAGGCCCTTGTACATCGCGTGGTTGATGATGTGGAACAGGCCGCCGGCCATGGCGGTCCGGCCGTAGGTCGCGAGCGCGTCGGCGTTGCCGAGGACGGCGAGGCCGACGCCGACGCCGAGGAGCATGTAGCCGGTCTGCGAGACGGCGTGGTAGGCCATCAGGCGCTTCACGTCTTTCTGGGGAATGGCCATGGTGACGCCCACGAACATCGAGAGCACGCCGACGACGATCAGGAACCAGCCGAAGGTGGCCCAGCTGAACTGGAGCAGGTGGCCGTAGAGGGTGAAGAGGATGCGGAAGAGGCCGTAAAGGCTGGCCTGGCTGGAAACCACGAGGAAGGCGGTGACGGAAGAGGGGGCGGTGGTGTAGGCGTCCGGCGTCCAGAAGTGCATCGGAACGGCGCCGCACTTCATGGCCAGCGGAACGGCCAGCAGGACCAGCGCGATCTTGTCGAGCGTCGTGAACTGCAGGCGGGAGGCGAGCGTGGCGAGGTTCAGGGCGTCGTACTGGCCGACGAGGATGCCGATGGCGGTCAGCACGGCCAGCGCGCCCAGCGTGCTGAGCAGCGCGTACTTGAGGCCGGCTTCGACGGCGACGCCGTTGTCCACGCGGTAGGCCACGAGGGCCGCGCCGGCGAGGGAGCTGATCTCGAGGAACACGAAGAAATTGAACAGGTCGCCCGTGGACACCATGCCGAGCACGCCCGCAACCAGCAGGAACAGCATGGCGTAGAAGGTCTCGAGTCCGGACTGGCGCGATTCGGCCGCGAGCGAATAGATCGTGATGCCGAGGGAGGAGAGCGACGCGATGACGACCATCAGCGCGCTCAGCGCGTCTACCTGGAAGACGATGCGGATGGGGATGCCGCCGGAATCCATGGGCAGGGGCAGGTGGGCGGCGGCGGCGCCGAAGACGTAGAGGACCGTGCCGGTGGCCAGCACTTTCCACGCCAGCGCGAGGCCGACGGCGGACGTGGCCAAGGCGCCGAGGAGCACCCAGGCGTTGCGGGCGACGCGGCCCGCGTTGCCGACGATCGGCATCAGAAAGGCCGCGAACAGGGGAACGGCGATCAACAGCGCCGGCAAATGCCGCATGACGAAGGTGTCCATCATCAACCTTTGAGCTTCTTGATTTTCTGGATGTCGGTGGTGCCGTACTTCTTGTAGATCACCATGGCGAACGACAGCAGCATGGCCGAAGTGGCCACGCCGATGACGATCGAGGTGAGCGTGAGGGCCTGCACGGTGGGCAGGACCATCGGACCGGCGGGAACGTTGGTGTAGATCGGGGCGACGCCGTCGTGGCGGTAGCCGGTGGCCACGAGGAAGAGGTTGACCGCCGATTCCATGAGCGAGAGGCCCATCAGGATCTTCACGAGGTTGCGTTTCGAGAGCATGACGGCCAGACCGAGGACGATCAGGACGACCACGGTGAAATACGGCATGGCCAGCAGGAGGCGCGAACTCATTTCTTCTCCTCCTTGATGCCGGAGAGCATGTACAGCAGGATGACGGTGAGGCCGCCGAGCACCTCGATGCCGACGCCGAAATTCAGCAGGGGCAGCAGGCCGGCGGTATTGAGGTCGCCGGGGTTGGGGCCGTGGGCGACGAAGGTCCGGAACCACTGGCCCGCGGGCGCGAGCCAGTTGGCCATGAACGGCCGGCCGGCGAACAGGCCGCTGAAGCCGGCGCACAGGAAGATCAGCAGGCCGGCGGCTTCGCAGGCCTTCATGGCGCCCTTGCGGATGCGGCCGGTCACGTCGTCGTAGGCGCGGGCGACGAGCAGCAGCGCCGTGCCGGTGGCCATGACGGCGCCGCCTTGGAAGCCGCCGCCGGGAGTCAGGTGGCCGTGAACGACCACGTAGAGCCCGAACACGAGGCAGAACGGGAAGAACAGGTCGGCGGTGGTCCGCACGATCTTAGTCATTTTCATATTCTTCGCCCTCCTTCAGCTTGCGGAACATCATGCCCACGCCGAGCACGGCGGTGAACAGGACGGTGGCCTCGCCGAGGGTGTCGAACCCGCGGAAATCGAAGACGATGCTGGTGACGACGTTGTTGGCCCCGGTTTGTTCCTGGGCGTGCCGGATGTAATAGTCGTCCATGTCCGTCCGGGGCGGATGGCCGAAGGGCAGATCGGCGGCCAGGTACAGAAGCCCGCCGAAGAACAGCAGCAGAATGGCGCTGAACAAAACGTTGCGCATCAGGTTTTCTCCTCGTGGCGCTGGGTGCCGCGGATGGCGATGATGAAGATGGCGGTGGTCAGGCCCGCGCCGATGCCGGCTTCCGCGATGGCGACGTCGGGGGCCTGGAGCAGGTAGAACTCGAGAGAAAGCAGGAGGCTGAAGGCCGCGAACGCAATGGCGGCGGCGAGCAGATCCTTGAAGGAGATGATCAGCACGGCCGTGACGATCAGGCCGAGCAGGACGAGCGCTTGCACAAGCAGAAAGAGGGTCATGGGACGGTTTCCTCCAGTCGGTCGCAGACGGCCTGCGCGGGTTTGTGGCCGCGCTTGTGGGCGGCGCGGGCGATGGCGTGGGCGCTGGTGGCGTTGGTGAACGCCAGCACGACCACGGCCAGGACGGTGTGGAGCGCGAGGGTTTCGTATTGGCCCTCCGGATCCCGGAAATACTGGCCGCCGGCGTAGAGCACGATGGCCACCGAGGTGAAGATGGACCCGAAGGTCGTGCATTTCGTGTCCGCGTGCAGGCGGGTGTAGACGTCGGGGAAGCGCAGGATGCCGACGACGCCTAGGGCGTTGAAGGCGAGGCCGACGGCGAGCGAAATCCAGATGAGGGCGTCGAGGATCACAGTTCGCCTCCGAGGTATTTGGCGATGTAGAGCGTGCCGACGAAGGCCAGCAGGGCGTAGATGATGGCCACGTCCACGAAGATGAACTGGCGGAAGACGACCGCCAGCACGATCATCGCGGCGACGACCAGAGTGTTGATGGCGTCCAGCGCCACGACGCGGTCGGCGGAGGTCGGGCCCTTGAAGAGCCGGACCATGGCCAAGAGCATCAAGGCCACCAGGACCAGGACGGTGAAGATCCAGCGTGTCATTCGGCGATCCTCCTGACCCAGCGCGGGCAATCGAACAGCGCGAAGAGTTCGCGGACCTCGACGGTTTCGCGGTTCTCCAGGCCGGCGGGGACGTTGATCATGTGGATGTATAGATCGTTGGACTCCTCGTCCACGTTCACCGTCAGGGTGCCGGGAGTGAGGGTGATGGAGTTGGCCATCAGCAGCGTGCCCATGTCGGTCTTCATGCCGGTCCGGACGCGGACGATGCCCGGCCGGATGCGGCCGGTGATCACGCGGTAGGCGACGTCGAAATTGGCCTTGGCCATTTCGGCGAAGAACGGGCCGAGGACATAGGCGACGGCCTGGAGCCAACGCAGGGGATTGGCGGCGGCGCGCCGGCGGGCGCTGGCAAAGTATTGGTGGGCAACGAAACCCACCGCGACTGCGACCGCCGCGGCGACGAGCAGTTCCTGGACGGACCAGAACCGCAGGACGGGGCCTGAACCGGCGGTCAGCACCAGGTAGACCGCGCCCGAAAACAGAGCTGTCACGATGAAAGAAAGCATAATGTTCCTAATTTAGGCCAAACCGAAAAGACGGTAGCACCTCAATCCGGGCCTTGGCCAGCAAAACTTCCTTTTCCGACGAAAGATTCCAAGCAGGGTAAATCGTTTTACCGCGAAATCAAGCACTTTCGCGAAAAAAGATTCGGGGCGATGTTCAATCCCAGGACTGGGGTTGGCCGGTGGCGGCGATCACCGCGTGCCACAAGTCGCTTTCGACGTCGATTTTCTTGCGGCTGGCCACGGCCAGCGGAATGGGGACGTGCACGTAGACGCCATACCAATCGCCGACGATCAGATCCGTCTTGCCGGCCATGGCGGCATGGACGGCGTTGCGGGCATAGCTGTCGCACAGGCGGGCATCCTGCGAATTGGCGGGAACGGATCGAATGACGTACGACGGATCGATGTACTTGAGGTTGACCTCGGTGCCCTTTTCTTTGAAATAGGCCGAGATCCGGTCGCGCAGGTAGATGCCGATATCCGCTTTCTTGCGGTTTCCGGACTTGTCGCTGTCGTTTTCCGGTCCGAGGAGTTCCTGGCCGGCGCCCTCGGCGACGACGACGACGGCGTGGTGGCGTTCGACCATGCGGCGGTGCAGCGCGGCGAGAAACCCCTTGGGGCCGTCGAGCCGGAGGGGCACTTCGGGAACGAGCACGAAGTTGACTTCCTGCGAGGCGACGGCCGCGCCGGCGGCGATGAAGCCGGAATCGCGCCCCATCAGCTTGACGAGGCCGATGCCGTTGGGCGCGCCCTTGGATTCGCAATGCGCGCCGTCGAGGATGTCGCGCGCCGATTCGATGGCGGAATAATAGCCGAAGGTCTGGCGGACGTACTGGATGTCGTTGTCGATGGTCTTGGGCACGCCGACGACGGCGATCGACAACCGGCGGCGCGCGATCTCCTCGGCGAGCTCGTGGGCGCCGCGCTGGGTGCCGTCGCCGCCGACGCACAGGAGGACGTCGATGCGCCGCTGGACGAGGAAATCGACCATTTCGCCGATGGGCTGCTGCCCGCGGGACGAGGACAAGATGGTGCCGCCGTCGCGGTGGATGGGATCGACCCGTTCGGGGGTGAGCACGATCGGCGGTTCGGCTTGGAAGGTGAGCCCCAGATAGCCGTGGCGGATGCCGAGAACCTCGCGGACGCCGTAATTGTAGTGCAATTCGAGGAACGCCGAGCGGATGACGTTGTTGAGGCCGGGACACAGGCCGCCGCAAGTGACGATGGCCGCCCGGGTCTTGCGCGGATCGAAAAAGATCTTCTGGCGGGGGCCGGCCTTTTCAAAGAAAGATTCGGCGCCGTCTTCCGCGCCGGGCTCGAGCTCGACCTGGCGGCGGACGCGGAGCGCGTCCGTTACGAAGTTGCCGATGCGGTCGCCGCGGACGGCGTTGAGGGCGAGGGGCGAATCGTGGGCGCAAGGGCCGAGGTTGCGGATGGCGGTGTCGACGGCGGCGGGCATGGGCGGATTCTCCAGCGGTTCAGGATTGGCTGCGCCCCACGAGGCGCAGGCGGTAGGTGATGGTTTGGGTGGATCGCGGGGGCAGGGTCAGATCGAACTGGAGGGCGCGGGTGCTTTGCGCGCAGGGGAGGGACGAACGGACGAGGCTCCACTGCATGGGAGTGGACGGGGCTTCCACCACCTGGACGCGGACGGGGGAGGCCAGATCGTTGGCGAGCACGATGCTGCAGTCGACCTGTTTCGCGCCTTCGGGCAAGGGCGTTTCCTCGAGCGTCTGGCGGCTGGCGCGGACGGTGTCCACCCGGCCCAGATCGAGCCGCAACGTGCCGGGAAAGGGGGTATGGGACACGTGGCCCGACTGGAACGGCGCGCCGCGCGCGGCGCCGAGAAACAGATCCGCCTGGCCGGGCGGGAGCGGAAACCCGAGGCCCATCGCCGCGACGTTGGGGATGAGCAGGACGCGGCGCAACGGCAGGCCGCCTTGGCGCGTGGGCGCGGGGATTTCGGCGGAATCGCAGACGTGCGTGATTTGCGCCGGCTTGCGCAGCACTTTGGCGAACTGGATTTCGGCGCGGTCGTCGGCGGGGATGTCGGCGGCGGTTCGGAGCGGATAGACCGCCGGAACCAGCGGCTCGGAGTCGGGCGGGCGCAGCCAGAGATCGGTCAGGGCGGTGTCGGGATTCAGGGCGAGCAGGCCGAAGGGCTTGGCCGGCGGCTGCAGGGCGTCGTCGACGCCGACGAGCGAGACGCGCGCATCGGGATAGCTGGCGGACGTGCCGTTTTGGATGCGCAGATAGCCCGTGAGATCGATCTGGACGGCGTCGATGGATTCCGGCCCGATGCCGCGGACGACGACGCGATAGAACGCGTTCCACCCGAAGTCGGGCAGGCGGTAGGTCAGCGAATGGCCCATGGCGTGCGAAAGCGGTTCGGCCAGGCGGATTTCGAGGCGATCGTGCGCGGCGGGCGGCGGCGGGTCGCGGCGCGGGCGCCAGACGAGCGGGCCGTCGTCCGTCGGGACGGCCGGCGCGGCTTCCGCCGGCGCGTCCGCGGAATCGAGCCAGCGCCACGCCTGTATCGGCCACGGCCGGCGGACGTTCCAGACCTGAAGCGTGTCGAGATCGATCTGCGCGGGCGGATTGGTCCAGACGATGCGGTCGATCTCTTTCTGGCCGGAAGGGGGGAAGAATTCGCGCACCCAGGCCTGCCCCTGGCCGACGGTGATCATCGTCGGTTCCGCGGCGGAAGCGAGGGCGCCGGCCACGCAAGCGGCGGCGATCGCTCCGGGAAGGAAACGCAGATGGCGGGGCGCATTCATCGATGGCCGGTAGCATAGGCGGTGCCATTCGCCGCCGCAAGGCGAGATTCCCCGCCGGAAAACGGGGGTCGCGGGGGAGGCGACAACTTGTTCGGAGCCGAATTGATTTTCGCCGGCGGGTCGGGTAGGTTGGCAACCCATATGAGCGCGAAAAGGAAGATAGCGGTTCTGGTGGGCGACGGCATGGGCGACGAACCGGTGGCGGTGCTGGGCGGAAAGACTCCGTTGCAGGTGGCCCGGATTCCGTCCATCCGCCGAGTGGCGGCGCAAGGCCGCGTCCAGCTCGTGCTGACCGTTCCCGACGGGCTTTCCCCCGGCAGCGACGTGGCGAACATGGGCCTGCTGGGCTACAACGCGAAGGAAAACTACACCGGTCGCGCGGCGATCGAAGCCGCCGGCGCGCGCATTCCCCTGCAACCGTCGGACGTGGCGTACCGCACCAATCTCGTCACCCTCGCCGACGGAAAAATGCTCGATTATTCCGCGGGCGACATTTCCAGCGAAGAGGCGCACCAGCTGATCGACGCGCTGAACGCGGCCGTGGCGCGCGACGGCCTGCGGTTTCACGGCGGCGTGAGCTATCGGCATCTGCTTGTCTGGCGCGACGGCCCCGCGGAACTGGTTCTGATGCCGCCGCACGAGATTTCCGGCAAGCCCGTCGCGGATTTCCTGCCGAAGGGGCCGCGCGCGGAAGAATTCCTCGCGTTGATGGATTTGTCGCGGCATATCTTCGCGGAACACCCCGTGAACCGCGAACGCATCGCGCAGGGTCGGCGCCCGGCCACCCAGATCTGGCCGTGGGGCTTCGGCAAGGCGATGTCGCTGCAGCCCTATCCGGAACGCTACGGCTTGCGGGGCGGCGTCATCACCGCCGTGGATCTCGTTCGCGGTTTGGCGGAACTGTGCGGGCTGGAAGTCATCCGCGTGCCCGGGGCGACCGGCTGGATCGATACGGATTACGCGGGCAAGGCGCAGGCGGCGATCGCCTGCCTGCGGCGCTCGGATTTCGTCTACGTGCACGTGGAGGCGCCGGACGAGTGCGGCCACAAGGGCATGGCGGAGGAAAAGGTCCGCGCCATCGAGAATTTCGACCGCCAGGTCGTCGCGCCCGTCTGGGCCGCGCTGGAAGCGGACGGGCAGCCCTATCGGCTGATCGTCTGCACCGACCACCGCACCCCGATCGTCAAGCGCGGGCACACCTCCGATCCGGTGCCGTTCGCGTGGGTGGACGGGCCGCTCGGCGCGGCGGCGGATCCGAATGCGTCGGCGGCGTTCGACGAATTCCTTCCATGGGAAGGCTGGCCTCCGCTGGTCTGCGACGTCGTGTCGTCGCTGCTGAAGTAGGCGCTCAGGACAGCCGGTAATCCGGGCCGACGCCGTAGCGCGGCGTTTCCCACCGGATGTTGTCGAAGGGGCACTTGAGGGTGCAGCAGCGGCATTGCACGCAGTTGTCCGCGCGGATCCGGATGGCGCGGGCGTCGTCGTCCGCTTCGTAGACGGCGGCGGGGCAGAAACGGGCGCAGGGGGCGGCATGGCGCCGGAAGCATTCGCGGCAAATCGCGGGGTCTTTGATTTCGATGTGTTCGGCGCCTGCGCGGCTGCGGAGACGGGCGAGATACAGATCGGAATCGAGTCCGAAATCGAGCGGGCCCTGGTCGGGCGCGGCCTTCGCCGGAGGCTTGTCGCCGAGGGGTTGCAGGCAGGTGCGTTCGTCGCGCTGGGGCAGGCGTCCGGCCGGGAGCAGCCCGCGCGTCAGCCAGGCGAGGCCGGCGGCGGCCATGCCGACGGGCAGACCGGCGCGGAACGCGGCGCGATAGTTGGCCGTACGCCGCAAGCCGGCCAGCGAAGGAACGTCTTCCCGCCGGATCGCGCCGCCGCGCAGGATGGCGTCGGCGGCGGCCAGGCCGGATTCTACCGCGAGATGCAGCCCCTTCAATTCCATCGTGTCCACGAGCCCGGCGGCGTCGCCGACGACGAACGCGCCGGGCGCGTCGAGCCGGACAAGCGAATGCCACCCGCCTTCGGGCACGAGCCGCGCGCCGTATTCGACGGGCGTTCCGCCGGCGATGTGGCGCTGCACGAAGGGATGCCGCTTCCATTGGCGGAACAACTCGTGCGGGTGGACGGCGGGATCGCGGTAGTCGATCGCCAGCGCGAGGCCGAGGGCGACGTGGGCGGCATCGACGTGGTAGATGAATCCGCCGCCGTAGATGCCGAGCCCCAGCGGATAGCCGAAGGTATGGGCCACCGTTCCGGCGGCGTCCGGATTCGCCGGAATCTCGAAGATTTCCTTGAAGCCGAGGCCGTGCGTCTGGAGATTCGTGCCGCGCATCTCCGGATGCCGCGCGAACAGTTCGCGGGAGAGAAGGCCGGCGGGACCTTCCGCCAGCACGGTGATCGGCGCCAGGACGAGGTCGCCCTGGGTCTCGACGCCGGCCACGCGGTCGCCGTTCCAGATCAAGTTGTCCGCGGTTTGTCCCGTCAGGATTTCCACGCCGAGATCCGCCGCGATTTTCGCCAGCGCGCGACCGAGCGCCGAAACGGACACGAGCGGCAAGCCCTTCATCCGCATCTTGGGCGGGACGAACGGAAGCCGGAAGGATCCGTTCGGCGTCAAGGCGTGGAAGGAATCGCGGACGACGGCGGGACCGAGCGGCAGCGCGGCGAATTCGTCCGGCGAAAGCAGTTGGCGGAGCGCATCGGTCCGCAGCACGGCGCCGGACAGCAGATGACCGCCCGCGTGCGCGGATTTTTCCAGCACGAGGATGCGCCGGGTTCCGTTGGAACCGCGCGCAAGACGGATCGCGCAGGCGAGGCCCGCGAGCCCCGCGCCGACGACGAGGACGTCCGCTTTCAGATGGCCAAGGCTCGATTGCACTTCGTCAGAATAGCGCAACGCGCGGGGAAAACAAGGCGCGAGCGTTTCCTAGGTCTGCGCCGCGGCGATCCGGATTTCGGCGGACTCGTCCTGTCCCGGGGCAAGAACGCGCGCGGCGCCGGGCCGGTTCAGGGCGCCCGGCGGGGCCATCCAGGGTTCGTCGCAGAAAAACGGCTGGCCGGGCAGGGCGTAGAACTGGCGGAAGCGGAACAGGGACGAGGCGGTTTGGCGGATTTCAAAGCCGTCGGGAAGGCGGATTTTCGTTTCGTTGTCCGCGCCCATTTCCAGCAGGAGGCCATTGACTTGTTCGTCCGCGGCAGACATCGGGAAGGGCGGGGGAGGCGCCGATCCGACCACGTCGGTTTTGTCCTCGTTGTAGAGATGGCGCGCGCGGGGATGTGCTTCGAATACGGCCGAAGCCGCGAGAAAATAGGGATGGAAACCGGCGGAATAGGGCATCGGGACGTCGCCCGCGTTGCGCACGGAAAGGCGGCAGGTCAACCCAGCGGCGGAGACGGAGTAGGCCAACTCCAATTCGAAGGCGAACGGATAAATCGCGCGCGTTTCCGCCGAATCCGCGAGGCGCAGGCGCACGGCGTCGGATCGCGAGGCGTCGGCCACGGTCCACGGCCGGCGCATGGCGAACCCGTGGATGGGCAAGACGTAGGGCCGGTCGCCCACGTGGTACCGGCCGGGCGTTCCATCCTTCCGCAGGCGGCCGCAGATGGGGAAAAGCAAGGGGATGCCCCCGCGCGTTTCCGGCGTGGCCGGATCCCAAAAGACGTCGTGCCGGAAGAGGCATTCGCGTCCGCCGGCAACCCGGAGCGACGACACGATGCCGCCCAGTTCGGGCACGACGTCGGCGCGGACCGCGCCGTCCGGCGACGCGAGGGACAAGACGCCGAATCCGTTCTGGATGCTTTCCGTGGCCATGCGCGGCAGTAGAGCACGTTCGGCGGCTTCGGGCAATGGGGCCCGGGATCCGTCAGCCGGGGAGGGCGTCGGCCGCTTCCGGCGGCAGCTTGGGATGGTACTGCCGCTCGTGGCGGTCGGAGCGGATCTTGACGTAGATGCGCAAGGCGAGGTTGGCGGCGAGGCCGATGGCCAGCCCGGCGGTGCCGGCCAGCACCAGCGTTCCGGCGACGGCGGCGGCGGCGACCAGCGCGATCAGCCCGCCGAAGAACCAGCTGAAAACGACCCAGATGGCGCGGCCGATCTTCAGGTCGGCGTCGCCGCGGGACATCGTGCGGTCCCCCATGCCGGTGGCGACGACGGCCGCGAACATGACG
Organism: uncultured Verrucomicrobiota bacterium; assembly: GCA_937872095.1. Lineage (GTDB taxonomy): Bacteria > Verrucomicrobiota > Kiritimatiellia > CAIQIC01 > Lenti-01 > Lenti-01. The sequence goes on from CALMNW010000067.1 coordinate 20,434, forward strand.
TAGGTGGTGGAGACGGGAAATCCGTTGCTGGACGCAAAGGCGATTACGCTGGCGCTGACGGACATGATGACGGCCGCGCGCAACGGATCGAAGTGCACGCGTTTGCCCGTTTCGGTGCGCTGGGGCGGCGGGGCGAGATCGGGTCCCGCCGGGCGCAGGCGGAGGAATTGGCGCGCCAGCGCCTTGCACCAGCCCGGCGCGTAGAGGGCGATGTGGTCGAATTGGCTGCCCGTGTTGACCGCGGCGCGCGTCACGCGCTGCGCGTTCTTCGTGGACATGCCCACCACGAGCAGAAAACCGCAAACGGCCAGCAGCCCGATCGGAATGGACATCCGGCTGGCTTCGGCCGTGCCGACGTCCGCGTGCTTCCACAGCCAGAAGGCGGAGAGCCCCGGCGAGGCGCCGTTGGCGAGATCGTTTTGCCCGAACGCGAAGGAGAGGCACATCATGCCGAGAATGGCCAGGATGCCGAACAGGCGTTTCGTCAGGCGTTCCTGGAAAATCGTGGCCAGCACGTGGACGAGCAGGGTCAGCGCGCCCCAGGCCACCAGCAGGAATCCGCCCATGCCGAGCCGATCGACGAAATGCTCGCGGAAGGCGGCGACGAACGGCACGGCTTTCATGCCTTTGAGGATCATGAACCACGACAGCCAGGTCAGCATGAGCCCCGCGATCCAGGGACCGTGCAGCAACACCCGCAAATGATCGGTGTGCTCGTCTTGGATGGCCGCGCGGAAGACCCGTTGCACGAGAAATCCGGCGATGCCGGTCAGCAGGATGGAAACGCCGATGGCGTTGAGAACCGAGGCCACCTTGCCCCAATGCACGATGCCGAGGGAAAGCGAAACCCCGAGCGCCGCACCGACCAGTTCGAAGATGAGCGAGGCCGTGGTGCTGACGGGCATCCCGTAGGCGGAGTAGGCGTGGAGCAGGGCCGTGTCCACGATATAGGCCGAAACGTAGACCACCATGGCCTGGTGGAGCTGGAGCTGTCCGGGCTCGAAGATGCCTTTGCGCGCCGTTTCCATCACGGGGGAGGAGAAGAGCGCCCCGGCCAGCACCGCGGCGCCGGCCAGCCAGACGGCCGCCCGGTGCGTCATCACGCGCGCCCCGAAAACGCCGTTGATGAGGTTCGCGGCATCGTTTTTGCCGACTTCGATGCAATCCCAGGCGAGCATTCCCACGGCGACGGCCATCAGCAAGGTCGTGAATTCCGGCATGTGCGCTCCTTTGTTTTCCAGCCACGAAGGTGGCTTTGCCCGCGCACTGTACCGGGGGCGACCGGCGGAAGGCAAGGAAAAAGTAAAACGCTTTACTTTCCGCCGGACGTCCGGGGGCGGAGCAGGAAAAGCAGGCCGCCGAACAGCGACCAGACGGTGGCGGCCAGATAGCCGAGGAGCGAGAGGGACAAGGCGGCGCCGGGCGGAATGCCGAAGGGGCGGAGCAGCTGGACGAAGAGCCCTTCGCGGATGCCGAAGCCGCCGGGGGTGAGCGGAATGGCGGCCATGACCGTAACGACCGGGAAAACGGCGAGCAGATCGCGGATCGCGAGGGAAAGATCCAGAGCCCGGGCCAGGGCGAGCGCGGCGGCGGCGAGCAGGAGCAGGTTGGCGACGGACAGAATAGCGGGTCCCAGCAGATGCCGGGCGTTCCGGCGGAACAGGAATACGGCGTCGTAGGCGCGGCGCAGCAAAAGGCCCGCGCGTCCGCGGTGCTCCAAACGCTTCAACGCGGGAATGCGTTCGAACAGGTTGCGGAAGAAAAACAGGACGAGGAAGGCGAGGGTGCCGCACAGGAAGAGAGCCATCAAAACGAGCGCCGGGCGGGCTTCCTCGTAGCGGGCGAATTCCCGGATGCGCGCCAGGAGCAGCGCGCAGCCGAACACCAGCGTGACGACGAGGCCGATGGCCCGGTCGAGAAAAACGGAGGTCACGGCTTCCGCGCGTTTTTCGGCATGGTCGTGGGCGGCGAAAACGGCGCGGGCGAGATCGCCGCCGCACGCGCCGAACAGAAAGGCGTTGAAGAACTGGCCGATGAAGAAGCCCCGGAAGGTGCGGGCGAAAGGCGTGGGCAGGCCCATCGCGCGCAGCAGGACGTGCCAGCGGACGACGCCGGCGAACAGGGCGGCGAAGGTGAGCCCAAGAGCCGCGGCGATCCAGCCGGGATGGGCGCGGACGGGCGCAAAAGCGGTCCGCAAATCGCGGGTTCCGACCGACCGGACGAGAAGCGCAAGCAACGCGGCGCCAAGCAGAAACCGGAGGAACGGGGCCCAGCGGAAACGTCCGGCCACGGATCAGTCTCCCGCGGGACGATGGGAGAGAACGTCGGCGTAGACGGCTTCGAGGGTCTGGCGCAGGGGGATTTCCGGTTGCCAGCCGATGTGGTCGCGGATGCGGGTCGTGTCGTAGGATGGCCGATCTTCGTTGGGCCGGAACAGGCGGGGGTCCACCTCGATTTGCGGACGCACCTGGGCGACGTCGCACAAGCCGTCGAGCAGGTCGCGGACGGGAATCATGTGGCCCGAGGCGATGTTGTAGGCGCATCCGGCCCGACCGCGCTCGAGCAGCAGGGCGTAGGCGCGGACGACGTCGCGGACGTCGGTGAAGTCGCGGCGCTGGTCGAGGTTGCCGACGCTCATGCGCGGGGCGGCGCCGGCGGCGATGGCGGCCAACTGTCCGGCGAAGGCCGACGAAACGAATTCCTTGGACTGGCCGGGACCGATGTGGTTGGACGGGCGGGCAACCATGACGTCGAGCCGGTGGTGGGCGGCGTAGAGCAAGGCGGCGTGGTCGGCGGCGGCCTTGGCGACGCCGTAGATGTTGTCGGGACGGTAGGGCGCGTCTTCGGTCAACGGCCGGGGCGCGGGATGCGAGCCGTAGACCTCGGCAGACGTCACCACGAGCACGCGCGCGGCGGGCCGGTGTTGCCGGACGGCGTCGAGGACGTTCAAGGTGCCGATGGTGTTGACGTGGAAAACGCGTTGCGGTTGGGTCCAGCCCAAGGGGACGAACGCGATGCCGCCCAGATGCAGGATGGCGTCGGGCGCCACCTCGGCCAAAACGGACGCGATCGAATCGGGATCGCGGACGTCCAGCGGCAAATAGGTGGACGTTCCGCCGGCGGGACTGCCGACGTCGCTGCCGACGGCTTCGTGGCCGGCGGCGCGCAGGGCGGCCATGGCGTGACGACCCGCGAATCCATTGCAACCGGTGACGAGGACGTTCATATCAGAGGTCAGAGTTCAGACCGCAGAGGGAAGGTTGGGAGACTGGAAATGGAGTTGTTCATCCTGACCTCTGCCCTCCGACCTCTGTTCTCTCTTCTTAGGCCGTTACGGTTTTTCCCATCTGCCGATCCATGTCGGCGTCGACCATCATGGTGACGAGCTGTTCGAAGCTGACCTTGGGCTGCCAACCGAGCTGGGCCTTGGCCTTGGCGGGATTGCCGAGAAGCAGCTCGACTTCGGCCGGGCGGATGAATTCGGGATCGATGACGACGTAGTCTTCGTAGTTGAGGCCGACGTGGGAAAACGCGATTTCCAGGAACTTGCGGACGGAGTGGGTCTCGCCGGACGCGATGACGTAGTCGTCGGCGCGGTCCTGCTGGAGCATCATCCACATGGCGCGCACGTAGTCGCCGGCGAAGCCCCAGTCGCGCTTGGCGTCGAGATTGCCCATGCGCAGTTCCTTCTGGGTGCCGAGCTTGATGCGGGCGACCGCGTCGGTGATCTTGCGGGTGACGAACTCCTTGCCGCGGCGCGGGGATTCGTGGTTGAAGAGAATGCCCGAGACGGCGAACAGATTGTAGGATTCGCGGTAGTTGACCGTGATGAAGTGGCCGTAGGCCTTCGCCACGCCGTAGGGGCTGCGGGGATAGAAGGGGGTCTTTTCGGTCTGGGGGGTTTCGATGACCTTGCCGAACATCTCGGAGGACGACGCCTGGTAGAAATGGGCCTTGGGGCAGACCATGCGCATGGCTTCGAGGACCTTGGTGACGCCGAGGGCGGTGAACTCGCCCGTGAGGACCGGCTGGCTCCACGAGGTGGGCACGAAGGACATGGCCGCGAGATTGTAGATCTCGTCCGGCTGGACGTCGTCGAGCAGCTTGACGAGCGAGAACTGGTCGAGGAGATCCGCCTGGCGCAGGCTGATCTGGTCCTTGAAATGGCCGATGCGGTCGAAGGTTTCGGTGCTGGCGCGGCGCACCATGCCGGTGACCTGGTAGCCCTTGGACAGGAGCAGTTCCGCCAGATACGAGCCGTCCTGGCCCGTGATGCCCGTGATCAACGCTTTCTTCATGTAGGTTCTCCGCTAGGGGTCTTGGGTTCCGTCAAATTCCACGTCTCGCGCAGGTACTCGATCGCGCGGACGATGTGGGCCGTCTCGGTGTCCGGAGCCGGTTCCAACACGCGCACCATATCCGTTCGGGCGAATTCCGCCAAGGCCGGAAAATCGACCTTGCCGCGGGGCGGCATGAGGTGGTCCTGGCCCGGGGGTTCCACGTCGTGGACGTGCATGCCGGCGAGGAAGGGGGCCAGGCGGCGCAGCCAGCGGGAGGCGTTGATGAAGCCGAGGTTCTCGCGGATCTGGGCATGGCCGATGTCCCACCAGAGACGGATGCCGGAGCCGTGGAACCGCTTCATGAGCTTTTCTGCCTCCAGTTCGCTCGGGATGGCCTCCCAGGTCGGCAGGTTTTCCAGCGCGAGCCGCACGCCGGTTTCCGCCACGACGGGCAGCAGCTTTTCGAGGCTTTCGGACAGGTAGTCGATTTGCTTGGGCGCTTTTTTGTCGCGGACGATCTGGGCCTTGAGCTTCAGGTTTTCGTAGGGCTCGCCGAACTGCTCGCCGCGCGAGGCCATGCGCACGAGGTCGAACGAAAATTTCGGCATGTCCACGTTGCCGGAATGGCAGACGACGACCCGGGCGCCCACCTCGGCGGCGAACCGCAGGGTGCGGGAAATGTGGACGACGGCGTATTCGCGCTCGCGGCGGTCGGGAGAAGCGGGGGTGTAGAGTTCGGGATGGGGGCGGGGCGCGCCGATGGGCACGGGGCAGAAGTTGTGCACGCTGTCGATGCGGATGGCGCCGGAGGCCACCATGCCCTTGACGCCGGGAATCAGCTCGGCGCGCAGGTCGTAACCGAGCTCCGCGATGCCGAGGCCCAGGCCGAGGATCTCCTCGAGCATGGCCTCGCCCGACGCGTGCCGGCTCGCGTTCCAGCGGGTGCTGATGGACAGCGGGATCATTTCTCCGCCTGCGCCTGGATGGCGGTGATGGCCACGGTGTTGACGATGTCCACGACGGTGCAGCCGCGGGACAGGTCGTTGACCGGCTTGCGCAAGCCCTGGATGACGGGGCCGATGGCGACGGCGCCGGCGGACCGCTGCACGGCCTTGTAGGTGTTGTTGCCCGTGTTGAGGTCCGGGAAGATGAACACGGTGGCCCGGCCGGCGACCTTGGAGTCGGGCATCTTGGTCCGGGCGACGCCGGCGTCGATGGCCGCGTCGTATTGGATAGGGCCCTCGATGGGCAGATTGGGCGCCAGCGTCTGCGCGATGGCCGTGGCTTCGCGCACACGTTCGACGTCCGCTCCGCCGCCGGACCCGCCGGTGGAATAGGACAGCATCGCCACGCGCGGCTCCACCCCGAACGTCTGCGCCGTGCGCGCGGAGGTCACGGCGATCTCGGCGAGCTGCTGGGCCGTGGGGTTGGGGTTGATGGCGCAGTCGCC
>CALMNW010000068.1 GCA_937872095.1 uncultured Verrucomicrobiota bacterium
GGCGTTCCAGATGTTGGTCATGTGGTTGTAGCGCTTGAAGTGCGGGATGGACTTGGAGAAGTTGATCTCGTAGCGCGCGAAGTTGTTGTCGGCGCTGATGCCGAAATCGCTGCGCGCCCCGTATTCGCCGGCGTCGTTCTGGGCACCGTTTTCCTGGCCGTAGAACATCATCGGGACGCCGTCCATGGCGGCGTTGATGGCGTAGGCGTAGACCAGCGACCACTGGTCGTCGGTCGGGAAGATTTCGTCGTGCGAGATCAGGTTCAGCAGCACCGGCGACATTTCGAAGGCGTTCTTGCGGGCGTCGAAGGCGTTCCAGATCAGGGAGGTCGTGCGGTTGGGCACGTTGTTGGTCTGGTCGGGATAGGTGCGGTAGTCGAAGAAGTCGTCGCGCCACAGGTAGAGGATGTTTTCGTTGAGGATGTCGAAGTGGCGGGAGGAGCGGTAGCCGACGCCGTGGCGCTTGGATCCGGCGACTTCGCGGTAGCCGTCGAGGGACTCGGCCATGAAGAGGAAGTCCCACTTCACGCTGCGGGTCTTGTTGATGGCGTATTCCCAGAAGAGGCTGGGCAGGCCCTGGGCGAAGTCGCAGCGCAAGCCGTCGATGCCCTTGTAGGAATCGGCCTTGGGAGTGCCGGCGGGGTGGCCGGTCTTTTCCAGCCAGTAGGTGGGATAGGCGGCGAAGTATTCCCACAGTTCGCGGGTGGCGTCGGACTTGAAGCCTTCAAAGTAGTCGTCTTCGCGGAGATAGCGGCTGTACCAGGAGCTGCTCCACGTCCAGGCGGGATTGGCCGGCGGCCTCTGGACGAGGCAATCGTAGGTGCCGAAGTAGAACTCGGCGGCGTCGGACCACTTGCCGAAATCGATGCGGTCGGGGGCGACGGCGACGTCCGTGTCGCTGGTGCTGTTGAAATACGTGGCCGGTTCGCCGTAGTTGTCGCGCTTGGAATACCAGGCGGCGCGGACGGTGGAGATCAGGCTGGTGGGATTGACGGTGACGCCCAGCGAGGTCTTGATATCCATGTCGACGCCCATCTGGCCGATCTGGCAATCCCAGGCGGAGTGGTTGAACGTGCCGTCGAGCATGACGCCGACGCCGTGGGCGTCGTAGTTGGCGACGAAGTTGGTGAATTCCGTCAGGGCCTGGGCGGAGGTGTTCGGGTCGCCCAGCACGGGGTTGACCTGCCAGTAGTCCTGCACGGCGTAGGGGGAGCCGGGATCGTAGGGCGAGCCGGTGGTGGCATCGATTTCGCGGCCGACGGTGCCGATGGGGTGGATGGGCTGCAACCAGATCATGTTGACGCCGAGGCCGGCGAGCTTGTTGGTGCTGATGCCGTTCGGGCGGTCGCCGTCGTCCAGATACATGTTGCGGAACGTGGAACGGCCGGCGAACTGGTCGGAGGTGGCCTCGGCGGTGAGCGGATTGAGTTCGTAGAGGGACGTGTTCAGGGCCTTCTTGGGCGAGACGACGACGGCGCAGTCCCGGCGCAGGCCGTGGTCGGTGTAGTAGTACCAGGTGCTGCCGCCGTTGATTTGCCAGCGGGCGTTGATGCGGTAGGCGCCGCAGCGGTTCACGGGCAGGGTGACGGCATAAACGCCGCCGCCGGCGTCCGCCATCGTGTACGCCTTGTAGTAGGTGTCCAGCGAGGTCGTGGTGACGTCGTCGGGATCTTCGTCGCCCGGCATCTTCACGTAGTCGCGGCGGTTCAGGTTGCTGAACAGTTCGACGGCCGTGACTTGGTTGGTGCCGCCGGGATTGGGCTGGACGCGGACGCCGATCTGCTCCTGGTCGCCGGCCACTTCGTCGATGAAGAAGCGGCGCAGGTCGTAGTTGGCGTCGTTGGTGTCGTTGTTGACGATGGTCCACATGAGCGGATTGCCGCCGTCGAAGTAGCCGTCGGCGTTTTCGTCGCGGATGGAGGCGGTCGGCACGCGCAGGATTTCGGTCACGTCGAGATTGTCGCCGCCATCCCACATGGCGGGCACCTGGGCGTAGAGCGGATCGCCGTCGTTGTTGCCGTACACGCCGACGACCATGTAGACGGCTTCCGGCACGCTGCCGAAATTGTCCGCCAGATCGATCGTGCCTTCCAGATAATTGTAGGTGGCGTTCAGGTTGGAGTTGCTGGTGGCGGTGCTGTCGGCCACGACGTTGAACCACCAGCTCCCGTCGTTGCCGCCTTCCGCGCCGAGATACGGGAAGTTGGTGGGCAGGAAGACGTAGCCGGCCTTGGCCCACGGCTGCGCGGTGGCATCGCCGAGATTGGTGTGGATGCAGATGAAGTGGTCGTTCGTGATCGTGGAGTGGGAGCCCGTGCCCCAGGTGGCCACGTAGAGCTTGGTGCCGCGGAGGGCGGCCCACAGCTTCATGCCGTTGTAGGAGGCGATTTCGTAGGCTTCGCTGTCGAGGGCGGCATCCATCACGAAGTCGGGACCTTCGGCGCCGGACACGGTGAACTGCCAGTCCCGGCCGTCCCACGTGGAACCGCCGTCGTAGAAGGTGACGTCGATGGAGGTGGCGTTGGTGGGCACCGCGTAGCTCGCGACCCAGCTGGCGCCGGCGGCGGTCATGTTGGTGTCGATGACGTCCTGCCACGAGCCCAGGGTGCGCTTGGAGTGGCCGACGTGCATCACGACCTGCGCGGCGTTGGACAGCGCGCCGCTGTTGGGCGTGTAGGTGATCTGGACCACGGCGCCGGTCGCGGGCTGGGTGGGATCGCAGGCGGCGGCCGACGGCGTGACCGGCGTGCCGGACGGGTGCGAGCCGCCGTCGTAGATGTTGTATTTGTAGACGTTGTTCTCTTCGACGAACCCGGCGTAGACCTCCTCGTAATTGGAGTAGCCGTCGCCGTCCATGTCGCCGCGGTCGTCCCACTGGGCGGAGAAGAAGGTGGAGTGATTGTAGGGGTTCAGCTTGCTCCAGCTTTCGCCGTTGTCGGGGATGAAGTTCAAGTTGGAATCGCCGGGCCAGGGCTGATCGGGGCCGGGCGCGCCGTCGTCGAAGTAGGGCATTTCGACGTTGTCGGGGAGGCCGTCGCCGTCGGAATCGATATGATTGTTGCCGTAGAGATTGAAGACCACGCGGCGGACGACGCGGCTGGTGACGCCGCCGTCGACGCGTTCGGCCTCGAAGTAGTGGGGACCGTTGATGAAGTTGCCCCAGAGGCGGTTGGTGACGACGCGGCCTTCGTTGTCGCGCTGGACGACTTCGCCGTTGAAGACGTTCGTGCGGCTGCCGCCGTTGAACGGCAGCTCGTAGCCGTCCCAATACAGCCGCAGCGAGCTGTACGAGTCGCTGCCGCCGGTGACGGCGGTAAGGAAGAAGGGCAGCAGGTTGGTGGAATTGGCGGCATGATTCAGGCCGATGCCCTCGGTGTTCGCCACGATCTGGAACACGACGGCGTTGGTGGAGCCGTTGATGATTTGGCGCGGGCTGGCGTAGTTCGCTTCGGTGGCGACGACGGTCGCCGTGTGCGTGCCGGCGGAAAGTCCGGCGACGGGATAGCGCCAGAGGCCTTTCATGACCTCGTCGGCGCTGGTCGCGGCGCCGCCGTCGATGGAAACGGTCACGCCGTAGGCGGTGAAGTCGCGGTTCGTGATGGCCAGCACGAAATCGCCGGTCATGGCCTGGGCGGGGGCGACGTTGAAGGACAGATCGGGACCGTGGCGATCGACGTAGACGACCTTGGACTGGGTGTTGTAGATCGCGGCATAAGAGGAATCGCGCTGCGTGAAGGCGCGCGCCTTGACGACGTGCAAGCCTTCGGGGAGGTTGGTGGTGGAGAACGTCAGCGCGTAGTTCGTCGCATCGACCTTGTTCATGTTGTGGAAACGGCCCGAAACGGTTCCGCGCCCGGAGTCGAAGAAGTTGGTGACGGGCAGCTGGACGCCGTTGCCCCACTTGAGCATGACGTTGTCCACCGTGATGCCGGCCGGCACTTGGGTGACGAACGTGTCGATCGTGGCGGTGTCGGCGGTGATGCGGGTGATCTGCTGGGTGGTGCTGGCCTGATGCGTGCCGCCGGGCACGATCCACGTCATGGTGCCGGCCGAAGAACCACCTTGCTTGACGTCCACCACGACGCCGTCGGCGCACTGCGGGGCATAGACCACGAACCCTTGGCCGCTCATGCCGGGCACGGTGATGGAGACCTGGCCGCCGCTGACGGTGGCCGTGTTGCCGTTGTTGCCCGTGTAATCCTTGAGGACGGTGCCGTCGGGGAAAGAGCAGGAGAGGTTCTTGGTCATGTCCCAGCCGGAATCGTTGAGGGCGAGGAGCATGATGCCGTCGCCGGTGTCCAGGCCGTTGGCGTCCACGTCGTCGTAGCGTTCGAGCGCGAAGAAGTCGCCGTCGCCTTCCCAGCGCTTGATTTCGGAAGCGCGGGCGAAGTTCTGGTTGATCCAGACGAGATTGGGGATGGCGCCGCCGCCGCCTTCGCCCAGCACGTGGTCGTCGTAGCCGGGGATCATCCAGGTGCGGGCGTCGGGATAGGTCGTGCGGCCGTAGTCGTCCCAGGTGATGTTGTTGCCGGTGTAGTAGACCATCGGCACGCCGACGTGGCAGAGGATGTAGGCATAGGCCAGATTGGCCTTGCTGGCGTTGAGGGCTTCGTCGTGGCCCCAGACGTAGGTGACGCCGTTGTTGGGGCCAAAATCGGAGCCGTAGGCGCCCAGGCCGGCCAGGTTGCCGTTGAAGGCGCCGTCGGCGGTTTTCTTCATCTGGTAGTCGAGGAAGCGCATCGGATTGCGGGTGCCGTCGCCGAACCAGTGATTGCACCCCTGCTCGCCGCCATCGCGATAGTCGCTCCAGGGCGAGAGGATTTCGGCGAAGATGAAGGCGTTGGTGCGGTCGCGGTCGTTGGAGAACAGGTCGGAGGGATCGCCGCCGAAGTCGTAGCCGCGGCGGGTCTTGTAGCTCCACTGCGCCTCGTGCAGGAAGCCGCTGCCGCGCCAGCCGAAGAACTCGTAGGGCGTGTGTTTGCCGGCGTCGAGGCGCAGGCCGTCGTAATCGACCGCGTTGCCCAGCCAGGCGATCCAGCGGTAGAGCATCTGGGCGGCGTTCTCGTTGGTGTAGCCGGCGGGATAGTAAGGATAGCGGTCGTATTGGCCCACGTGGCGCAGATAGGAAGTGCCGTCCACGCAATTGAAGCTGTTGCCGTCGCTGTCGGTGAACGAGCCGGTGAAGCGCTTGGGGGCGCCGTTGAGCGGATGATCCTCGGTGCGGATGTCGGCGAGGTTGGCCAGATCCGACCACATGGTGCCGCCGTAACCGTCCTTGGGCAGCCACCAGTTCATGCGCGGCGCGCGCTGGAAGTTCAGCGTGTTGCAATAGCCCTCGACCCACTTCACGTGGAAATCCGTCGCCGTCATGCCGGGATATTCGCGGAAGTCCGGCCCGTTGCCGTTGTGGTTCATCACGATGTCGGGAATGATCTTGATGCCGAGGTGGTGGGCGTTATCCACCATGGCGCGCAGGGAACCGCGCGTGCCGTAGCGCGTGGCGAGGGAACCGCGCTGCGGAACGTCGCCGACGTCGAACCGATCATACAGGTTGTAGCCCACGTTGGCCCACTTGGTGCTCGTGCCCACGGGGCCCTTGGTCGGCGGGGGAATCCAGAAATTGTCGTAGCCGATCGCCGCCACGGCCGGCAGCTTTTGGTACATCTCGTCCCAGTCGGTTTCGAACCACTGGAGCAGGACTTCCGCCTGGGCGACGCCGGCGAAGCAGAGAAGGCTGAACACCGTCAAGGTGCGGAAGATCGAGGCGGCAGATTTCATGGACACACTCCTTGGGGCGGGTTGAACCAAATGGCCTTCCACTGGGCGAAAACCTACGATAGGAACATAACATATTCAAAATGCGGAAACAGGTAAAGCGTTTTTTATTTCCCGTATTTACAGCGCGGAATGAAGGTTTCATTGCGCCGCAAAAGAAAAGAACGGACCTTGCGGTCCGTTCTTTGGCGAGAAAACGGTGAAGCGTTATTCCGCCGGAGCGGGAGCCGGTGCGGGAACCTCTTCCGGGACATCGTCGGCGGTTTCCTCCGCTGCGGATTCGTCCGCGAGCTCGTCTTGCGCTTCCATCTGCTGTTGCATGGCGGCAATGGCCTGGGCCTGGGCTTCCTTTGCTTTCGCGGTGATGGCGGCGATGTCGGCGAGGCGGAAGCGAACGCGGCTCATCAACCCGCCCATGACGTAGGAAGAGCTTTCGAGGTTGCCCGGTCCGTCGGGAACGAAATCGGCGTTGCTGCCGCCGGCGATGGAATCGCCGAGCGCCAGGTACGCGCGCACCGCATCGAAAAGCGCGAGATGCGCGAGATCGACCAGATTGCGTTCCGGCTCCGGATGGAGGGCTTGCCAAGCCGGCCACGTGGACAACGGCGCGGCCGTGCCGTCGAGCGCGCGGTCCACGAGCGCCTCGGTCGTGGCCCCGCCGGCCGTGGCCACGATCATGCCGTCCGGAAGCCAGGCGATTTCGACGTCGAATTTCGTCGGGATGGACGCGGGCCAAATCGCCGCCAATTTCCCGCCGAGCCGGAACGCATAGGCCACCCGGTCCACCGCGATTCCGCGGTATTCGCGCGGCTCGCCGAGGGCGGTTTCGATCTGGAACGGCATCGGCTGGTCGGTCTGGTCGGCCATGGCGGCCATCATGTCGTTGCCGCTCTGGAGCATTTCCGGCATCCGCGCGCGCAGGATGGCCGGATCCTTGAGCGCGACGTATTCGGCGAGGTTCAACGGAACCGCCTGCGTCGGCGGCAGCAGGGCGATGCCGATATCGCCGGCCAGCTGCGCATAGCAGGTCTTTTCGTTGTCCATGTAGCGGGCGAGGGCGGCCGGTTCCAAGCCGGACGGCATGACGTCCATCAGGCGTTCCAGAAAACGGAAGTAGGCGGGGGCCAGCAGCCCCAGATCGCCGAGGTTCATGGTTTCGACGGCCAAGGCATCCGGGAGCGCGACGGTGGCCGTCGCCGCGGAAGGCGGCTTGACGGTCTTGAGCCATTGGGCCAGTTCGGTGCCGGCCACCGGGGCGACGCGCGTGTGGACGTTCAGGTTGCCGTCGGCCACGCCGAGGCCCAAGACGCATTCATCCACCTGTTGCGCCGCCGCGAGATAGGCCTTCACGTAGAGATCGCCCATGGCCGCCGAATTGGCGGGCAGGCCGGGATTCTTGAAGGCCTGGTCCATCCGCTCCGCGAATTGCGGCGCGAACGCTTCGGCCAGCGCGGCGGGACGGATCTGCACGGCGACGTCGCCTTCCACCGGCAAGATGGGGGGCAGGGCGGGCGCGGCGGCGTCCAGCAGGCGGACGGCGGCCGCCGACGGGCCCGCGATCAGCGTGGCGCCGCGCTTCAGGAAATACACTTCGCTCCACGCCATGCGGGAACCGTCGGGGGCGACGTAATGCAGCAGGCCGTCGGCGGTTTCGCTTTCGTTCTTCCAGCCGTTCTGCCCGAGACCGGTCAGATAATCCGCGCCCTCGTTCTCGACGGGCAACAGGATCGCCACGCCGCCGCTGTCCGACCCGTCGTCGAATGCGACGGCCCGCACCGTTCCCCCGGCCGGAATGCCCAGGCCCGGCATCGTGCCCAGAGCGCCGTACAGCATCATGGCAACCATTTCTTTCGACACCGGGTTGCCGGCCGCCTTGCTCAGTTCGAACGACGCGGCGGCCAGCGAGTCCAGGCCCCGGATTTCCAGCATGCCCAGAACGAGCGGCGAGTCGGCCGCCGACGCGGGCGCCAGCGCGGCGCACGGGAGCACGGCGGCAAGAAGCAGGGCATTCCATTTTTTCACGGGCGATCCTCCAGGGGGGGTGGGACGAATTTTCGACATACGATCAGCATAATCGAACCATCCGGCCGGGAAAAGAAAAACCGCGCCTCCCAAAATAATCCCTTGCAATCTGAACGGAGGTTCAGTTATGTTGCGAGTTAAAACAAGCCACCCGGAGGAAGTCGCCATGCCCCGAGACATCCAACTCGCCGAAAAGATCCGCCTGTTGCGCCAGTTCTGGCGCCTGGAACGCCGCGCGCCCACCTATGCCGAAATGCTGGATCTCTTCGGCTACAAATCCAAGAACGCCGTGTTCGGCCTGCTGGACAAGCTGGCGGAAGCCGGCTTCATCGCCAAGGACGTCAACGGTCGGATCGCGCTCTTGCCCAAGCTGACGGGCACCGTCCGCATCCTCGGGTCCATCGCCGCCGGGTTCCCGACGCAGGAGGAGGAGCAGGAGACCGACGCCGTCACCCTCGACGAATATCTCGTCAAGAATCCCGACCGCACCTTCATGCTCACCGTCCGCGGCGACTCGATGATCGACGCCGGCATCCTGCCCGGCGACATCGTCCTCGTGGAAAAAGGGCCGCGTCCCGCCCAGAACGACATCGTCGTCGCGCGCGTCGACGAGGAATGGACCCTGAAATACTACGTCCGCGATGCCGCCGGCGTGCGACTGGAACCCGCCAACCGCAAATACAAGTTCATCCGGCCGCAGCGGTCCCTCGAAATCGGCGGAGTCGTCCGCGCCGTCATCCGCAAGTACTAGGGCGGCATTCCGGCGAAGGGCGGGGGGCGGGCGGGGCCTTATTGTTCCCGGCCGGTGGGTCGCCGGTCCGGGAGACCGTTTTCAACGGCCTTCGCCGGAGAATTCCGGGCTTGCGTTGAATGGTTTTGAAGGGGTATCTTCGGGCGCAACATGCTGGACGTGCGTTTATTCCGCGGACGATGCCCGCGGACCCGGTTTCCCGATGAAGGAGCGGCCCCTTGACTTCAAACGATGATTATATTCTGGAGATCCTGGAGAACGTGGGACTGGTGTCGCGGGAGCAGGCGGTAGCCGCCCGCCAGACCGCGACGCAAGAGGACGAGGGGGTCATGGACATCTTGGCCCGCGAAGGCGTGGTCTCCAAGCTGGACATGCTCAAGGCGCTCGCCGGCCAGTTCGGCATGGAAACGATCTCGCTGACGGGTTTGGACATTCCCCGCGAAGTGCTCGACATGGTGCCCGGCGACGTGGCCCAGCGCTACAAGGTGGTCCCCGTCTTCAAGAACGAAAACGTCCTCACCGTGGCCCTGGGCGACCCGCTGGACGTCGACACCCTCGACGGCTTGCGCTACGTGCTGAAATGCAACGTGGAAGGCGTGGTGGCGCCGCCGGAAGAGATCGAAAAGGCCATCGCCAACTACTACGGCCGGGCGACGGGCGCCGTGGAAGGCATGCTGCAGGAAATCACCGAAGGCACGTTGGCGCTGCCCGAAGACGTCCAAAAGCAGCTGGTGGGGGATGAAAACGTCACCGAATCGGACGCGCCGATCATCAAGCTGGTCAGCTTGATCATCATGGAAGCGTTCCGCAGCCGGGCCAGCGACATCCATCTGGAACCCATGCCCAAGAAGTTCCGCGTCCGCTACCGCATCGACGGCGTCCTGCACGAGGTGGACAGCCCGCCGAAACGGCTGCAATCGGCCATCATCAGCCGCGTCAAGATCATGGCCAACATGAGCATCGCCGAAAAGCGCGTGCCCCAGGACGGCCGCATCCAGATCAACGTGATGGGCCGCGATCTCGACCTCCGCGTGTCGTCCATCCCCACGAACCACGGCGAAAGCATCGTGATGCGTATCTTGGACAAAGCCGGCATCGCGCTGGGCCTGCCGCAGTTGGGCTTCTTCTCGGACGACCAGCAGATCTTCGAACGCCTGATCACCCTGTCGGACGGCATCATCCTCGTGACGGGGCCGACCGGTTCGGGCAAGACGACGACGCTCTACGCCTGCCTCAACACGATCAACAAGCCGGACCGCAAGATCATCACCGTGGAAGACCCGGTGGAATACCAGATGAGCGGCATCAACCAGGTGCAGGTGCGGGCGGACATCGGCATGACGTTTTCCGCCGCCCTGCGCGCCATCTTGCGCCAGGCGCCCAACATCATCATGATCGGTGAAATCCGCGACTTGGAAACGGCGGAAATCGCGGTCAACGCCTCGCTGACGGGCCATCTGGTGTTCAGCACGCTGCACACCAACGACGCGCCCAGCGCCGTGACCCGCATGATCGACATCGGCGTGAAGCCTTTCCTCGTCGCGTCCTCCACGCGGGCGATCATGGCCCAGCGTCTCGTGCGCAAGATCTGCGACAAGTGCAAAGAGCCCTACGAGCCGCAGGAGGCCGAACTGCGCCTGCTGGGGCCCGCCGCCAAGCAACTGGCCTCGGCCCAGCTCTTCCACGGCAAGGGCTGCGCCGATTGCTCCTTCACCGGCTACCGCGGCCGGCTCGGCATCTACGAGATCTTCCTGATCGACGACCAGGTGCGGAACTTGATCTTCGACCAGGTTTCGTCCACCGAACTGCGGATCAAGGCGCGGGAACTGGGCATGCGCACGCTGCGCGAGGACGGCGTGCGCAAGGTGGTCGCCGGCATCACGACCCTCGAAGAAGTCCTGCGCGTGACCATGGGAGACAATGGCTGATGAGCACGATGAAATCATCCGAAGTCCAAATGAACGACCTGCTCGATTTGGCCGTGAACGAGGGGGCGTCGGATCTGCATCTGGCGGTGGGGTTGCCGCCGGTCATGCGCATCCACGGCTCCCTGGCTCCGCTCGACGCCGAGCCGCTGACGCCGGAGGACACGGACCGGCTGATGCGGAGCTTCACGCCCGAACACCACGTTCACGCCCTGGATGAACACGGGGGCTCGGACTTCGGCTTCGGGTTCGGCGACGTGGCGCGGTTCCGCGTGAGCGTCTTCCGCCAGAAGGGCCACGTGGGCATCGTGCTCCGGCAGATCCCCACGAAGATGCTGACGCTGGAGGAGATCGGCCTGCCCGCGCAGATGAAAGATCTGCTGTTCAAGCCGCGCGGCCTGATTCTGGTGACGGGACCGACGGGGTCGGGCAAGACGACCACGCTGGCCAGCATGCTCAACATCATCAACCAGGAGCGCGACTGCCACATCATCACGATCGAGGACCCGATCGAATATTACCACCAGCACAAGAAATCGGTGGTGACGCAACGAGAAATCGGCGTGGACGTGCCGACGTTCAAGGAAGCCCTGCGGCGCGCCCTGCGCCAGGATCCGGACGTGATCCTCGTCGGCGAAATGCGCGATCTGGAGACGATGGAAGCCGCGATCACGGCCGCGGAAACCGGCCATCTGGTCTTCGCCACGCTGCACACGACCGGCTCGGCGCGCACCGTGGACCGCATCGTCGACGCCTTCCCGACCAACCAGCAGGAGCAGGTTCGCACCCAGCTTTCCACGAGCATCGTGGCGGTGATTTCCCAGATCCTGATGCCCCGGAAGGACAAGCCCGGACGCATCGCGGCCTTCGAAATCATGATCGCGACGCCGTCGATCCGATCCCTCATCCGCGACAACAAGACGTTCCGCATCACGTCCGATTTGCAGACGGGCGCGAAATGGGGGATGCAGACTCTCGATTCGCATCTGATCGATCTGTGGCAGTCGGGCAAGATCGCCTACGAAGAACTGGTGACGAAGGCCCAGGACACGGAAGAAGTCATGCAGCAGATCCGGGGCAAGCAGCAATAGGCAGGGTAGAGATATGGCCGAATATTCCGACATGTTTTTGGAGGAGCTGGTTCGCACCGGGATGATCGAGGAGGCCCAGGCCGCCGAAATCGTGGACGAACATGAGCGCACGGGCAAACCCACGAAGGACGTGGCCCAGGAAATGGGCCTGATCACCGAAGATCAGGGCCTGGACCTGATTTCCCAGCTGATGGGCGCCGAGCGGGTGGATTTGGAACACATGAGCGTGCCGGCGGAAACGCTGCAGTCGGTTCCGGGCAGCGTGGCGCGCATGTACAACATGATGCCCGTGGCGGCGGACGCCAATTCCATCACGGTGGCGGTCGCGAACCTGATCAGCCCGGAAACGAGCGACGAAATCCGCTTCGTGCTGACCAAGGACGTCCAGTTCATGGTCGCGTCGCCGGCGGAGATCACCAACGCGATCTCCCGCTACTACGGCTCCGAAGACGAGTCCATGAAGGACATGCTGTCGAGCCTGGAAGACGAGCTGGAAGGCGCCGGCGACCTGCTGGAAAGCGGCGCGAAGGCCGACGACATCGCATCGATGGAAGCGGCGGCCAATTCGCGGCCGGTGGTCCGCTTCGTCAATCTGGTGATCTACCAGGCGGTCCAGGACCGGGCGAGCGACATCCACTTCGAACCGTTCGAGAACGAGTTCAAGATCCGTTACCGCGTGGACGGCGCGCTCTACGAAATGGCGCCGCCGCCGCGCCATCTGGCGCTGCCGGTGACCTCGCGCCTGAAGGTGATTTCGGGGCTGAACATCGCCGAGCGGCGCGTGCCGCAAGACGGCCGCATCCAGCTGCCCGTCGGCGGCCGCATGATCGATTTCCGCGTGTCCACCCTCCCGACCCAGTTCGGCGAGAGCGTCGTGCTCCGCGTGCTGGACCGCAGCGTGGTCTCGCTGGACCTCGAGAACATCGGCATGCCCGACGACGTCTACCAGTATTTCGGCGAGGACATCGACAAGCCCAACGGCATCGTCGTCGTCACGGGCCCGACGGGCTCAGGCAAGACGACGACGCTGTATTCCGCCCTGCGGCGCCTGAACACCATCGAAAACAAGCTGCTGACGGCCGAAGAACCGGTGGAATACGACATCGACGGTATCGTGCAGGTGCCGATCCACGAGGCGATCGGCGTGACGTTCGGCAAGGTGCTCCGCGCCTTCCTGCGCCAGGACCCCGACATCATCATGGTCGGCGAAATCCGCGACATCGAGACGTCGGAAATCGCGATCCAGGCCGCCCTGACGGGCCATCTGGTGTTCAGCACGCTGCACACCAACGATGCGTCCGGCGCGATCACCCGCCTGATCGACATGGGCGTGGAACCGTTCCTGATCGCCTCGACGCTGGAAGCGGTGCTGGGGCAGCGCCTCGTGCGCACCATCTGCACCAACTGCAAGACGGAATACCAGCCGACGCCGGACATTCTGCAGCAGCTGGGCATGACCGAACAGCAGGTCGGCGGGCGTTCCTTCTACTACGGCGCGGGCTGCTCCTATTGCAACCAGACCGGCTACAAGGGCCGCCGCGGCATCTACGAATATCTGCGGGTCAAGGATCCCATCCGCGACCTGATCAGCCAGCGCAAGCCGACGCTGGTCATCCGCGACAAGGCGGTGGAACTGGGCATGCGCACCTTGCGCGAAGACGGCATCCGGTGCATCCTGGACGGATACACCACGGTCGAAGAGGTCTTGAAGTACACCTGACGGAGCGAGAGGCCGGACGGGCAGAAAACAGGAAGGAAGCATCATCATGGCGCGGTTCAAATTCACGGCACTGGATGCCAAGGGCAAGGAAGTTCATGGCGAAATCGATGCCGACACCCAATCGATGGCCGTGGCGCGCATCCGCGAGAAGCAGTATTTTCCGACCAAGGTCGAGGAACTGGCCGCGGGCGGCGCCGGAGCCGTCCCGGCCAAGAAGACGGCGGCGAAGGGCGGCGCCCTGCAGATGGAGCTCAAGCTGCCCAAGTTCCTGCAAGGCGGCGTGAAAGCCAAGCAGCTGACGACCTTTACCCGCCAGATGTCCACGCTGGTCAATGCCGGCCTGCCTCTGATGCGGGCGTTGCGCGTGCTGCAGCGGCAGGAAAAGAACCCCGCCTTGCGGGACGCCGTGTCCCAGATGGCGGAAAGCATCGAATCCGGCAGCACCTTCGCGGAGGCGCTGGCGGCGCATCCCAAGATCTTCGACCGCCTGTTCGTGAACATGGTGAAGGCCGGCGAGATCGGCGGCGTGCTGGACGTCGTGCTGTCCCGCCTCGCGGAATTCCAGGAAAAGGCCGAGAAAATCAAGGGCAAGGTCAAGAGCGCCATGACCTATCCGATCGTCGTGCTCATCATGGCTCTTTCCATCCTGATGTTCCTGATGACCTATATCGTGCCCAAATTCGCGGATATCTTCGGCGACCTGATGGGCGGCAAGGGCATGCCCATGCTGACGCAGTTCGTCATGAACGCCAGTTCGGTGATGGTGCATCGCTTCCCGCTCGTCCTGGCCGCGCTCGTCGTCTTGGTCGTGATCGTCCAGCTGATGGCCAAGACCGACAAGGGACGCTATGGCCTCGACCAGTTCAAACTGCATGCGCCCGTGTTCGGCACGCTGATCAGCAAAAACTCGATTTCCCGCTTCACCCGCACCCTCGGCACCCTGATGTCCGCCGGCGTGCCCGTGCTGCAGGCCCTCAACATCGTGAAGGAAACCGTCGGCAACGAGGTCATCTCCAAGGCGGTGGTGACCATCCACGACGCCGTGAAGGAAGGCGAAAACATGGCCCCGCCGATCGCCTCCTCGAAAGTGTTCCCTCCCATGGTGGTGAGCATGGTGGAAGTCGGCGAGGAGACCGGCGCCCTGCCGGACATGCTGATGAAAATCGCCGATTCCTACGACGACGACGTGGACAACGCCGTGGCCGCCATGACGTCGATCATCGAGCCGTTGCTGATCATCTTCCTGGCCGTGGTGGTCGGCACGATCGTCATCGCCCTGTTCATGCCGCTGGTTTCGATCATCGGCGGTCTCAGCGGCTGATGCCGCTCCCGCAGCGCGCTCCCGCGGAGCGCGGCGGCGCGTGCGCCCGGCTTTGGCCGGGCGCATGCCGTTTCCGAGGGCCGAAATGAAGGCTTGATTGTTCGGGGGGGCGAACGGTACAAGCGGGGCATTCAATTTTTGGAGGTGGTCATGTCGTCGAGCGAATTGCGGTTTACCCGCGCCCATTGCTGGGTGCGCCAAGAAGGAAAAACGGTGGTCGTGGGCATCACCGATTATGCCCAGGAACAGATGTCGGAACTGACGTTCGTGGAACTGCCCGAGGTGGGCGAGCAGGTCGAGGCCGAGGAAGAAGTGGCCGTGGTGGAATCGGTCAAGGCCGCGAACGACGTGTTCGCGCCGGTGGCGGGGACGATCGTCGAGGTGAACGAGGCCTTGCTGGAACAACCGGAATCGGTCAACAACGATCCCTTCGGCAAAGGCTGGCTCTTCAAGATGAAACCCGAGAACATGGGCGATCTGGACGATTTGCTGGATGCCGATGCCTACGAGGCCCAACTTCCGCTCGAAGAAGAGGAGTAATCGCGGCCGCGCGGCGGCTGTTTCGGCGCCGCCGCTCCGGGCGCGGGGGAAAGGCTGGCGCGGGGGACGCGGGGGGCGTAGGATGAAACGCAAGCGATGAAGGAGTGGCTGACCGATTTTACGACCTTCCGGCTGGGCGGGGCTTGCCGCGAACTGGCCACGGTTTCGGATGCGCAGGCCGCCGCCGATATCCTGCGCGGCTGGAACGCGGCGGGCGTTCCGTGGCGCGTCATGGGCGGCGGTTCGAATTTGCTGGTGGCGGATGCGGGAATTCCGGAAGCCGTGCTGCGGGTCTTTTCCGCGCTTCCGGATTGTCGCCTGGACGATGGCCTGCTCGTCGCCTCGGCGGGGACGGCGCTGGACGAATTGGCGCGTTTCGCCGCGGAAGAAGGCCGCTCGGGACTGGGGTTCGCGGCGGGCATTCCGGGCACCGTGGGCGGGGGGATCTGCGGCAACGCGGGTGCGTTCGGGTCGGCGCTGGGCGACGTGCTGACGCGCGTGGAGGTACTGACGCGCGCCGGGGGAACGAAACTCCTGCCGCGCGCGGCACTGACCTTCGGCTATCGCGCGTCGTCGCTTCCGGCCGCCGGCGCCGTCGTGACGCGGGCTTGGTTCCGGACGGAGCCGGGCGACCGCGCGCAACTGCGGGCGGAACGAGAAGACGTCCTGGCCATGCGGCGAACCAAGCATCCGGATTGGCGGATCCTGCCGACGGCGGGGAGTTTTTTCAAAAACCTGCCGCCGGAAACCGCTGGCGGTCCCCGCCGCGCAGCGGGGAAGTATCTGGAACAGGCCGGAGCGAAGTCCATGCGCGCGGGCGGGGCGTACGTGTTCGAGAAACACGCGAACATCGTGATTGCAGGGCCTGGGACGACGGCGGCGGACGTGGCGGAACTGGCGGCGCGAATGGCGGCCGCCGTGAAGGAACGGTTCGGTTTCGACCTCGAGCCGGAAGTCCGGTTCTGGGGAGACGTCTGATCAGCCGCGGATCAGCGCGAGGACTTCGTCGCGCTTGGCTTCCATTTCGGCCTTCGTTTTGGCTTCGAGGTTGAGGCGCACGAGGGGCTCGGTGTTGGAACTGCGGACGTTGAACCACCAGGTGGGATATTCGAAGCTGAGTCCGTCCAGTTCGAGGATCGAAGCGTCGGCATACTTCGCGCGAAGCGTTGCCAGGACGGCGGGAGCGTCGGCAACGGTGGAATTGATTTCGCCGCTGGCGAAATAGCGCTGGATGGGGGCAATGAGCTTCGACAGGGGCTGGTCCGACTGCGAAACGAGATTGGCGATGAACAGGACGGCCAGGGCGGAAGATTCGGCGAAGGAATTTTCCTTGAAGTAGTAGTGCCCGGAGAGTTCGCCGGCGAACAGGGCGTCCTTTTCCCGCATCTGGGCCTTGATGAAGGCATGGCCGACGCGGCTTTGGTTGGGAATGCCGCCGCTTTCGAGGATGACTTCCTTGACGGACCAGGACGAGCGCAGGTCGTAGAAAATATTGGCGCCGGGGTTCTTTCGCAGGATGGTCCGGGCGATGAGGGCGGTGATCATGTCCATGGGAATGATGTCGCCCTTTTCGTCGAGGAAACCGACGCGGTCGGCGTCGCCGTCGAAGCAGGCGGCGAAGTCGTACCGGCCGGCCCGGACGGCTTTCTGGGCGTCGGCGAGGGTATGGGTGTCGAGGGGATTGGCCTCGTGGTTGGGGAAGGTGCCGTCGAGTTCGTCGAAAAGGGGCGTGATGTCGAAAAGCCCCTGAAAAACCTTGGCTTCGAGGATGCCCATGGCGTTGGCATAGTCCACCAGCACGTTCAGGGGTTTGCGGATATCGGCAAAGGCGCGGAAATGCTCGACGTATTCGGGGACGACGTCGTAGGCCGAGATGCGGCCCTTGGCCGTCGCGACGGGGGCGAAATCCTCTTCCTGGACGATGCGTTCGATGTCGAGAATGCCGGTGGCGCCGGAGAGGGGGATGGCGCTGGCGCGGCAGATCTTGAATCCATTCCACGGCCCGGGATTGTGGGAGGCGGTGATCATGACGGAGGCGTCGGCGCCGAGGAGCTTGTTGGCGTAGTAGGACATGGGGGTGGAGCAGAGGCCGAGGTCGATGACGTCGGCGCCGTGGAGGGCGAGGCCGCGGGCGAGGGCGTCGAACAGCGGTTTGGAATGGGGGCGCATGTCGCGGCCG
>CALMNW010000069.1 GCA_937872095.1 uncultured Verrucomicrobiota bacterium
GGCCGGCGCCACGCGGGCCCCCCCCCCCCCCCCCGGCCCGAGCAGCAATACAGAATGCGGGAGTGTGTCTCCCGCGAATACAGGACGCCGAACGGCGACATTTACGCCGGCGAAACATGCCGGGAAGGAATTATTATGTTGGAGAACCTCAAGTGGATATTGGTATCGGATACATCGCATGCGCCGGCGGTACTTCATGAGCACCAGCCAGCGCGATATCGAAACGGTTGCAGCCATGCTTCGCCTCGTTGAATCCGCCGAGATTCGGCGAAAAATCGAGACTGCGCTGCAGGCTACAGACGAGGAGCCTGTCGTTCGGGATCGGGTCTTGACGGCCGAACAGGCCGGAAAAATCCTCGGACGCTCGGACCGATGGGTGCTCAAGGCCAGCAAAGAAGGGCATTTGAAGCGCGTCCGTTACCCCGGACGCAAGATTGCGGGCGGATTCCTGGAGTCCGATGTGCGCGCGCTCTTGGCGCGCTCTGTCGAAGGGGTATCGTAACCCCAATGATGCAAGCGGCGGCCGAGCGGCCGCCGCTATTTTTTTGCCTTTGATCCGCAATTTTTCCGTGAAGATCATGAAAATCGCGGCATGAAGCCGTATTGACGGGCTTCCGATGCATTTTTCAACTGTCCCAATAATGTCCCATTTTCTGTCCCATTTAATGCCCGAAATCGCCTGAAATCGCCGTACCGCGTTTTTTTGCCCGTTCGCCCCGGAAAATGAAAAACCCCGGTTTTATTGAGTAAAACCGGTGAAAAAACTGGTGAGACGGGCGGGGCTCGAACCCGCGACCACAAGCTTAAAAGGCTCGTGCTCTACCGACTGAGCTACCGTCCCACAATTTTCGACCCGCGAAAATCTGCCGGCGGTTCTACGCTACTCCACCCTCCCCGCACAAGCAAAAACCCTCCCGTTCCCGCCGAAAGCCTCCGCAAAATCGAGCCGCGAGCGCCTTCCAAATCCAAAACGCTCCTCGGCGGGGAATCGCGGCTCGTGGGCCCCTTTCCCGTCGACACCCCTTTTCAACCGCGCTACTCTTTTCCGCATCGACGGCAAGACATGCTCCGCTTGAAACCCGGGAAACCAGCGGCCCCACGATCATGACCGAAAAAAACGACCCATCCGCAGAGGTCCAGCCCAAGCTGTTCGGCACGTTCGGCGGCGTCTTCACGCCGAGCCTGCTGACGATCCTGGGCGTGATCATGTTCCTGCGCTTCTCCACCGTCGTGGGCTACGCGGGCCTGTGGCACGCCTTCGCGATTCTGGGCGGCGCCACGGCCATCACGCTGATCACGGGCCTGTCCATCGCGTCCATCGCCACCAACATGCGGGTCAAAGGCGGCGGCGCCTATTACCTCATCAGCCGCAGCCTGGGCCCGGAGTCCGGCGGCGTCATCGCCGTGTTTTTCTTCGTCGCCCAAGCCGTGGCGGTCACGCTCTACGTCGTGGGCTTCACCGAGGCGATCTTCTCCGCCTTCCCCGGCATCGGTCTCTCGTTCCGCGAAGCGGCCAGCCTCACCAACCTGATCGTCTTCGCCTGCGTCTACGTCGGCGCGGGTTGGACCATCCGCCTTCAGTACGGCATTCTCGCCGTCCTGCTGCTTTCCATCGTGTCGTTCTTCGTCGGAGCGGGCCTGTCGTTTTCGCCCGACGTCCTCCGCGCCAATCTCGAACCGGCCTGGACGGCCAACCAATCCTTCTTCGTCGTCTTCGCCCTCTTCTTCCCCGCCGTCACCGGCATCATGGCCGGCGTCAACATGTCCGGCGACCTGAAGGAACCCAGCCGGGCCATTCCCGCCGGCACCTTTGCGGCCATCGGCGTGTCCACGCTCCTGTATGCCGCCATCACGTTCCTGCTGGCCGGCAGCACGCCGCGCGCGGAATTGCTCGGCGAAGGATTCGTCATGAAGGACCGCGCGGTTTCCGGCGCGCTGATCTACGCCGGCGTGATCGCCGCCACGCTCTCTTCCGCCCTCGGCAGCATGATGGGCGCCCCCCGCATCCTGCAGGCGTTCGCCCGCGACGGGATTTTCCGCCCCCTCAAGGCGTTCGGCCGCGGCAGCGGCCGCTCCGGCGAACCCCGCCGCGCCATCGTCCTCACGTTCCTCATCGCGCAGGCCGGCGTGCTCGCCGGCGATCTCGACGTCGTCGCCCCCGTCATCACGATGTTCTTCCTGATGACCTACGGCGCCGTCAACCTCGCCTGCTTTTACGAAGGGATTTCCCGCAATCCCAGTTTCCGGCCCACGTTCCGCCGCAACCACTGGTCTCTCTCCTTGCTGGGAGCCTTGGGCTGTCTCGGCGTCATGTTCCTCATCAACGCCGGATGGGCCGCCGGGGCCATCGCCCTCGCCGGCCTGCTCTATTTCCTGATCGCCCGCGCGGAAATCCTCGTCAAATGGGGCGACCTCGACAGCGGCCTCGCCTACCAGCGCGCCCGCAACGCCCTGCTGCGCATGGAACTCGAACGCTACCACCCCAAGAACTGGCGACCGTCCATTCTCGCCCTCAGCGGCGGGGCCTACAACCGCCTGCACCTCGCCGAATACGCCGCCTGGCTCACCTCCGACAACGGCATCGTCTCCATCGGCCAGATCATCCGCGGCGATTTCGACGATCTCCTCGAACGCCAGCGCGAGGCCGAAAACATCCTGCGCAAAGCCATCCGCGAGGAAGAACTCGACGCCTTTCCCGTCGTCGTCGTCGATGAAAACGTCATGGCCGCCGTCCAGGCGCTGCTCCAATGCCACGGCCTGGGCGGTTTGCGGCCCAACACCCTCCTGCTCGGTTGGAGCCGGGATCCCGAAAAGACCGGCACCTTCGCCGGTCTTCTCGGCCTCGCCAAGCGCATGCGCCGTAGCATCGTCGTCGTCGCCAACAAACAGGCGGACAAGGAAGCCCGCACGCGCATCGCCGCCGGCGCCATCAACGTCTGGTGGTCCAAGGAAAGCAACGGCGCCCTGATGCTCCTCCTCGCCTACCAGCTCAAGAAAAACCCCGAATGGCGCTCCCATCCCATCCGCATCCTGCGCCCCGTCCCCCCCAAGGCCGACATCCACAACGTCGCCAAGGAAATGCAGGACCTGCTCGCCGGCGCCCGCATCGAGGCGGACCTCGTCGTCATGCCCGCCGAATCCCCCATCGCCGCCATCCGCGAAGCCATGGTGCCCTCCGCCGTCCTGTTCGCCGGCTTCGACCCGCCCGACGAAGATCCCGACGGCGCGCTCATCCCGTTCCTCCAGGAAACCGTCGATCTTCCCGGCGACGTCCTGCTCGTCTACAATGCCGGCGACGTCTCCCTCCAGGCCTGACGAATGAATACGCCCCTGCGCCCCATCCGCAATTCCGAAACTCGCAAGGAGAACTTGCCATGATTCCCGCCATCGTTTCCCTGCTGATCGTCGTCGCCATCCAAATGCTCATCACCCGCCTGGCCGCCTTGGCGCTGTCTTTGACGGGCATGGCCAGAGAGTCCGCCATGTTCCAGGCCCGCTCCGCGCTCTCGGGCGTCGGCTTCACGACGCACGAGGCCGAAACGGTCGTCAACCATCCCGTGCGCCGCCGCATCATCATGATGTTGATGCTGACCGGCAGCATCAGCTTGCCCGCCGTCATCGCCGCGCTGGGCCTCTCCCTCTTCACCACTCTGCAGGCCGAACGGTGGTGGTGGCCGCTCCTGCTGCTGATTTTCGGCCTGCTGGCGCTCGTCACCTTCGGCAACAACCGCCGGGTGGAACGGCATCTCAACCGCTGGCTCTCCAAGGCCCTTGCGAAATGGACGAACCTGGACGTCCGCGACTACGTCTCGCTGCTGCAACTCCAGAACGGTTTCGCCGTCACCGAAATGCTGGTCGATCCCGGCGACTGGCTCGACGGCAAATCGCTCCAAGACGCCGCCCTTTCCCACGAAGGCATCCTCGTCCTCGGCATCCAGAAGACGAACGGCGCGTTCATCGGCGCCCCCCGGGCCGCCGATGAAATCCACGTGGGCGACACTCTCGTGCTCTACGGCCAGATCGACCGCCTCAAGGAACTCGACCAGCGCGGCGCTCTCCACGGCGACGCCGCGCACCGCGAAGCCTCCGCCGCGCAAAGCGTCTAGTCGTCGGCTTGCGAGAAACCCGATCGTGAAAATGAACCGAAACGCGGGCCCCGCGCTCATCGTCGCGATTCTGAGCGCTCTTTCGTTCTGGATCGTGCGGGAAGGCGCGCAAAGCGAACCCTACGTCGATTGGACGGCGTACGACGCGTTCACCCAGATCGGCGTGGCCGGCGCGCTGATCGCGGGCTGGATTCTTTTCGCGATTGGACTCGTCGCGCGCATCCGCCGCCGGCAACTGGCCGCGCCTTGGGCCGCTATTTTGGCGTGGATCCTCGTCGCGCTTTTCTATTTGCAGGCGAGTCCCCGAGGATTCTGGTCGGACTTGGCGCGTTTTCGCGGGCTGGAATAAATCGACCGGCCGCGCCGCGCGCGCCGCTCTTCCGCTGTTGCGGCTTTGGCCGTTTCGGTGTATCACACCGCACACATGGCCGTTCCCCATCCAGCCGATACCATCGCCGCCATCGCCACCGCCCCGGGCGAAGGCGCCATCGCCATCGTCCGCGTTTCGGGCCCCGACGCCTATGCGCTCGCCGATCGCCTGTTTCGGGGGCCCTCCCCCTTGCCCTCCGCGCGCGCGCCCGGCACCTTCGCGCATGGAGCCATCGCCGATCCCGCCTCCGGCGAAGTCCTCGACGATGCCCTGCTGCTGATTTTCCGCTCTCCCCACTCCTACACGGGCGAGGATTCGGTCGAAATCCAGTGCCACGGCGGTTCGCAGGCCGCCCGGCGCATCCTCGACGCCCTTCTTTCCGCCGGCGCGCGCCAAGCCGACCCCGGCGAATTCACCAAACGCGCCTTTTTGAACGGAAAGATCGATCTGACCCAGGCCGAAGCCGTCCTGGACCTCATCCATGCCCGTTCCGAACGCGCCGCGCGGCTCGCCACCGCCCAGCTCGAAGACGCCCTCGGACGCCGCATCCGCGCGCTCTACGACGCTTTGCTCGCCGTTTCGGCCGATGTCGAGGCCATGCTTGATTTTCCGGATGACGAACTGCCGCAATCTGTTCCGAATGATATCGCCGACCGCTTAGAGGCCGTTTCGGCTGAAATCCAGGCCCTGCTGAACACCTGGCACGAAGGTCATGTGCTGCGCGACGGCGCCCGCATCGTCATCGCCGGCGCCCCCAACGTCGGCAAATCCACCCTTTTGAACCTCCTCGCCGGCCGCGATCGCGCCATCGTTTCCCCCCACCCCGGCACCACCCGCGACACCATCGAGGAATCCGTCGTTCTGAACGGCTACCCGTTGCAGCTCGTGGATACCGCCGGTTTGCGCGACGCCCCCTGCGAAATCGAACAGGAAGGCATCCGCCGCACCCGCCGCGCCTTGGCGGAAGCCGATCTGTGCCTTTGCCTCGTCGATGCCTCTCAACCGCTCTCCGACCCGGAACGCGATTTCATCGGCCAACACGAACCCGAACGGATCGTCGTTTTGCTCAACAAAATCGATCTGGGACAGAAAATCGGCCCTGAAAATCTCCCCGGAATCGATTCCATGGTCCTTTCGCTCCAAAAATCGCCTCCGACGGCTAAAATCGGCGAAAAAATCCTTCAAAAGATCGTCCAAAAGCCCTCCGGAAGCGATCAAGAGCCCATCGCGATCTCCGAACGGCATCGATATGCACTTCTAATTGCCTTGGATGAGGTTAAATCGACGATAAACCGTCTCAAAACCGGTTCAGAAAGCGACTTTTTGCCCGCGGCGACCCATGTGCGATCCGCTTTGGACCAAATCGGCTTCATTTTCGGAAAAAACTGCACCGAGGACATGCTCGACCGCCTGTTTTCAAGGTTTTGTGTAGGAAAATAAAGCTCCGGGTTTCGTCTCATATCTTTATATCGTGATTGTATTCACATTATAATTTTTACCCCTCTCCCCCACCCTCCCGATGAATTCGTATGATGTTTTAGTGATCGGCGCCGGCCATGCCGGCTGCGAAGCGGCCCTGGCCGCGGCGCGGCTGGGCGTCCGCACGGCTCTGGTCACGATGGATCCGACCGCCGCCGCCCGGATGTCCTGCAATCCCTCCATCGGCGGCATCGCCAAATCGCACATGGTCTTTGAACTCGACGCCCTCGGCGGCGAAATGGCGCTGAACACCGATTGCACCGGAATCCAGTTCCGGGTGCTCAATCGCCGCAAAGGTCCAGCCGTCCGCGCCAACCGCGCCCAATGCGACAAACCGGCCTATTCCGCCCGCATGCACGCCGTCCTGCAGGCCCAGGAAAACCTGACCCTGATCGCCGATCAAATCGAAGCCGTTCAAGTCCAAAACGACCGGATTTCGGGCGTTTTTGGCCGAAAATCGGGCTTCTTGGAGGCTAAAGCCGTCGTTTTGACCGCCGGGACCTTCCTGCGCGGCAAAATCTATGTCGGAAAATCCGTCGTCAGCGGCGGCCGCCTCAACGAGCCTTCCGAGGACCGCCTGAGCCTCCAACTTCAGGATCTGGGCTTCCGGATGGAACGCCTCAAGACCGGCACGCCGCCGCGGCTGCATCAGGCCAGCATCGACTGCGATAAAATGCTGATCCAACCCGGCGAAGAGCCGCCACCGTTTTTCGGCTGGCAATGCCGGTCCGCCGCCCGGATGTTCCACGTGGAACAATTCGGCCCCGGAACCGGTCCGGCCGTCGGTCAACCCCCGGATGTTCCACGTGGAACAATCCCGTTGCCGCCGTTCGCGCCCTGGGTCCCGGGATCGAACCAGATTCCGTGCTGGCTGACCCATACCAACGCCAAGACCATCGACATCATCCGGTCGCACCTCGAGGACTCCGCCTTATACGGCGGGCTGATCGAAGGCACCGGCGTGCGCTACTGTCCGTCCATCGAGGACAAGGTGGTCAAATTTGCCGCCCATTCGGATCACCACGTCTTCGTCGAGCCAGAGGGCAGGGGAGTGCCGGAGATGTATCCCAACGGCACCTCCAACAGTCTGCCGCTCGAGGTGCAGCTGGAGATGATCCATTCCATCCCCGGTCTCGAGCGGGCGGAGTTCCTGGCCCCCGGCTACGCCATCGAGTACGACTTCTTCGACCCCACCCAGTTGACCCACACCTTGGAGACCAAGCGGGTGGGGGGGCTCTATTTCGCGGGGCAGGTCAACGGCACGACCGGATACGAAGAGGCTGCCGCGCAAGGCTTTATTGCCGGCGTCAACGCCGCTCTGCATCTACTTGATAGAGAATGTCTTACATTTAAACGGCACGAGGCCTACATCGGCGTGCTGATCGACGATCTGGTGACGAAAGGGACGAACGAACCGTACCGGATGTTCACGTCGCGCGCGGAGCATCGGCTGTTGTTGCGGCAAGACAACGCCATCTTTCGGATGGCATCCCACGCGGAACGACTCGGGATCGTTCCGGCCGCTCGCTTGCGCGAGGTCCGGGCCATGGAACGGGCCATCGCCCAGGAAATCGATCATCTCAACCGCAGCCATTTCGAAGGCGCGTCGCTGGCGCAAATCCTGAAGCGGCCGGAGATGGATTATGCGACGATGCCCAAGCGGAAGCCCGACTTGCCGCCCGAGGTGGTGGAGCAGGTGGAGTTCGAGTTGAAGTACGAGGGGTATGTCGCCCGCGAGCGCCGGCACATCGAAAAAGCGGAGCAGATCGCCCGCCAGCGGATCCCCGCGGAATTCGACTACCACGCCATCCGGGCTCTCCGCTACGAGTCCCGCGAAAAACTCTCCGCCATCCGCCCGACGGATCTGGGCCAGGCTTCGCGCATCTCCGGCGTCACCCCCGCTGATATCGCCATTTTGTCCGTCTGGCTTAAAAAGTCCGGTCAGCCGTAGTCGCTGCGCGGTTCCCGGCTTTGCTCCCAGCCACCTCGATCATACTTAATTAACTATATATGGTGTATTCGATCCAATATTGCAGATATAGATTGTCATATCTTCATGTATCCCATAATATTTCATATATTCTGGATGTTCATAGTTAATTAACTATGTATTTGCATTTCCGGCGGAAAAAAATGGCAGAGAAACCTAGCGGTCCAGCATCTGGAGCGCGGCGAGGGTGACGGGACCGCCGGCATCGACCCAGCGCGCAGGAAACGCCCGGGGACGGGCCAAGCGCCCGTTGAGCCCGGCCATCTGGATGCCCGTCGGCTCGTGCTTCTCGGCGCGCGCGGCGGCCAGCTTCCAAGCGGGATCGGCATCCGGCAGCTGGGCGGCCGTCCGCAGCGCCATGCCGGCCAGATATTGGGTGAATCCCGAGCCGGAGAAATCCTCGCCGAAGCGGCCGTCGGCCCCTTGGCAGCGCAACAAATGGTCTAGACCGGACCGAATGGCGAAAGCTCGCGGTCCTTCGAGCGGCGTCGCTTCCACGTGCATCAGGGCCAACAGAGCCAACGCCGTCACGCCGACGTCGTAGCGGGGCCGGGAATGGCGCGCATCGGCGGACCAGCCGCCATCCGCCCGCTGCGCGGCCATGAGGACGTCGATGGGCGCCGGCGCTTGTTGCGCCACGCGAACCGGAGCAGGGGCGCGGACCAGCCACAGGCCCGCCCCGAGCAGCAACGCCAGCGCCGCCGCGCGAGCCGCGATTCCCGTGAAGCTCCGGCGCGGCGCGGGCACCTGCTTGATCTGCGCCAGCGTGCGTTCGGTAAAATCGGCGGAGGGTTCCGGCCCTTCCTGGGCGCGCAAGCGCGCGACCAGTTTCGCAAACCGCGGATCGTTCAAGGGATCAGGATGGGTCTTCATGGAACGTCTCCTGCAACTGGGCGAGGGCATTGAATACGCGCGATTTGACGGTCCCGACGGGAATGCGGAGAATGGCGGCGATTTCGTCGTAGGCCAGCCCCTGGTTCACGGCCAGCAC
This sequence comes from uncultured Verrucomicrobiota bacterium, assembly GCA_937872095.1. Taxonomy (GTDB): domain Bacteria; phylum Verrucomicrobiota; class Kiritimatiellia; order CAIQIC01; family Lenti-01; genus Lenti-01. The sequence continues at coordinate 8,937 of CALMNW010000069.1, forward strand.
GAGGACCTCGCGCAATTTGGGCGACAAGGTTTCCAGCGCGGCTTGGACGTCGAGTTGCCGCCGGAGCCGCCCGAGGCCGCCGTCGGTGGACGCGGGGATTTCCTCGCGGTAGCGGTCGGTAAACGACTTGAACCGAATCTGCCGGCGCACGAAATCCAGCCACGCGTGCCGGGCCAGCGTGTAGAGGAACGTCGTGAACTTCGCCGACGGTTTGTATTTTTCCCGATAGTTCCATAGCCGGACGAACGTCTCCTGCGCGAGATCTTCGCCATGGTGGGAAGCGCCTAGGCGGGCGAAAAAGTTCAGCAGCGGCCGGCGGTGGCGCTCGACCAATCGCCGGAACGCGTCTTCGCGATCGACGCGCACCTGCGCCATCAGGGCGAAGTCGTCGGTTTCGGGCTGGACGGAATCAGGCATGAAACGGCATTGTTGAACCAGTTGCGCGAAAAAGGAAAGCCCTTTTGGAAGCGCGCGACGGCGTCGGGTTTTTGCCCGAAAACGATACCGAACCTGCGGCGGACGTCCGGCGTTTATAAATAGAATATAACGGAATTTGGAAAGGACGCGCGGCATGAAAAAGTGGATCATCGGTTGTTTGGCGGGCGGACTGGCGGCCCACGCGGCGACGGCGGCCTTGCCGGCGGAGCTGGAAGCGGAGGCGCGCGCGGCGCTGGCCAAAGGCGCGGCCTGGCTGGCGGCGCAACAGCAGGCCGACGGCCACTGGGCGCTGGCGGATTCGCCCGCGCTGACGGGTCTTTCGATGTGGGCGCTGCAGCGGACCGATCCGGTCGCGTACAAATCCGCGATCGACCGCGCGATGGTGTTCGTGCTGACGAGCGTGCAGGAAGACGGCTCGATCTGGCGGCAACCGTCGGAACAGCGCAAGGGCGGGGGACTCGCGAACTACAACACGGCGATCTGCATGACGGCGTTGCACGCGCTGGGCCGGCCCGAACTCGTGCCGGTGATCCAGCATGCGCGCACCTATCTCGCCCAGATGCAGTACGAAGGCGGCGGGTCCTACGGCGGCGGCATGGGCTACGACGCCGACCAAGGACGCCCCTACACGGATCTCTCCAATTCCTACATGGCCTACGAAGCCATGCGCCTGACGCAGGACGTCGAGGATCTGCGCGCCGCCGGCGAACCCAAGGCCGATCTCGACTGGCAAGCCGCGCAGGAATTCCTGGCGCAGGTGCAAAACCTCAAGGGCGTGAACACGAATTCGTACATGAGCGCAGACGCGGACAACCAAGGCGGTTTCGCCTACACGCCCGGCGCGGGCGCCTCGATCACCAACGCCGACGGCACCGTGACGCTGCGCTCCTACGGCAGCATGACCTACGCCGGCCTGCTCGCGCTGATCTACGCGCAGGTGGATGCCCAGGACGTCCGCGTGCAGTCCGCCAAGGACTGGGCCAGCCGCCACTGGTCGCTCGACGAAAATCCCGGGATGGGGCAGGAAGGCCTGTACTACTTCTTCAACGTGCTGGCCAAGAGCCTCGCCGCCGCGGGCGACGACGCGCTGGCGCTGCCCGACGGCCGCACCGTCGCCTGGCGCGAGGACGTCGCGCGCAAGCTGATCGCGCTGCAGAAACCGGACGGCTTCTGGGTCAACGAAAACAACCGCTGGTGGGAAGCCGATCCGAACCTCGTGACGGCCTATACCCTGCTCGCCCTCGCTACCGCCCTGGACTAGAGCCAATTCATCTTTTATGTAGCTGGCCTCGGTGAGGCCGGCCACAAGAAGAGCAGCCCCGGCCCCAACGGGGCCGGCTACAACAAATCCGGAAATGCTTTAGTCCCCGCGCTAGCGCGGAATGTCATGATTCAGGCAAAGGCGCCTCGGCACCGATCGCCGGCAACGGATTTTCGGCTCCGGATTATTTCCGGACATTTCCGATTTCGCGCCGTCTGTACTTGTGAAGTCCCACGATCATGTAGGCAACGGATCCGAATACCGCGCCGAAAACTCCGAGCGGATTGTCGGTCATCTCGGCGGGATTGAAGAGCAGAACAATCATCCAGATCATGCCGACCACGCCAAGGCCAAGACACACCCACCACGGCAAGTAGGTAAGCCATTCGATTTTGATGGCGATGGTCGGGAGCAAGATGAATCCCGCCATCAGCACGATTAGGATGATTCCCATTTTTTAGCCGAACAATATTTAATCCACCAATTCCGACCGTTCGGTTTGCAGGATAGACCGGGCAAAGAGCGGGGTCAATCCAAGGTCTTTACCGGAGCGCAGCTGGTACCTGAAATTGGCGGCAAGGGGGATCGTGGTTCGACAAACCGCAGGCTTGGTTCGCCGCCGCGCTGGGCTAGCGCTGCGCAAGCGCGGAAGGTCACGGTTCAGAGAACGCCACCCCTTGCGGAGCATTCTCGGGAATTGACGGAACCGCGATTCCCATTTTCAAGATGGAGTTGTCGATGAGCTGGTCACGAATCGCCGTTTCCATAATCAACCGCGCGCGCTCAATGTCGTCCACGTGGATGGATGCGCCGCAACCGATCGAACACATCGTCACGCCGATGCGGATGTTGTTCGTGCGGAAAAGGGAGTCGATGACGGTCCACTGGGCCATCACGTCCGCGCTGTTTAGCGGATTCATATATGTCAGACAACTGACGTATTCATCCAAGGAGACGGGTCGGTCGGCATGCCCATCCGGATCAACCGGCGCGATTTCTCCGGCGTTTCCCGTTTGCAGAATCTCGACTGCGACATCCGCTTGTCCAAGCGCGGCAAGCGAACAACCAAGCGCAATCAGAAACATGCTATTTCGACGGTTCATCAGGAATAGGCGGGTGTATACGTGAGACGACGGGAAGCGGTCCGGACTCATCCAAGAGTTCGCAACGAGACTCCAAGTTCTTGTACCAGGTCAATTGGCGAGCTTTTCGAAAAATGCCCAAGCTGTCTGGGCGCACTAAAAAGAAAACATAATTCGCTTGGGGATCCAGTTTCGCCAGTTGCGAACCAAACCACATCTCATCCGACTCATTGCTTGGAGAATCAAAGGAGTAACCTTCCGCTTGGGGCACGGCTTCCGTGGATTGTTCCATCGAAATGGAGAACAGCCGATTATTTCGGCATTCGAAATATACAGGTTTCTTACCTTCGGTTTTCGCTTCCAGCGGAGTGGGCAAAGGCAGGGCATCCAGTTGGAGCATGGATTCATATTCTTCGTCGGAAGAACTCCCCGCTTCGAGGCCAATGGCCATTTCCGAATTCTTGATGAGTTCTTCGCGGGAAACGGGGCGCTCCGCTTCCCAAGGTTCGATTCCCAGATCCACGTTGTACTTTCGAATCATCTCGAGGAGGGTACGCTGGAGCCGTTCGCTGCCTGGTCTTAGAACCAGAACGGGATAGCGAAAGTCGTGCACACGCTCCAGGTCTTGAATGAACTTTTCGAATTCATTTTCGGAATTCGATAGTTCTGAATCCGCAATTTCTTTGTTGTCGGCACAGATCACCACCCGGTCAGGACGGACATCCACATAGACGGCTTCTTGCCTCATGGTGCAAGGCCTGGTTTCTGCCAGAACAAGTGATGGGAGAAGAGCGAACCAGAGAAATTTCAACATGTTGGTTTTCTTCATGTGGGCCTGAGCGTTTATTATTCAATCAAGACAGACTTTGAGCAGCTTTTTCAGCAGAAACTCCCACCTTTGTTTTCCTGATAAGTTTGCCGAAGAAAGGGGCCAATTCCAAGGCATTATCCGGGGCGCAGCCGATTCCGGAAATTGGCGGCGAGGGGAATCGCGGTTTCAGCGTTCGAACTGGCCGAGGAAGTCTTCAAGTTCGGCGTTGCCGGGCGCGCCGGGGACGAACCAGGAATGGTCGCTGTGGGCGCCGGCAAGCAGGACGAAGGTCTTGGGGTTCGCGGCGGCGGCGTGGAGCAGGCGGCCGCTTTGGAAGGGGACGGTTTGGTCGGTCGGGCTGTGGCCGAAGAGCTTGGGCAGGCCCTGCAGCGCGACGGCTTTTTCGGTGGAATCGTAGGAAACGGAAAGCAGCCGGTCGAGGGGCAGTTTCGGATAAAAGCGACGAGCGAGATCGGCGACGGAGAGGAAACCGCCGTCCACGATCAGGGCGGCGGCGGGCCGGTCCAGCGCGAGCTGGATGGCGACGGCGGCGCCCAGCGAATGGCCGTAGACCACGACGGGCAATTTGCCGCTCATGGCCTCGGCGGCGTCGAAGGCGGCCTGCGCGTCGCGATAGAATCCTTTTTCCGAGGGACGGCCTTCGCTGTAGCCGTAGCCGCGGTAGTCCCACAGCAGGAGATTGAAGCCGCGCTTGAAGAATTGGGGCGCGAGATACGCGATGCTGCCGACGTTGTCGGCGTTGCCGTGGCAATAGACGACGGTGCCGCGCGGGCGGTTGGCCGGAATCCACCAGCCGGCCAGCGTCGTGCCGTCGGACGCCACGAACTGCACGTCCTGATAGCGGAGGCTGTACTGGGCGGGCGTGGACTCGACGGCGGCCGAGGGGTGGTAGAGCTGGTTGCGCTCGAATTGGCGCAAGGCGATCCAGCCGGCGAGCCCCGCCGCGACCAGCAAATAAAATAGCGCCAGAAGAATTTTCTTCATCCCGCCGATCTTCACAGATTCTTCGGGAAACTGGCGAGAATTTTATATCCGGTTTTCGTCACGACGACGGTGTCCTCGATCCGGACGCCGCCGATGCCCGGATAATACAGGCCGGGTTCGACGGTGACGACGTTGCCTGCGGCAAGCCGGCCGGGCTCGTTGCGCAGGCCGGGCGATTCATGGACGTCGAGACCGACGCCGTGGCCGACGCTGTGGATGAAGCCGCGCTCCTGGCCGGGCGGCGAGAGGCGCGTTTCGTGGCCGGCCTGGCGGAAGAAATCCTCGACGGCCCGCTGCACGGCGGCAGAAGCGACGCCAGGGCGCAGCATGGAAAGCGCGAGCTTCTGCGCGGCGAGCACGTCGCGATGCATCCGGCGGACTTTTTCGGAAGCGCGGCCGCGCACGATCGTACGCGTGACGTCGCCCCAGTAGCCGGTCGTTTTGTCGCGCGGAAAAATATCGAGGACGATCGGAACGTCCGCGCGGAGCGGGCCGAAACCGACGTCGTGGGGCCGCGCGCCTTGGGGCCCGACGGCCACGATGGTGCCCTCGGCCGCGCAGCCGCGTTCGAGCAGTTCGCGCTCGACGAGTTCCTTGAGCGCTTCCGACGTCAGGATTTTGCCGCCGCATTTCAGAAGGCCGGAAGAGGCGATCGAGGCCGCGCGGATGCGGCGCACGGCGGCGCGCAGCGCGGCGACGGCCGCGCGCTGCGATTTCGCGATGGAGGCGATTTCGCGCGGCGATTTAACGGCCCGGCGCGGAAACGCGGGGCCGGCGGCGGGCAACACCTTGACTCCGCCGCGCGCCAGGATGCGCGCGAGGCCAAAGGGGAAATACGGTCCCACCTGCACGGCGCGAAAACCGAGTTGCTTCACGAGCGCGAGGACCTGCTCGCCCAGCGAACGGCGGCGCGGAACGGGATCCGCGAACAATTGCGCGGGGGTATGCAGAACGGCCTGCGGGCAGGCTTTCCGGGCCCGCGCGGCCTCCAGCGCGGACACCAGCAAATGCAGGCGGGACCCCGCGACCAGAAGGACAAACGGGTCGGGTGCGGCGAGGCCCGTGGCGTAGCGGACATCGCTTTCCTCCAAGCCTGTGGCCACCAAAAGGCGGGGCGCTGTTGATTTCTTCATATTTTACGGGGTTTCGAGCGTTGAATGGGCTGTGAATGGGCGGATTTTCAATGGATTTCGGTCCGTTTACAATCTCAAAATGGGCTGTCAAGGGGGGGAGGGGTAAAATTTTGAATAAAATCGAACACTACGTCATGTGGGTTATGAATGATAATGATCGCCCATATGTCGTATGGTGAAAGAATAATTTTGGAAATTCTCCGGATGGGGCTTGTCCCGGAAGGGGGGGAACACTATGGTCGGAACCGTTTTCGGGCATGAGGACGGAAACAGGATTGTGAACAAGCTGTGGATAAGTGGCCCAAAGGCCCTTCCCGCCGAGTCGAAAACAGGGCCGGGCGGGACGGAAAAAGCGGGCTAAATTTGGATTGTGCGGGTTCGCGGGCCGTGAGAGACTGGCGAACCGAGGCAAGAAGAGGCAATTTTCGTGGAAGCGACCAAGGCAAAACAGATTTGGACGAAGGCTTGCGAGTTCCTTTCGTCGGCGATTTCGGCGGATATCTATAACCGCTGGATCGGGGTCATCGAGGCGATCGGAGACGAATCGCCGGGACAACTGACGCTGACGGTTCCGAACGGTTTCTACCAGGACTGGCTGGAAGAACACTACCTGCCGATGATCCGAAAAGCGCTCGGCGCGTCGGGCCACGAGAACGTGGCCATCGCTTTCATGGTGGACGGCCGGCGGCCGGCTCCGGAAACGGCGACCGCGACCCCGGAAGAAAAAGAACCCCCGAAGCGGCGCACGGGCAAGACGACCTGCAACGTGGGCGGGGTGCTGAATCCGCGGCACACGTTCGACAATTTCGTGGTCGGGCCCTCGAACACGTTCGCGCACGCGGCGGCGCTGGCGGTGGTGGAAGCGCCGGGACGCGCCTACAACCCGCTGTTCATCCACGGCGGAACGGGACTGGGCAAGACGCATCTGATCCAGGCGATGGGCCAGGCGCTGCTGAAGCGGGGCAAAGGCACGGTGTGCTATACCTCGTGCGAAGCGTTCACGAACGAGTTCATCCAGGCGGTGCAGCAGCACGAGCTGGCGAGCTTCCGCCGGAAATACCGCCACATCGACCTGCTGCTGATCGACGACATCCATTTTCTGGCGGGCAAAGAGGGCACGCAGGAGGAATTCTTCCATACCTTCAATTCGCTTTACGAAAACCAAAAGCAGATCGTGATGACGAGCGATCGGCCGGTGAGCGAAATCGGCAACCTGCAGAAGCGGCTGGTTTCGCGGTTCGAGTGGGGCCTGGTGACGGAAATGGAGATGGCCGATCTCGAGACGCGGGTGGCCATTCTGCGGCGGAAGCGCGAGCAGATGGGCATCCAGCTGGCGGACGATTCGCTGTTCTTCATCGCCGAGCACGTGCGCTCGAACATCCGGAAGCTGGAAGGCTCCCTGCTGCGCGCGGCCTCGTACGCATCTTTGACGCGCAAGGCCCTGACGACGGAAGCGCTGGAATATCTGCTGCGCGACACGATCGAGCAGGAAAACCAGACGGCGCTGACGATCGAAGGCATCCAGCGGATGGTGGCGGAATACTACGACATCCGGCTCGGGGACATGACGAGCAAGCAACGCCCCAACAACATCGCGTTTCCGCGGCAGGTGGCGATGTATCTGTGCCGGGAAATGACGGAGCAATCGCTGCCGGCGATCGGGAACGCGTTCGGCCGGAACCATGCGACGGTGCTCCACGCGCACCGCTCGGTGGGCGGGAAGATGAAGTCAGACGCCGGGCTGCGCCAGACGATCCTGTCGCTCCAGCAACGCCTGGGCGGCGTGGCGGCCCCCTCTTGAAACGGCGCTTCGACATGCCTCGATGGGTTCCAGGATGCGGCGCGAGCCGGCCCGGGCCGGGACGTGGAAAACCTGATGGCAACCGGTGGATGACCTGTGCACAAATCGCGAGCGACGTGGACAACTTCAAGTTGTCGACGTTGGCCACAGGGGGAGGGGGTCGGTTTTCGACAGGCTGGAAACGCACCGGAAGCCCGTCTGGAGGATTCTTTTCTTGATGTGCACACTGTCCACAGGACATACTGATAAGACTGGATATAGATTCTTCTTAAAGAATAACAGCCACTCGGAGGCGGAATGAAAATCAAAGTGAACAAAGAGGCGATGATCGATTGCCTCCAAAAAGTCCAATCCGTGATCAATCCCCGCAACGCCTTGCCCGTCCTCTCCAACGTCCTGATGAAGGCCCAGGATGGCAAACTCGAACTCACGGCCACCGACATGTCCCTGACCGTCCGGGCAACTTTGGAAGCCGACGTGATCGAGCCGGGCGTCACGACCTTGCCCGCCAAGCGGATTTTCGGGGTTTTCCGCGAATTGAGCGTCGAAGAAGCGGAGATGGAAGTCAGCGACCAGAACATCGCCTCCATCCAGGCCGGCAGCTCCTATTTCCGGATCCACGGAATTTCCGAAGCGGACTATCCGAATTTGCCCGAAATGGCCGATTCCAAGACCTATTCGATCGATCAGGCGGCGTTCCGCAACATGTTGAAGCTGACTTCCTATGCGGCTTCGGTGGATGCGAACCGCCCCCTCCTGAACGGCGTGCTCCTGAGCTTCAAGGGCGGCAAGCTGAGCGTGGTGGCGACGGACAGCCGCCGGCTCGCCCTGGTCGAGCACGAAGTCGAGTTTCCGGCGGACGCCGGGATGGATCTGATCGTGCCCCTCAAGACGGTGGAAGAACTGATCCGCACCCTGGGCGATGCGGGCACCTTGAAGATTTTGGCGACCCCGAAGCAGATCGCCTTCGAATTCGACCGCATCCTGATCGTGTCGAAGCTGGTGGAAGGGACTTATCCAAATTTCCGCCAGGTGATCCCCCAATCCAACGGCGAACGGGTGTCCATGGAGCGCGAAACCCTTCTGACGGGCGTCCGCCGCACCTCCCAGCTGGTGATCGACGCGGTGTCGGGCGTGAAGCTGACCTTCACCAAGAACCGGCTGGAGATTCTCGCGACGGCGCCGGAGATCGGCGAGGCGCGGGAGACGATGGACGTGAAGTACAACGGGCCGGACATCGGGATTTCGTTCAATCCCGCGTTCTTGATGGACCCCCTGAAGGTGCTGACGACCGACGAAGTCTATTTGGACCTGACGGACGACACGAGTCCCGGGGTGATGCGCTCTTCGATCAGTTTCGTCTACGTCCTGATGCCGATTCGGGTCAGCTGACCGGCGGAGAACGGCGGGGAATCGTGACCATCTCTTGTGAGGCTTCGAAAGCCGCTTCCGAAAGGAGCGGCTTTTGTCGCATGGTTGCCCGACTAGGATTTGAACCTAGACAAACAGCTCCAGAGGCTGCTGTGCTACCGTTACACCATCGGGCAATGGGAAACAGAAACGCGAGAAAGGTACTTTTTTTGGGCGTGAAGTCAAGCCTTGCCGCCGATTTCGGCGGTTTCGGCCGGAAATGAACCGACCATGAGCGATTTCCAAAAGGACAACGTCGCGCTGATGTGCGATATCGGCGAGCTGGTCGGCTTGTTCGATTTCGAGACAGGCCTCGACGCGTTTCTGGCGAAAGCGGTTTCCACCGTGGCTTGGCACATGCGGGCGGCCGTCTGCTCGATTTTCCTGTATGAACCCGACACCCAGGAACTGGTCCTGCGCGCCAACCAGGGCCTGAATCCGGATCTGGTCGGCCGCCTCCGCCTGAAAAACGGCGAAGGCGTCACCGGCATGACCCTGAAGGAAATGCGGCCCATCTGCGAAGCGCGGGCCACGGACAATCCCCACTACAAGCACATTCCCGGCAGCCACGAAGAGCAATTCGTTTCGTTCCTCGCGGTGCCCATCCTGCGCAAGATGAATCCGGTCGGGGTCATCGCGGTGCAGGATCCCCAGTGGAACTATTTCACCCCGAACGACGTCCAGGCCCTCCAGGTCATTTCGTCCCAACTGGCGGGCGTGATCGAGAACGCCCATCTCCTCCTGAAAATCCGCGGGACGGAAAAAGCGCCTGCGGTGGAAGTGGGCGAAGCGTCGGATTCCGAATTCGGTCCGGGCACCCATTGCGTGCGCGGCCAAGGGGCTTCGCCGGTGATGGGCATGGGGCTTTCCACCCGCATCGGGCATTATCTGTTTCATGAAGGCGACGGAGGGGCTTGTCCCTTGGGACTCACGGAGGCGGATTTCGACCGGGCGGTGGCGTTGACCGAACGGCAGCTCCTGGAACTCCAGCGGCGGCTGGAAGACAAGATCCACGACGCGGCCTCTATGATTTTCGGGGCGCACGTCCTGATGCTGAAGGACGACGCGTTTTCCGGGGAAATCCGCGCCCAGATCCGCGCCGGCAAGAATCCCTGGACCGCGATTCTGGATGAAGTGCGCCGCTACGCGGAATTGTTCGCGCACAGTCCCAATCCCTCCTTGCGCGAAAAGGTGCTCGACGTGGAGGATCTGGGGCACCGGCTGCTCCACAACCTGTCCGCTCCGGCCCTCGAAAGCACGAGTCCCGACTATACCGGGCAGATCATCATCGCCGAAGAACTCCTGCCGTCGGACATCCTGAAATTGTCGGCGGAAGGGGCGGCGGGCCTGGTGTTGCTGGGCGGCGGGCAGCATTCCCACGTGGCCATTTTGGCGAAGGCGCTCCAGATTCCGCTCGTCATCGCGTCGGACCAGCGCCTCCTCCATCTGCCCGAAAAGACGCCGATCCTGCTCGACGCGAAAGACGGCCAGATCGTGGTCCGTCCGGGTCCCGAAGCTATCCAGACGATGAAGGACATCATCCGGTCTCTGGCGGACTCGGAACGCCTGGCGGGCCAGGTGAAGCCCGAAACCCGCACGAAGAACGGCCGGGAAATCCAGTTGCTCGCGAACCTCAACCTGGTGAGCGAGCTGGAAGTGGCCTTGCACGTGAAGGCCAAAGGCATCGGGCTGTACCGGACGGAGTTTCCCTTCATCGTGCGCAGCACGTTTCCGACCGAGGAAGAGCAATACCAGGGCTACAAGCGCGTGCTGGAGAAAATGGAGGGCCGCCCGGTCGTGTTTCGCACCCTGGACATCGGGGGCGACAAGGCGCTGTCGTATTTCCCGGTGGACCACGGGAACAATCCGTTCCTGGGCCTGCGGGCGTTGCGGTTTTCGCTGCGGAATCCGGCCATTTTCAAGCAGCAGCTTCGGGCGCTGCTCCGGGCCGCCCACGGAAATCCGCAGGCCAAGGTGATGTTCCCGATGGTGGCGTCGCTCGACGAATTCGAGGCGGCGCGGACGTTGGCGAACGGGTGCCGGCAGGAACTGGAGCAGGAGGGAGTGCCCTGCCGGATGCCGGAGCTGGGCGTGATGATCGAGCTGCCGTCGGCCGTGATGATGGCGAACGAATTGGCGGTGGCGGCGGACTTCCTGAGCATCGGCAGCAACGACTTGATCCAGTATTTGCTGGCCGTGGACCGCACCAACGACGAAGTGGCGGATTGGTTCACCCCGTGGCATCCCGCCGTGCTGCGCGCGCTGGATTGGATCGTGCGGGCGGCGGAGATGGCCGGGAAACCCATTTCCATCTGCGGCAATCTGGGATCCGATCCCCAGATGCTGCCGTTCCTGCTGGGCATCGGGCTGCGGACCTTGAGCATGGATTCGATGGCGATTCCGGCGGTCCAGCGCCGGATCGAACGGATCGATCTGGCCGTGGCCCAGGCCCAGGCCCGCCAGATGCTGGCGATCGGCCACGTCGAAAAAGTGGCGGAATTCCTGAAGAGCATCGACGCGGCGGGATAGGCGTTCCCGATGGATACGCTGGTTCATGGCGCGATCGGCGCCGCGCTGTGCAGCCGGACAGGGCTGGCCGGCGGGCGCCGCGGTCCGCTGCGCGGCCGCAAACGGTGGTGGGAGTTTTCCGACTGGACGCTGTGGGCGGCGTTTTTCTTCGGCATTTTTCCCGATCTGGCGTCCTTGGGGATCCATTTCATGATGGATCTCTTTACGGGCAACGGCGTGCGCTGGCACGGCATTCCGGATTTCATCTTCGTCCTGTACGACGTCACCCACAGCCTGCTGGGCATCGCCGTTTGCTACGGCCTGCTGGTGGCCTGGAAGCGCGCGCTCTGGCTGCCGGCCTTGGCCTGGCCGATCCACGTGCTGATGGACGTGCCGACCCACGGCCAAGGGATTTTCCTGACGCCGATCCTGTGGCCGTTTTCGGATTGGACGTTCGCCGGCTGGAGCTGGTGGCTGGACAAGCGCATCTTTTTCGGCAGTTGGTGGCTGGCCGGGGGCCTTTGGTTGGCGGCGGGCCTGATGCGCCTTTCGCGGAGGAAAGCATGAACTTCCTGGACTTGGTAAACCGCCGGCAGAGCACGCGAAAGTATATTCCCGGCCGGCGGATTCCGCGCGAGGCGCTGGACCGCTGCCTCGAGGCGGCGCGGTTGGCGCCCTCCGCCTGCAATTCGCAGCCGTGGTCGTTCGTGGTGGTGGACGAGCCGGCTCAGGTGCGCTCGCTCGCGGAAGCCGCCTGCGGCCACGCGCCCTACGCCATGAACAAGTTTGCGTTGGATGCCTCCGCACTCGTCGCCGTGACGACGGAGAAGATGAAACTCGCCGCGCGTCTCGGGGCGCATTTCCGCGGCGTGCAGTACAGCCTGGTGGACGTCGGCAGCGCCTGCGAACATCTCGTGCTGCAGGCGGCGGAAGAGGGGATCGCGAGCTGCTGGCTGGGGTGGTTCGACGAAAGCGCCGTGAAAAAAGCGCTCGGCATCCCGCGCGGCAAGAAAGTGGATTTGCTCATCTGCCTCGGCACCGCGGCCGACGAAACCCTCCGCCCCAAGAACCGCAAGTCCCTCGACGAAATCCGGCGATACGGCGCAAAGGCAACAAGATGAAGCGCCCGTATTTTGCCATCGGCCTTGTCGGGGCGATCTGCCTGTTGCTTTGTTTGGCCATTCCCCCCTTGCAACGCGCCGCCGCCGCTCGGGAGATGGAACGCGCCATCATCGTTTTGGCAGACTGCTATCGTTTTGTGTTTTCCAGCCAGATGGATCAGGAAGCCGACGTCATGCCGTCTTCACTCAACGACGTGGCGGGCTGGAATGACTATGTAAAAGCCGCCGATTCCGTCTCCCAAGCTCTGTACAGGAAGATCGACTGGCATCCTCCGCAATCTCCTGCAGAGGGAGAAGAGATCGCCAGCATCGATTTTCCGAGCTATCGCGCCGTAATCTTGCAGGGGGGATCGGCCTTTTCGATGAAGAAGTGAAATGGCATTGCCACGACAAGAGGAATGCCGCGATAGACGGGATATGTAAGCGTCAAGCGTCCGGCAGGAACCGGGCGGCGAAGGCGGCGAAATCGGGGAAGGAGAGATCGGGGGTTTCCGAGCCGAGGTTTCCGAATCCGCTTTCGAGGTAGATGGATTTCACGCCGGCCCGGCGGGCGGCTTCGAGGTCGGTGTGGTGGTCGCCGACCATCCAGGAAGTAGCGGGGGCATGTCCGGTGCGTTGCATCGCGGTTTGCAGGGGGAGGGGCGAGGGCTTGAGTTCGGGGACGTCGCCGCCGCCGAGCAGGACGGCGAACAGGGGCGTCCAGCCGAAGTGGTCGAAGAGGCGCCGGGCGTGGGGGCCGGGCTTGTTGGTGACGAGCGCGAGGTCGTGGCCGGCGGCGCGCAGCGCGCGCAGGCCGCCGTCCACCCCGGGATAGGCCGTGGTTTGATCGGTCAAATGCTCGGCGTAGGCGGCGGAAATTTCGCGCGCGGCGAGATCGGGATCGACGGCCGCGCCTTCGAGGGAGCGGAGAGCGAGCATGCGCACGCCGTCGCCGACGTAGGCGGAAACGGTGGCGAGGGGCAGCGGAGGGAGTCCGTGCAAGGCGCGCATCCGGTTGGTGGCCGCGGCGAGGTCGGCGCGCGAATCGATCAGCGTGCCGTCGAGATCGAACAGGAACAGCTGGGGGGTCATGACGGCGTCTCCGGAGAAGACCGGAAGAAATTCCGAAAGGCGTCGGGGAGCTGCGGCAGCAGATAGGCGAAGCCGCCGAGCAGGCCCATGAACAGATCGAGGAGCGTGTCGTCGAGGCCGAGCTGGCAGGCGGTGCCGATCGTCCGGTCGGCGAGCCACTCGGCGAATTCCCAGAAAACGGCGGCGGTGCAGGCGAGCGCGAAAAGCAGGAGAACGCGGAGGATCGGATCGGGCGCGCGAACGAGGCCGCGCGCGGCGGCCACGCGCAAAACGCCGCCGGTGAAGTAGGCGATGGCGAGACCGCCGAAGAAATGCAGGGGGATGTCGATGGAAGGCCAGCGGGCATAGGCATGCAAGACGTGGGCACAGAGCTCGTGGGCGAGAAAAACGGCCAGCGGAAACCAGCCGTAGCGCCGGATCGCTTCGAAAAGGGTTGAACGGAGGCTGGGCCGGATCGGATTCATGGACGGAGTCTACCGGTTTCCCCGTCGCGGAAAACTATTTTCCACGCCGTGGAAAAGCGGGCAAGGGACAGCATTACCCGGGGCGAAGGGCTTCGCCGGTGTCGGGCAGGGGCTTGGATTCTTCCAGCTCGTTTGGCCAAAACGGATCGAAGATGAACCACTGGCAGGGATTTCGCGCGATGGTGTCTTCCATGACGGCGACGATGCGGGCCTGGATCTCGTCTTCGGTTTGGACGTCGGCGGGATCGATGGGCGGATGGATGCGCAGGAGGAAGGTGTCGTCGGGAGCGCGGGTCACGAAGCCGAGATAAATGGGGATGCCGAGGCGATGGGCGAACCAGGCGGCCCCGCGGGGCAGGGACGTTTCGCGGCCGAAAAAGGCGCGGGGCCGGCCGTTGCCGGTGAAGTCGCGGTCGCCGACGAGGGCGACGACCTCGCCGCGCCGGAGGGCCTTGACGATGCCGACGCCGGCGTGGGCGAGGGGAATGACCTTGAGACCCCGCTGCTCGCGGAAGAAATTGAAAACGCGTTCGAGGGAGGGGGAGGGGACGGGACGGACGACCGCGTTGATGGGAATGCCCATGGAGGCGATGAAGGCGCCCCCGAGTTCCCAATTTCCGCAGTGGGCGGTGAGCATCAGGGCGCCCCGCTTCGAGTCGCGGATGGCTTCGAGATGTTCCAGGCCTTGGATGCTGACGCGTTCGCGGACGCCTGCGGGGGTGAGCTTGCGGTAGCGGATGAAGTCGGCGAGATACTTGCCGAAATACTGGAACGTCTTGCGGGCGCAACCGTCGAGCAGATGGCGGGAGGGCACGATGCCCTGGTATTCGAAAACGATGCGGAGGTTTTCGCGGACGGCGATCCGTCCGCGGCGATTGAGGAAAAACATCAGGTCGCAGATGCGCAGCCCGAGCCAATAGGCGCCTTGAAGCGGCAGGAGGCGCACGAAAAAGGCGACGAGCCGATAGAACGCATAGGTCATTCGGCGACCTCTTCTGCGGGCGGCAGGTGGGCGAGCACGGCGGCGGCGACGTCGCGGGCGGCGTCGGGCTTGCCGAGGGCCCGGGCGCGGTCGGCCAGCATGTCGAGCAGCGTGACGTTGGAAAGCAGGGAGGTCACGACGGCCGGCAAATCGCGGTCGCGGTCGAGATGGATGGCGGCGCCGTGGCGCACGAGCATTTCGGTGTTGCCGCGCTCCTGGCCGGGCAAGGGCCGGATGATCAGCATGGGCGTGCCGGAGGCCATGGCTTCGGCGGACGTCAGGCCGCCGGGCTTGCCGATGAGCAGGCTGGCGCGGCGCATGATGGCCATGGCGTCCTTGACGTAGCCGCGGATGCGGATGGGATGCCGGAACTTGTGGCGCGCGGCCAGCAATTGCTTGCGCAGGCGACGGTTGGTGCCGGTGACGACGTCGATGGTGAAATCGGCGGCGGCGCGGTCGAGCTGCCGGATGGTGGCGTAGCGCGCGCCGAGACCGCGCGAACCGCCCATGACGAGAATGCGCCGTCCGTCGATGCGCGACACGGTCTTGCCGCGCGCCGCCAGCACGTCGGCCTGGATCGGGATGCCCAAGACGTGGATGTGGTCGCCGGGCACGCCGAGGATCATGAGGCGCTGCACCGCGGTGCCGGTGGGCACGACGTAGCGGATGCGCTCGTTGGGCGGGGCGAACCAGAAGCGGTGGGGGAGGAAATCGGTGATGACGCCCCAGATGGGAATGGGCGAGCCTTGCCGCCGGGCATAGGCGGAAAGGACGGCGAACGGATGCGCCTGCGTGCAGACGATGGCGTCGGGCTGGAAGGCATCCATCAGGATGCGGAGCTTGAGGCTGTTGCCGCGCTGGACGAGCGGGCGGATCCATTTGGTGAGCCAGTCGAACCAGAAGTTGTCGTAGAGCGCCTCCCACAGTTCGGGGGTGCGGCGGATCGTGGTCATGTAGACGTACTGGACGATGGCGCTCCAGGTGGGATGCGTCGTTTCGAGCAAGTCGAGGCAGCGCGTCTCGGCGAGGGGATTCAGCTTCTTGATCTGGGCTTCGATGGCGCGGGCGGCGGCGTGGTGGCCGCTGTTGCGGACGAGGTAGCAGATCAGGATGCGCGGCGGCGGGCGGTTCATGGCGCGCCCCCGTGGGCCAGGAGTTCTTCGGCGTGGTAGGAGGAACGCACGTGCGGGGCGGCGGCGACGCAGGCGAAGCCCATTTCCAGCGCTTCGTCGCGCCAGCGGTCGAATTCGGCCGGCGGCACGAAGCGCGCGACGGGATGATGCGCGGACGAGGGGGCGAGATATTGGCCCAAGGTCAGAAGCGCGACGCCCGCCGCGCGCAGGTCGCGCAAGGCGGCGCGGAGTTCGCCGTCCGTTTCCCCCATGCCGAGCATCAAGCCGGATTTGGTGCGCGCGCCGGCTGCCGCGGCGCGGCGCAGGACGGCGAGGGAGCGGCGGTAGTCCGCTTGCGGGCGAACGAACGGGTGGAGGCGCTCCACGGTTTCGAGGTTGTGGTTGAAGATGTCGGGCCCGGCCGCCAGCACGGCGGCGAGGGCGTCCGGGTTTTCCTGGAAATCCGGCACGAGCAGTTCGACGGTCGCGTTGGGCAACCGCGCGCGGACGGCGCGGACGACGGCGGCGAAATGCGCGGCGCCGCCGTCGGGCAGGTCGTCGCGCGTGACGGAAGTGACGACGACGTGGCGCAGGCCCATGGCGGCGGCGACTTCGGCGAGGCGCGCGGGCTCGTCCGGATCGGGCGGCGCCGGGCGGGCTTCGTGGGGAATGGCGCAGAACCGGCAGTCGCGCGTGCAGGCGTCGCCCAGGATCAGGAACGCGGCGGCGGAATCGTGCCAGCACGCCGCGCGGTTGGGGCATTTCGCCCCCTCGCAGACGGTATGCAGGCCGTGGCGGCCTAAAAGCCGTTTCACGCGGCCCCCTTCCGCGCCGGGCGGAAGAGGGCGGCGGAACCAGCTGGGCAACCGCTGCCGCATGGGGAATCCTAATCGAGTTCGTGCGAGAGCAGGCCGGTGCGGAGCTTGGGTTCGAACCAGGTGCTCTTGGGCGGCATGATCTGGCCGGCGTCGGCGATGGCCATCAGCTGGTCGACCGTGGTCGGATACATCGAGAACGCGACTGCGTAGCCCTTCTGGTCCACGAGACGGACGAGTTCCTGGGGCCCGCGGATGCCGCCGATGAACTTGATGCGGTTGTTGGTGCGCGGATCGTCGATGCCCAGCAGCGGGTGCAGCACGCCGTTCTGGAGCGTGCTGACGTCGAGCAGGTCGACGGGATTGGACGACTTCACTTCGGGCCAGCTCAGGCCGTACCACTTCTTGCCGAGATACATGCTGATGTTCCGCGGCGACTTCGGGCTCGGATCGGCGTTTTCCGTCACCGTGAAGATGGCGCGGATTTCCTTGAGGAATTCCTCTGCGGACAGGCCGTTGAGATCCTTGACGGCGCGGTTGTAGGGCAGGATTTTCAGCTCGGAGGCGGGGAAGATCACGGACAGGAACCAGTTGTATTCCTCGTTGCCGGTGTGGTTCGGATTGGCGGCGCGGCGCTCGGCGCCGACGCGCACGGCGGAGGCGCTGCGATGGTGGCCGTCGGCGATGTAGCTGACGGGCACCTGCTCGGCGAAAAGTTTTTCCACTTCGGCGGCGTTCTCGACGAGCCACACCTGGTGGCGCACCTGCAGCTCGTCCACGAAGTCGTAGATCGGCGCGGACTGCTTCGGAATCGGGGCGAGGACCTGCCGGATGGCATCCACGTCGCGATAGGCGATGAAGACGGGGCCGACGTTGGCGTTGATGGTGGCCGTGTGCTTCGTGCGGTCGTCTTCCTTGTCCTTGCGGGTCAATTCGTGCTTCTTGATGACGTCCTTGATGTAGTCGTCGATGTGCGCGCAGCACACGAGGCCGGTCTGGGTATGGGCGCCCAAGGTCTGGGCGTAGAGATACATCAAGGGGAGGTCTTCGCGAACGAGCCAGCCGTTTTTCTTGAAATTCGCGATGTTTTCGGCGGCCTTGGCGTAGACGGCGTCGGCGTAGAGGTTCGTGCCGTCCGGCAAATCGATTTCCGAGTGGTTGATGTGGAGGAACGACATGGGGTTGCCGGCGGCGAGCTGGGCGGCCTCGGCGGTGTCGACGGTGTCGTAAGGGGGGGCGGCGATTTGGCCGACGGCGTCGGCGCGGGGGCGAAGAGCCTGGTAGGCGTGGATGCGCATGGAATGTACCTCTTTTTCCTGTTTGACCAATTCAATCTATAGACCCACAATCCTATGAATATGACCGATGCAAAGCAAGTTGAAGCGGGCGTTCCCGAGGCGAAAATCCAGGTCCGGCTGAAGCCCGGCCGCGAAAAACAGATCGTGCGCGGCAGCGCCTGGGTTTTTTCGGGGGCGATCGAGGAAGTGAACGGCGCGGGGCCGGCCGGCGAGCCGGCCGACGTGTTCGACGTCGAAGGCGAATGGCTGGGCCGGGGGCTGTGGCATCCCGAAGCCGACATGGCCGTGCGCATGTTCACGCTGGATCCGCGGGAAGCGCTCGACGAGGCGTTTTTCCGGGGGCGCATCCGGCGCGCGGTCGAAATGCGCCACCGCCTGTTCGGCCGGCCGGTCGATTGGATCGCCACCACCGCCTACCGCATGGCGTTTTCGGAGGCGGACGGCTTGTCGGGACTGATCGCCGACCAGTACGCCGACATGGTGGCGCTGCAGGTGGGCGGCAAGGTCTGGGAGCCTTGGCTCCCGGCCGTGATCGACGAACTGAAGGCGGCGACCGGCGCCACGGGCGTGGTGGTCCGGGCGGACGGCGACGCGGTGAAGCGCGAGGGGTTGGCGGAGCAGCTCGGCGGCGATGCCGCGCCGGACGCCGTCACCATCCGGGAGAACGGCTTCCTCTTCGAGGCCGGGCTGTCCGGCGGGCAGAAAACGGGTTTCTATCTCGACCAGCGCGACAACCGCCGCAAAGTGGCGGCCTACGCCAAGGGACGCGACGTCTTGAGCGCCTACTGCTACACGGGCGCGTTCGAGGTATGCGCGGCGCATGCCGGGGCCAAGAGCGTCTGCGGCTGGGATTCGTCCGAGTCCGCCCTCGCGCAGGCCCGGCGGCATCACGAGCTGAATCCCTCCGGCGTGCCGGCGGAATACGAAGCGGCCGACGTGCCCCACCGCCTGCGCGCGGCGCGCGACCGCCGCGAAAGCTGGGACCTGATCATCCTCGACCCGCCGCGCATGGTGATGCGTCGCGAAGGGCTGGAAAAGGGGCTGCGCGCGTACAAGGACGTGAATTTGCTCGCGATGAAGCTGCTCCGGCCCGGCGGTATCCTGGCGACGTTCTCCTGTTCGGGGCTGGTGGACATGGCCGATTTCCGCAAGATGGTCGGCTGGGCCGCGCACGACTCCGGCAAGCGCGTGCGCATTCTTGAAACGCTCGGCCAGCCGGCGGACCATCCCATCCCCGTCGAGGCGCCCGAATGCGAATACCTCAAGGGGCTCGTGTGCGTCGTGGATTGATCGCCGTCGCGCTCGCGGCGTTCGCGCTGGCCGGCTGCGGCCGCGGCGGAACCGACGCCGCGCCCGGAGCGCCCCGCCGCGTGGTTTGCGCGTCGCCCGCCGTGGCGGAAATCGTTTTCGCGCTTAATTGCGGCGACCGCGTTGCGGGCGTCAGCGAGTTCACCGATTGGCCGCCGGAAGCGGCAGCCAAACCGACGATCGGCGGGGCGCTGTCGCCCAACCGCGAACGGATCGTGGCGCTGGAACCGGATTTGATTCTGGCTCAGGGAAAATCCGAAGCGCTGGGCGCGTTCGCGCGGGCGCAGGGCATCGGCTTCCGATCGTTTCCGTTGGACACGCTGGCCGATTTGCGCGCGGCCATCGCCGGTTTCGCCCAGGCCCTGGGCGTCGCCGACGAAGGGCAGCGGCTGCTGGCCCGGCTCGATGCGGAATTTGCTGCGCTCCCGGCCGGCGAGCCGGTGCCGGCGTTCATCGCGCTGGGGCACGCGCCGGGAGACTTGTCGGGGTTGATGACGTCGGGGCCGGGCACGTTCCTGTCCGAAATCGTGGCGTTGGCGGGCGGCCGCAACGTGTTCGGCGACGTGGACGCCCTGTGGCCGAAAATATCGCAGGAAACGCTCGTGCGCCGGCAACCGGCGGTGATTCTGGATTTCCAGACCGGTCCAGCGGACGAAACGCGCCGGTCCGCACTGGTTGCGGACTGGGAACGGCTGGGTTTCCGGGCGGAACAAATCCGGATTCTGGGGGAGGATTACCTGCTCAAGCCCGGGCCGCGCGCCGCGCAATCCGCCGCGCGGATCGCGGCGGCCATCCGCGGCAAGTAATTATTCTTCCGGCACGGGCCAGAGGAACTGGCCGGTTTTCCGGAAATGCAGGAGCGTGCGGATGGACTGCTCCGACTTGCGTTCGACGGCTTCGAGGGTGTTGAAGGCGTTGTGGGGGGTGCACAGGACGTCGGGCCGGCCGCGGAGCCGCAGCAGGGCCTGGTTGTCGGCGGTCAACCGGGCGGGGTCGCCGGTCCGCAAGGCGGGGGCGAGGGTGGATTCCTCGTTGTAGACGTCGAGCGCCACGCCGGAGAGGAGGCCTTCGGCCAGCGCCGCTTCGAGCACGGCGGCGGGCGTGAATTCGCCGCGGGCGATGTTGACGAGGATCGGCTTGCGCTGGGCCTGGGCCAGCACCTCGCGGGTGAAATAGCCGCGGTTGCGCGGCGTGAGGTTCATCGCGCAAACGACGATGTCGGCGTCGGCGAGGGCGTCCGCGGGCGAAACGTAGGCCACGTCCTCGTGCCGCCGGACGGGATCCACGCCGCGCACGAGCAGGCCGAGGGCGGTCGCGATCTTCCAGATCTCGTAGCCGATGTGGCCGACGCCGAACAGCGCCAGGTTCTTGCCGGGATTCTCGCGACCGGACAGGTGGTCGCGGCGGAACCGGTCGAATTCGGCCAGTTGGCGCGGCAGCTTTCGGAGCAAGGCGGTCCAGAGCAGCAGGGCCTGTTCGGCGACGGCTCGCACGCAATAGAGCGGCAGATAGCCGAGCGGCGGACAGCCGGCGCCGACGGCGTCGCGATAGGCGAACAAGTGGTCGTAGCCGGTCGAGCGCGTCAGGATGCCGCGGAGCTGCGGCGCCCAGGCCGGCGGGAAAATGGATTGCGTGCGGAGGCTGACGACGGGCGCGGGGGGCGCCGCGTGGCCGGTTTCCTGGATGGTCAGGGGGGAGTGGCCCACGCGCAGGCCGGCTTCGGCGGCATAGTGCAGGAGCCGTTCGGCTTCTTCGGCGAACGCCTCGTAGAAAAAGGCGTCGAAGGATTCTGGGGCTGCGCCCGGCATGGCTAGGGGAGCGAGACCGGCTTGTCGGCGGCCGGGGGAGCGTCGTCGAGCGCCGGCCGGAGTTGTTCGAGGGTCAGGTCCGGCTGTCCGATGGCTTCGTCTGCGGCGGCGATCGCCGGGGCCGGTTCGGTCTTGGCCTTCGATTTTTTCTTGGATTTCTCTTTTTTCGCGGGTGCCGGCTTGGCTTCCGGAACGGGTTTCGCCGGGACGGCGAACTCGGCTTTTTCGGCTTGGACCGGCGCGGGCTTCTTCGCTTCGGCGGCAACCGGGCTCGGAGCGGGCTTGGCCTTTTCGGCGCCGGGTTGCGCGGCCGCTTCGATGACGGCGGCCGGCGGCGGCGCCGGATTCCTGCCGCGCACGAAGTAGAAACCGAGGGCGACGACCGCCAGGAAGAAGAAAATCACCAAGGCGGTCATGCGGCGCTCCGAGCGGCGCATGACTTCGCGCAGGAGCTGTTCCGACTCGCGCGAACGGTGGATCAGGTCCGTGATCGTGCGCGAAGAGGCTTTCTGCGATTCGTCCATCGCGGACAGGGTGTTGTTGAGATTGCCCATGCTGTCGGTCAGGCGTCGGTTGTTTTCCATGCCGTTTTCAAGCTGCTGCTTGAACAGCGACATGACTTCGTGCTGGCGGTCCATGGCGTCGGGCACCTTCTCGAGCATGGCGAGGACGCTGGTCTGGACGTTTTCCTGGCGGTCGAGATGGCTGCGGATGGCGCGGATGAGGTCGACCATCTCGAGGTAGCCGTTTTGCATGGCGACGGCCTGCTGTTTTTTGCGGGACGTGAACAGGCGGCGCAGGAAGCCGGGTTTTTTCTGCGGAACGGGCGGCGGAACGGAAAGGGCGCCGCCGGATTCGGGCGGAAGAACGTCGTGTTCGGGCGGGACGGGGATGGGCTCGGTCATGGCAGGTGTCCTCCGCAAAGATGGTTCATGGTCCGCATGGTATTCCCCTCCCGGCGCTCCCCGCAACCCAAAAGAGGGATTTCCCGTTCCGCGCGCGCGGGAAATGTGCCGTTCCCGTCGATTTGCTATTGCGTTGGGGGGTGGATTGTCGCAATTTCACGGCGTGGAGATGGTGCAGGCGCGCGCGCGTGTGGGTGCGGGGCACCTCTTTTTTCGCCCGAGGAGTGAACGGAAAGATGTCGCGCGGATTGACGGAAGCGTTGGATGGCTGGGACAGCGTCCGCAGCAGCGAGCTGTACGGCGTGGAAGCCTGGGGCAACGGGTTTTTCCACGTCACGGAAGACGGGTTCGCCGCGGTGAAGCTGCAGAACAGCTCGGGGCCGACGAGCGTGAAATTCCACGACATCGTCCAGGGCCTCTACCAGCGCGGGTTCAGCCTGCCGATCCTGCTGCGTTTCGGCGACCTGCTGGCGGCGCGGATCCGGGCGATCCACGAAGCCTTCGCGAAGGCGATCGCCGATTCCGGCTACGCGGGCGCCTATCGCGGCGTCTATCCCATCAAGGTGAACCAGCAGCAGCAGACCGTGGCGGACGTGGTGAAATTCGGCCGCGAGCTGCACCACGGCCTCGAGGCCGGCTCGAAGGCCGAGCTGATCGCCGCGCTGGCCTACCTGCACGATCCCGAGGCCTACATCGTCTGCAACGGCTACAAGGACGCCGAGTTCATCGATTTGGCGCTGTCGTCGCTCAAGATGGGCCTGCAGACGATCCTGGTGCTGGAAATGCCCGGCGAACTGGACCTGCTGCTCGATCGCGCGGCGAAGATGAACATCCGCCCGCGCATCGGCATCCGCGTGCGCCTCGCCAGTTCGGTGGGCGGCAAGTGGTCGGAATCCGGCGGCGAGAGCAGCGTGTTCGGGCTGACGCCGCCGCAGGTGATCGCGGTGGCGGACCGCCTGCGCGAGGCCGGCATGCTGGATTGCCTCGAGCTGCTGCACTACCATCTCGGCTCCCAGGTGCCCAACATCCGCGAGATCCGCGAAGCCATCCGCGAGGCCGCGCAATACTACGCCAGCCTGGTGAAGGAAGGCGCGAAAATGGGCGTCCTCGACATCGGCGGCGGCCTCGCCATCGACTACGACGGCTCCCGCTGCAACTGCGCCAGCAGCGCCAACTACGACGTGGGCGAATACGCGGCCGACGTCGTCGAAGGCGTGATGGACATCTGCACCCGCGCCGGCGTGCCGCATCCGACCATCGTCAGCGAATCCGGCCGCGCCCTCGTCGGCTACAATTCCGTGCTGCTGGTCAACGTCCTCAGCACGCGCTCGGTCGAGGTGCCCGAGGCGCCCAAGCCGCTGCCGAAGCCGATCCCCGAACCCATCCGCAACCTGATGGACGTGGCCGCCGGCCTGCGCATCCGCAATCTCGGCGAGTTCTACAACGACGCCATCTTCTACCGCGAGGAAATCCAGAAGGCTTTCAAGCACGGCGACATCACCCTGCGCCAGCACGCCGAGGCCGACCGCCTCTTCTGGCACATCCTCACCCGCATCAAGGCCGATCTGCCCAAGCTGCGCTTCGTGCCCGACGACATGCGCGGTCTCGAAGACCTCATGGCCGACGTCTACTACTGCAACTTCAGCGTCTTCCAGTCGCTGCCCGACAGCTGGGCCATCGACCAGCTCTTCCCGATCATGCCCATCCAGCGGCTCAACGAAAAACCCGCGCGCCTCGCCGTCCTCTCCGACATCACCTGCGACTGCGACGGCAAGATCGACCATTTCGTCGGCTTGCCCGACAACCGCCACGCGCTGCCCGTCCATGCCGTCGGCAAGGACGAGGACTACGTCCTCGCCGTCTTCCTCGTCGGCGCCTACCAGGAAACCCTCGGCGACCTGCACAATCTGTTCGGCGACACCAACGTCGCCAGCATCCACGTCGACGACGCCGGCGAAATCTCCTACGAGGAGGAGCTCGACGGCGACTCCGTCGGCGACGTGCTCAGCTACGTCGAATACAACCCCCAAGGCCTGCAGGCGCGTTTCCGCGAACTGGCCGAGGAAGCCGTGCGCCAGAAGCGCATCTCCCCGACCGAACGGCGCGAAATCCTCGACGCCTACGAAAACGGCCTGCGCGGCTACACCTACTTCGAAACGTGAGCGGCTCCATGAAACGACTTTCCTTTCTCGACGTCCTCCACGCGAACGCGCCCGCGAAAAGGGCCCAGGTGCACGTGATCCCCGCGCCGATGGAAACCACCGTCTGCTACGGCGGCGGCACGGCCCGCGCGCCGCGCGCGATCCTGGAAGCCTCGCGCCAGCTCGACGATTTCGACGGCCGCCGCTGGCCCACCGACCTCGCCATCCACACCCAGCCGTTCGTCCGGCCCGCCGCCGGCAAGAAAAGCCCGACCGAGCGCTGGCTCGCCGCCATCGAAAAGGCCGTGGCGCAGGCCCTGCGCTGCGGCGCGATTCCCGCCGTTCTCGGCGGCGAACACACCGCCACCCTCGGCTCCGCCCGCGCGTTCAAGGCCGCCGGCGCGGAGATCGGGTTCATCCACTTCGACGCCCACGCCGACCTGCGCGACGTCTACAAGGGCACGAAATTCTCCCACGCCTGCGTCCTGCGGCGCGTGCACGAACTCGGCTTCCCGCTCGTCCAGCTCGCCACCCGCGCCGTCAGCCGGGAAGAAGCGGACTACCGCGCCGAAAACGAGCGGACCATCCGCACCTATCCCGCGCGCCTCCTCGCCGCCGGCAAGCTGCCGAAGAAATGGATTCCCAAGGATTTCCCGAAAAAGGTGTTCGTTTCCTTCGATCTCGACGCCTTCGATCCCGCCGTGATCCCCGCCACCGGCACCCCCGTGCCCGGCGGCATCGGCTGGCGCGAGGCGCTTCGGCTGATCGACGACGTCGCCGCCGCGCGGAAAATCGTCGGCTTCGACGTGGTCGAGCTCGCGCCCATGCGCGGCCTGCACCACCCCGACTACACCGCCGCGCTGCTCGTCTACGCCCTCATGGCCGCCGCCGCGCGGTCGTAGGTTTCCCCCCCGCGGGGAATCGCGGCTTGAAATTATTCCATGCCGTGGAAAATATTTTTCCACGCTGTGGAAAAACCGGCCGCTCAATCCACCGTGACGGTGCGGGGTGCGCCGGTCCAGTCGACGGCGACGGTCAGCAGGCCGTCGCGCCAATCGGTGGCGGCCGTTTGGCCGTCCACGGCCACCGCGGCGGGCGGCGCGGCCAGGCCGTGCACGACGAAGCGGATTTCCCGCGAGTCGGGCCGGCCGGGATACTCGTGGCGCTCGCCGTCGAGCCGCAAGACGAGCGGTCCGTCGGCGCCGCGTTCGGAACGGAAACGCAGGAGTTCGTATTGCTTCTTATCCACCGCATCGGGGGTTCGCCCGTCGTCGTCGTAGCACTGCCCGGCGGACGCGCGGACGGATTCGTCGGCGTAGAAGTGGATGTCGAGATGCGCGGGATCGTACTGCGCCGTGGACGGGACCGGCGCGGTCATCGGCACGAACGCGCCGGCCTTCACGAACACGGGGATGCGCTCCGGCACGAGGGCCGCGGCGAGGGTCTGGCCGCCGGCATGCCGTTCGCCGGTGGCGAAATCGAACCAGGCGGAGCCGGCCGGCAGCGGCACGGCGCGTGCGGCGGCGCCTTTTTCCATAACGGGCGCGACGAGAAACGCGTCGCCCCACAGGAAGGCGTCGCGGCAGTCTTCCATTTCGGGGCGGTCGTCCAGGAACATCAGCGGGCGCATCAGCGGCAGGCCGGCGGTCGCGTTTTCGTACATGAGCGTGTAGTTGTACGGCAGCAGCCGGTAGCGCAGTTCGATCTGCCGGCGGACGACGTCCTTGACCGCGTCGTCCCAGAAGATGGGCTCGGGCGGGACGGTTTCGTGGGCGTGCGGGCGGTAGATCGGCTGGAAGACGCCGTACTGCAGCCAGCGGACGTAGAGTTCCGGATCGCGATGGTCGCCGGCGAAACCGCCGAGATCGGAATGCATCCAGGCGACGCCCTGCAGGCCCATCTGGAGCGCCAGTTCGACCTGGGGCCGGAAGCCGCCCCAGCTGCGGTTGACGTCGCCGCTCCACGGCAGGATGCCGTAGCGCTGGGTGCCGACGAATCCGGAGCGCATCAGGTTGAACGGGCGGCGGTCCGGAAAATCCTTGCGGAAGCCTTCGTAGACGAGCCGCGCCCATTCGTGGCCGAACGCGTTGTGGAGTTCCGCGCCGCGGCCGGCGAGGTGGCGGATGTCGTCGGGATGCGTCTCGGGTTCGCCGAGATCGCCCCACCAGCCCGCCACGCCGGATTGCGTGTGTTTTTTGTAGTAGGCCCAGAACCAGTCGCGGGCATCCGGCGCGAACAGATCGAGCAGCCCCGCCTCGCCGAAGAAGGCGGCGAAGGTCTGCGGATTTCCGTTGGTATCCGTGGCGAGGACGCCGCGTTCCGCGGCGCCGGTCCAGTTCGTCGATTCCTTGAGCACGAGGGGCTCCGTGATCAAGATGGTCTGGACGCCTTGCGCGGCGAGGTCCGCCAGCATGCGCTCGGGCTCGGGAAAGGCGGC
The DNA here is from genome assembly GCA_937872095.1 of uncultured Verrucomicrobiota bacterium. GTDB lineage: Bacteria > Verrucomicrobiota > Kiritimatiellia > CAIQIC01 > Lenti-01 > Lenti-01. Next base: position 35,848 of record CALMNW010000069.1, read on the forward strand.
GCGGTCCCAATCGAGGTTGCCCATGTGGCCGAAAATGCTCGCTCCGAACCAGAACAAGTCGAGCACGACGGCGTCGAGGGGGATGGCGTCGCGGCGGAAACCGGCGACGACGGCCTCGACTTCGGCCTGGGTGTGATAGCCCATGCGCGAGGCGACGTAGCCCAGGGCCCAGCGGGGCAGGAGCGGCTGGCGGCCGGTCGTGTCCGCGATGCGTCCGCACAGATCGGTCCAGGAATCGCCGGCGATCAGCAGGTAGGCCATGCGGCCGCCGACGGCGTCGAACTGCAGGATGCCGTCTCCGGCGGAATCCAGATCCAGGCGCCCGCGCGCGGCGTTGTCGAAGACGAGCATGTATTTCTTCGAAGAGACGACGGCGGGCATCGAGTAGTACATGAGGCGCGCGGTTTCTTCGTAGGCGTAGCAGGCGCTGTTGTAGAGGTCCAGGCGTTCGCCGCGGCGATCCATCTTGCCCAGGGCGCGCGACCCGCCGCCGAACAGCTTTTCGCCGGGCGCGAGCCGGAAGCGGAATCCCTGTCCGCCGTCTTGCTCGAAATAGCCGCGTTCTTCTTCGATCAGGGGACGGCCCCGGAAGCGATAGGCCAACCGGAACGGCTGCCGGCGCACGTCGATTTCCAGTCCGTCGGTGCGCAGGACGAGGCCGTCCGGCGTTTCCGCGAACACGGCGTCCACGGGCTGCGGATCGCCGGCGAGGGCATAGCCGGGCGCCGGGGCCGGTTCGTCCGCGGGAACGAAGAGCGCTTCCAGCGCGTTTTCCGAACGCGGCGTCAGGACGAGCGTCCCGTCGGACAGCGTCAGGATCAGGCGCCCGTTTTCGAAGGCGTGGTTCAGCAGTTCGCGCATGGGTTCCTCGGCTTTGGCGGTTTGGAGCAAGAGCAGCGACAGGATGAGCGCTCGTCCGTTCATTCGGAATTTTCGGAATCGGGCCGGACGGGTTCGAGGACGACGAGATCCCAGAACGCCAGGCGCGGGACAACGAGATCGACGAAGGCGCCGGCTTCGTCCGCGCCGGTTTGGAGCGGCAGGGGCCGCATGCGGCCGAGGCCGTCGTCGGGCGTGGCGAGGAACGCGCGCCGGATTTTCCGGTCCGCGCGGATCCGCAGCGCGACGTTCGTTTGCGGCGTCGGATTGGCGCAGGGGTTGCGCCATTGGTCGTCCACGCCGTTCAGGTTGATCAAGTTCAGCGCCAGCGCGCCGTCGGCGCGCGCGCGGAACACGGTCCAGATCGCGCCGGATTCGCCGTCGGGGCTCAGGCGATGGGTGGAGCTGGCAACCCGTCCTTCGCCGGACACGTCGCGCAGATCGGCGAAAAGGAATTCCTCGTAGCGCACGGCGAAGTCGTAGAGATCGCGCAGGGCCCGTTCCAGGCCCGCGTGCATGCGCGGCGCGCGCGCCGGGAAATACTCGTTCACCAGCAAGTGGCCTTCGTCGCCCAGCTCGATGTGGCTCGCGCCGTTGGCGAAGAAGGTCGCGTCCAGCAGCCGCGCCGAGGCGTCGTTGACGGTGGTCGGCAGGGGCGGCTGCGCGGGATCGCCCATCTCGTCCCACGGCTTGCGGTTGACGTAGGCCGCGAACGCCATGGCCTTGCCGGGGGCGGCGGCGCGGACCTCGCGCACGTTGTCGCGCAGGTCGCGGTACGAATGCCGGCTCCAGACTTCGCTGTAGTAGACGTCGGCATCCGACCGGGCGATTTCAGGGAGATAGTTGCCCATGACGTCGTTGTGGGTGACGATCGCGCCCGGATGGTCGCGGCGCAGAAACGCCCGCGCTTCGGCGATGAATTTCGGGAATTCTTCGCGCTCGGGGATGCCGACGTCGGAGTCGTATTTGTAGCACCACGCGCCGCCGAGGTTGTCGAGATGGATGCCGTCGAAGCCGGCCCGGTCCAGCGCGTCGGCGAACTGGCCGAAGACGTGTTTTTTCCAGTCCGGATTGGAGACGTCCATGACCCAGATCTTGTAGCTGCCGGCGTCGTGCTGGCGGATGTCGGAGAAATTGGTGGTGTTCGGCAACTGGAAGGCGGCCCATTCGACGTGTTCGGGTTCGGCGTTGCCGCTGTCGCCGTACATCAGGGTGTAGGACAGCGCGGCCATGCGGCGCGCCTGGACGGCGGCGATCTTGTCTTTGACCGTCTGGAACGACTGCACGCGCCCGCCGACCTGGGTGAAGACGTTCAGCGGCTGGCCGTCCGCCCCATAGGGCACGAGGCGGTCGTGGGTCCATTTCCAGTCGTAGAATTGGATCGCGTTCAGGTGGAACTTGGCCAGACCGGCGGCGAGCGCATCGGCGTCCTCGCCGGCGGGATATTCCGAGAAAAAACCCATGCGGGGATAGCGCGTCCAATCGCTGGAGACGTCGAGCGCGGTCGAACGCGAATCGCGGATTTGGCCGTCCACGAGGAGATCGACGTCCACGCCGTAGCCGCGGAAATCGTGTATCGGCGTTTTCCAGGGGAAGACCACGGTGCGGTCGCCGTCCGGCCCGCCGGAGACCCGCCGGAGGATGCGGTGCAGGTCTTTTTCCAGGTGTTTGAAGCGGACGGAGAGAAAAACGTTGGTTTCGGGGCCGAATTCGTTCAGCTCGATCCGGATGCGGGCGGTTTCGCCGGGAGCGTAGCGGCCTTGGTCGATCGACACGTCGCGGAGGGGGGAGTTGACGCGCAGGCGGTAGTCGGCGCCGCCGTTGCTGTCCCAGAACGAATCGCCGGCGGCGTTTTGGGCGCGGACGTAGAAGCGGAGCGCGGCGCCTTCGGAAAACGCGCCGAGATTCGCGCTCCATAAATCGCGGCTGGCGTCGTCAGCGCCGCGCGCCATCGGGACGGTTATCCAAGTCGCGCCGTCGTTCGTGGAAAGGCCGACTTCGGCGGCGACGGCGACGCCGGGCGGCTGCATTTCCGAGAACACGCGCAATTCGTCGCCGGGATCCAGTTCGCCGGGCGCGGGTTCGGTGCGCAGGCTGCCGATCCAGCGGATGGGCGCGGCGGCGTTGTCCACGGTCGCGGCAAAGGGACGGCCGTCGTCGTCGAGGCGCACGGTTTGATTGTCGCCGGCGACTTCGAGGAACCACGCGATGCGGGCGCCTTCGGGAAATTTTCCGAGATTCGCTTTCCAGCGGTCGTGGGTATCGTAGTTGGCGGTGCCGTGGTGCTCGAGCGCGCGCGTTTGTTCCGGGCCGCCGGCGACCGTGAAATGCACTTGGACGTTCGTGGCCGCGCCGAGCGGCTTGGAATCCACGACGACGATCCAGTCCTGGGAAGGCGCGAGCAAGCCGCGGTCCGCAGTGTTCTTCGCCCAGCCGGCCCATTCCAGGTCGGCGGCGGAGGCGCCGACGGCGAACGCGAGCCAGAGGATCGGAAGAAGTTTCTTCATGCGCAATCCAGAAAAATACCCGGCGGAAACCGCCGGGTAAAGCGCTTTTTCTCGCCGGAGGGCGGTTAGCTAGTCTCTGCGGACGTTCGCGCCGCCCACGAAGATGTATTCTTTTTCGTCCAGCAACTGGACGTCGACTTCGATTTTGCGTTCCCGTGCCAAGGTCTGGATTTGGCTGGAGATATCCTGACCGTTTGGCCGCACGTACAGGTGAAGGCGATGCACGTCCGGATCCAGCGCATTCACTTGGTTTTCCAAGGCCATCCCTTGGGCTTCCGGAACGGGGGACAAGACGTACCGGCCCATGAGGGCATAGGTGAAATCGATGGATTGGCCGTTCCATACCACGGTGGTTTGCGCGGCTTGCCTGAGAAAATCGTTTTCGTCGTTTCCCGTTCGCTTGCGGATCTCCTCGGTTTTGGCAGCGCAGGCCGCTTGCATTTCGGCGAGCGAAATCGGAAACAACTGGTTCTGGCGGCACTCCCAATAGACCGGTTCTTTCTGAAGGGGCATTTCGCGGGGCGTGGAGAGCAAGACCTCCATGGATCCAACTTGGATCCGTTCGAGTCCCGCCGGGGTTTCCGGGTGGGAAACGGCGGTAGAGCGAGCGACCGGACTTCCCTCTGGAGAAAGCGCCTGCAGCTCATCGATGGGGCCGAAACCGACGTAGATGCCGTGGGCGCGGATTTGCTGGCGGAGTCGGCGCTGGAACACGGCGGTGCCGGGACGCAGGAGCAGGACGATGGTCCGGGTGTCGCGCTGGGCTTCGAATTGCGCGAGAAACCGTTCGAATTCGCCGTCCGGCGCGTCGCTGCCGGCGGCCGCGATTTCCGTCTTTTCCGGATAGATGACGATTTGCTCGGGTTGGACTTCGATGTAGACGGGGGATTGGTTCGAAGAAATGAATGGACGTGCGGAGCATGTCTCCGCTTTCGACATCCAAGCATCTGCTCGGGCCAATAGATCCTGCGTTTTCTGGGAAAAAATGGGAGCAGTGGATTCTGGCGTTGAGGACAAGAGAGGTTTGCCTTTGGGCCCGATGGCAAAGGGGCCGGATTCGTCCTGCAGTTCGCAGGAAACGTCGAGACCATGTTCCCAGGCGGCTTTGCGCGCTTGGCGGAAGATGTCGAACCCATCGGGGCGGACGAGGAAACAGACGTATTGCGCGGCGGGATCGAGGTCTTTCAGTCCGGAGATTTCGAACTCCTTGGCCGGAGCGTCGTCTGCGATGGCGAACAGCTGGTCGCCGCGGCATTCCAGGTACACGGGCGCGCGGCCGTTGGCGGGAACTTCGATGGGGGTGGCCGACATCACGTCATCCCAAACTCCCTTTCGCGCTCCATGCTCATACGAATACTTCATCACTTCGGCAAAAAATTCATCGCTGCCGGGTTCTTTGCGGTACGAGAAGGGACCTTGGCTTTTTGGGGCGCGATACTGATCCAGATATCGCTCAAAAGGATTTCCGGCGACATCAAGCTCTTCGCGCGTGACCACCATTTGGTTTGTAAGGATGGCGGGAGCATTGGGGCTCGCTTCGACTTCGAACAGGCGAAGCTCGGATGCGAGCGCCACTCGGTTTGTAAGGATGGTCAAGGAGTTCGAGCGCACTTCGATTTCAAAAGGACAGCGTTTGGAATAGAAGAATTCAACGACGCTTGCGGCCTGTGCCGCCGACAGATGCGAGGTGGTGGAAAGATAATTGTCGGGGTTTAGGGCGACTTCCGGGATGTACCGTCCGGTTTCCACGGGTTCGAGGCCCATATCCAGATTCCGGTTCTGAAGCAGTTGGCGTACGCGGCGTTGCAGATCGACGCAACCGGGGCGCAGGACGAGGATCGAGTAGCGAACGGTGTGAACGCGTTCGAGATCGTCGAGAAAACGCTCGAACTCGTTGCCGGGAATGGAAAGGGCGGTGGCTGAGATGGCACGGTGTTCGGGCAAAATGACGATTTGATCCGGCTGCACATCGATGTATACGGGATCTTTCTGCATATTGCTCGAAGCGGGCCATTTGGCGAAAGCCAAGGTCGGGAGCAGCAGCAGCCATAGAAATTTTTTCATGAGGGGTTCCTTGGGCGGGGCGATGCGGGAAACGGGCGGGCGGCGGAGCGGACGCGGTGGAGGCGTTCGGTGAAGCCGCCGCGTTCGGTGAATTCCTTGGCTTGGGCGGCGAGTTGCCGGTCGAGCAAGTGGCAGGCCAGGTTCAGCAGGGAAAGCGCCGCGTTGGCCGCCAGGGCGGAAGAGGAGAGGGACGAACACGGACGCACAGGGTCCGACACGGACGAAGGACGCGCGGACGGATCCGTGGCCGTCCGGGATTGTCCTTGCTCGTCCGTGTTCTTCCGCGCGATTTCTTCGGCCACCCAGGCTTGGACTTCCTTCAGGGTGGCGCAGCGCTTGGCCTTGAAGCGCATCAGCGCAGGATGGTCCGGGGGCAACAGCGGCAGCTCGCGCTGGCGCAGAAAATCCTCGTAGTCGAGGCGGAGTTCTTCGAGGCTGGCGCGGGCGACATTGGTCAATTTGAGCTCGGTTTTCTTGGACGTGCCGCTGGCTTGGCTGCCTTCGGCGATGTTCTGGACGCCGGAACGGGCGGCTTGCACCATCTGGTCGCGGGTGCGGCTGCGGGGCGAGACGTAGCGGTCGCAGAAACGCACGGTGAGATCGTAGGCCAACTGGGCCACCTGGAAACTTTTCAATTTGCGGTAGCCGCCATGCGCGGGGATGAGAGGTTCGCGGTCGGGCATGATGCCGACAGGATAAGGCGGGACGGGGCGGGTTTTCAACAAAGAATGGAGAGCGGCGATCGCGGTCTTCACTTCCACTTGTGGAGGAGGTCGTCGAAGAGGCCTTTGGGGGCGGCACGGGGCTGGGCGTAGGGCGAGGGGCCGACGGTCACGTCGGCTTCGGGGATTTGCCACAGGCCGCCTTCCTGGGCGCGGCGGTGGACGAACCTGGCTTCGACTTCGGCCAGGCGCGCTTCGGCGCCCGCGGCCTGGTGGATGAAGTAGGCGATGAGCAGCAACGTGAAGCGGATCGTGCCGCCATGGAAAATCGGCCAGATCGCCCAAAGGCCGAAGAGCCACGCGAAGCCGCGGCCGACCTTCGCCGCCAACTGCGTGGCCGGCAGCCGCCCCAGGCGCGGCACGAGCGCGGCGCGGAACACGCGCCCGCCGTCCATCGGGAACGACGGGATCAGGTTGAAAAGCACCAGCATGATATTGATGCGGCCGAGTTCGTGGACCATCACGGCCAGCAGCGGATTGAACGAAAACACGTATGGCGCGCCGAACAGGCCCGCGAGGCCCAGGGCGAGGCTGACGGCGGGGCCGGCGAGCGCGGTTTGGATTTCGTCGGCGGGCCGCCGGGGCAAGGCGTCCAGCCGCGCCATGCCGCCGATGGGCAGCAGCAGGATTTCGAGGATGCGCGAACCCTTGGCGCGGGCGACGAGGGAGTGGCCGATTTCGTGCAGCACGACGCTGCCGAAGAGGCCGACGGCGCCCACGGCGCCGTAGAACAGCCCCAGGGGGCCATCCACGGGCATGAACGAAAACGCGAAAAGCGGCAAGAAGATCAGCAGGGTGACGTGCACCCGGATCGGGATGCCGAAAATGCGGCCGATGGAATAGGAATTCGCCATTTGGTTGGAAACCCTATCACAAAAGCGGAGTTTAGACAGGATTTACAGGATTTTTCAGGATGGACAGGATGGAACGGCCGGAAGCCGTGTAACTACGGAAAACGCGAATTACGCGAAAAAGGTAGGGCGGACTCGGCGAACCCGCCCGGTTCGGAACGGGTCCGCACCCATCCTGTGAATCCTGTACATCCTGTCTAAAACAACAGGAGCCAAAAATGGCCGCGAAAAAACTAGCCGGCGTCGAAGCCGATTTTGCGGCGCGGCGGATCCGGGGGCGCCATCAATTGAAGGATCGCCTGGAAAACCTCGCGGAAATTGGCGTCGTATTTCTGTTCCAGAGCGGCAACCTTGCGGGCCAAGGCTTCCACCGAGAGGGCCATGCGCCGCAATTTAACGAAGGCGCGGACCACGGCGACGCTCATCTGTACGGCTTGCGGACTGTTGAGCACGGTGGCCGCCATGATGGCGCCATGTTCGGTGAAGGCATAGGGCCGTTTGCGCCGGCCTCCGTGTTCACTTGAAGTCGCAATTTGCGACTTCAAGTTGGTCCACTCGGTTTCGGTGATCTGGAAGACAAAATCTTCCGGAAAACGAGGGGCATTGCGCTTGATCTGCTCGTTTAGGCGCTTGACTGCAACTCCATAAATCGCAGCGAGATCGGAGTCGAGCATGACGGATTGGCCGCGCAGGCGCACGATGCACTGCTCCGGAACGCGAGCCACGGCGAACCGATCGCTTTTACTCGATGTCATGCCGGCTTTCTCCTTTCTTTAAGGTTGCAATTTGCAACCTCAAACGCGCCGCGTCCGCCCGGATCGGAACGGGTCCGCACCCATCCCGTGAATCCTGTTCATCCTGTCTAAAACGACAGGAGCCAAGTAATCGTTCCGCTCAATCTTCGGCTTCGGGGGCGATGGCGGTCTTGGAGGGGACTTCCTTGCCGGAGGGCTTGGCGCCGTGCTCGGCGTGCTTGGCGACGACGGCGTCGCGGATTTTGGCGAGGAGCGCGGGATCCTGGCGGAGGTTGTCGCGGGCGGCGTCGCGGCCTTGGCCGATCTGCTGGCCGTCGTAGGAGAGCCAGGTGCCGCGCTTGTCGAGCAGGCCGAGGTCGTTGGCGGCGTCGATGACGGCGCCTTCCTTGGAAATGCCCTCGGCGTAGAGGATGTCGAACTCGGCCTCGGCGAAGGGCGGGGCCACCTTGTTCTTCACGACCTTGACGCGGGTGCGGTTGCCGACGAACTTGCCGTCGCCGCCCTTGATGCCGGCGATGCGGCGGATGTCGAGGCGGACGGAGGAGTAGAACTTGAGGGCGCGGCCGCCGGGGGTGGTTTCGGGGTTGCCGAACATCACGCCGATCTTCTCGCGGATCTGGTTGGTGAAGATGCAGCAGGTCTTGGACTTGTCGAGGATGCCGGTCATCTTGCGCATGGCCTGGCTCATCAGGCGGGCCTGGAGGCCGACGTGCGAGTCGCCGATCTGGCCTTCGAGCTCGGCGCGCGGGGCGAGGGCGGCGACGGAGTCCACGACGATCACGTCGAGGGAATTGGAGCGGATGAGCTGGTCGGCGATGATGAGGGCTTCCTCGCCGGAGTCGGGCTGGGAAACGAGCAGGTTGTCGATGTCCACGCCGATCTTCCGGGCGTAGCCGGGGTCGAGGGCGTGCTCGGTGTCGATGAACGCGCACATGCCGCCGTTTTTCTGGGCTTCGGCGATGATGTGGAGGACGAGGGTGGTCTTGCCGGAGGATTCGGGGCCGAAGAGCTCGACGATGCGGCCGCGGGGGACGCCGCCGATGCCGAGGGCCATGTCGAGGGTCAGCGCGCTGGTGGAGATGGCGGGGATCTTGGCGACGGCGCCTTCGTTGCCGAGGCGCATGATGGCGCCCTCGCCGAATTCCTTCTGGATCTGCGCGAGCACGGCGGACAGGGCGGGGGGCAGGTTGGCGTTGGGGTCTTTTTTGGCGGCGGCGGGCGTTTTGGGGGCCATGGCTATACTCCTGTTTCTGAACGGATGTTCAACAAGCTATCACGGGCGCTGGGGGACGTCAACCGGTCATTTTTCGCATAAAACCGGGGGCGGTTCAAGCGCGCGGGGCCGGCGGGGTAGCCCGCGGCCGGCGGACGTGGTAGACTGCCCCGAAATGAAATCCATCGAAAAGGAGTCGAACATGAACCGAATCGCGATCGTCCTGTTGCTGGCGGCCGGCGTGGCCGCGGCGGGCTGCGGCAAGAAGGCCGAAGAGAAACTGGCGGAAAAAATCATCGAAAAGAGCCTGGCCAAGGACGGCATGCAGGCCAAGGTGGACATTTCCGGCGAAACGATGTCCTTCACGACGACGGACGCCGACGGCAAGCAAGCCAAGGTCAACGTGGACGGCGATTCGATGACCATCGAGGGGCCGGACGGCACGACGACCTTCCGCGCGGGCGGCGCGGGCGACATGCCCAAGGACTTCCCCGCGGACGTCTACGTGGTGTCCGGCGCGAGCGTCGTGTCCTCGATGAGCTATCCCGGCGGGGTCAACCTGTCCCTGACCACCTCCGCCGCGGCGAAAGACGTCGCCGCCCGCTACTCGGCGGAAATGCAGGCCCAGGGCTGGATCGAACAGTCCTCGATGGACACGCCGGAAGTGGCCATGCTGTCGTTCGTGAAGGAAAACCGCATGGCGACCGTGATCGTGCAGACCGAAGACGGCACCACGACCATCAACCTCACCGTGGCGACGGAGCAATAGCGCGACAAAGAGGCACGCTGAAGCGTGGACTACATGCGAAGAGGGAGCTGGGCTAGGAGTTCGAGTATGTAGTCCAGCCTTCAGGCTGGGATCGGAAACCCCACGCTGAAGCGTGAACTACGAACGAAGAGGCGCGCTAAAGCGTGGACTACATGCGAAGAAGGATCGGGTTCGGGTACGTAGTCCAGCCTTCAGGCTGGGTTTTCTGGGTGGGATGAGCGCATGTACGAATGGCGGCGAATGAATGCGCGGCAGCGCGAGGAGGCGCTGCGGATTCGCCGCCAATGCCGGCACCCTTGGCACAGCCCTCCGCATTTCGAAGCGGATTTTCCCGCCTTTTTCCACCTCAGCGCCGCCTGCTACAACCATGCGCCGCTCGTCGGCCAGACCCCGTCCCGCATGGCGGAGTTCGAAAATGCCTTGCTGGAAACGATGGAAGCATGCGGCGCCGCCGTTCGCGCTTGGTGCGTATTGCCGAATCATTGGCATGCCCTCGCCAAAACGGCCGATTTGAAAGCGACGATCCGGCAGGTGGGGCGGATGCATGGCCGGTTGTCGCGGCAGTGGAACAAGGATGATCAAGTGGTCGGCCGCAAATGCTGGTTTTGCTGCGGCGACCGGCGCGTGCGCTCCGAAGCCCATTTCTGGGCGACGCTGAATTACGTCCACCACAATCCGGTTCACCATGGGTATGCCGCCCGCTGGCGAGATTGGCCCTTTTCCAGCGCAGCGGAATGGCTGGAAACCGTGGGGAAGCAAGAAGCCGCCCGGATTTGGAAATCCTTTCCCGTATTGGATTACGGGAAAGGGTGGGATGATCCCGAGAAATAAACCCCACGCTGAAGCACGAAGAGGATCGAATCTTGGTATGTAGTCCAGCCTTCAGGCTGGGATCGGAAAGCCCACGCTAAAGCGTGTACTACATACTAGGAGGGATCGGGATCGAGTATGTAGTCCAGCCTTTAGGCTGAATTTTCAGTGCAAAAAGTGCCGGCAGCCGGTGAAGACCATGGCGATGCCGGCCGCGTCGGCCGCGGCGATGCACTCGGGATCCTTCTTGGACCCGCCGGGCTCGACGATATACCGGATCCCGAACGCCGCCGCCGCTTCGATGTTGTCGGGGAACGGGAAGAAGGCGTCGGAAATCAGCACCGTCTTGGCGAGGACCTCTTTCAGGTCGAGGCCGCGGCGGGCGACGTTCTCGCGCGCCTTTTCGATGGCCAGCTTGCGCATGGAATCCACGCGGTTGGGCTGGCCCGCGCCCATGCCGAGCACGGCGTACTGCCCCGGCGCGCATTCCAACGCCAGCAAGATCGCGTTGGATTTGAGATGCTTGCAGACCCGGATGCCGAAATCGGCGAGGGGCCGCAGGGCGTCGGGAATCGCGGCCTGCGTGACGGGCTGCCACGCCTCGGGCGCGCCGAGGTCGGCGTCTTGCGTCAGCGTGCCGCCGTTGATCTGCCGCGTCAGCTTGCGCGGGAGCGGCGCGGCCAGCGGACGGTCGAGCGAGAGCAGCCGGATGTCCTTGGACTTGGCCCTTAAAAATTCCAGCGCGTCGGGTTCGAACGCCGGCGCGATGAGCGCCTCGACGAACCGGCCCTTGAGCACCTGCGCCGTCGCGAGATCCACCGGGCGCGTCAGCGCGATGACGGAACCGAACGACGACACGACGTCGCCCTCCCAGGCCGCCGCGAGGGCTTCGGCCAGCGTGGCCCCCGTGGCCGCGCCGCAGGGATTGGTATGCTTGATGATGACCGCGGCGGGGAACTCGTGCAGCTCGCGCGCGGCTTCGAGGGCCGCGTCGCCGTCGACGTAGTTGTTGTAGGACATCTCCTTGCCGTGCAGGATGCGCGCGGCGGCGAGGTTCGCCTCCGCCGGCGGCGGCGCGTCGGCGCGGAACGTGGCGGTCTGGTGCGGATTCTCGCCGTAGCGCAGCGGGACGTCCGCGGCGGTGCCGCCGGCGAACCAGGCGGAAATCGCGGCGTCGTAGGCCGACGTGCGGGCGAAGACCTTCTGCGCGAGGGCCTGGCGGCGGTTTAAGGGCAGATCGCCGTCGGACTGCAGCGCGGCCAGGACGGGGGCGTAGTCGGCCGGATCGGTCAGCACGACCACGTCCGCGTGGTTTTTCGCCGCCGAGCGGAGCATCGAGGGCCCGCCGATGTCGATGTTCTCGATGGAAGGCGATTTCTCGAAGGGGTAGAGATTGACGCAGACGAGATCGATGGGCGGCAGGCCCAGCTTGCGGCAGGTCTCCACGTCGGCGGGGTTGTCGCGCCGCTGGAGGATGCCCCCGTGGACCTTGGGATGCAGGGTCTTGACCCGGCCGTCGAGGATTTCGGGGTGGCCGGTGAAGGCGGAGACGTCGACGACGGCCAGGCCGGCGTCGCGGAGGGCGGCGGCGGTGCCGCCGGTGGACAGGATTTCGACGCCGAGCGCGGCCAGGCCGCGGGCGAAGTCGAGCAGGCCCGTCTTGTCGGATACGCTGAGCAATGCGCGTTGGATTTTCATGTCGGGGCCGCATTCTGCCATGGGTGCGGGGGAATGGAAAGCCGAAGAAAGGCAAAACAGCCTTTTCAACTACGAATCACGCGAATGGCACGAAAAGGAGAGAGAAACCAACCACGGATGGACACCGATGGACACGGATTTTGGATCGGTTGTAGCCTGGGGCGGTTGCCTGCCCGCCTGTGGCGGGACCCGGGGGCAACAAACTGACCGGCACGAGGTCCCGCCGACTCCATTCCGATCTTTTTGGAGCCCCCGACGCCCTCGTCGGGGGAAAACAGCCTCCATCCGTGTCTATCCGTGTCCATCCGTGGTTGAAAATGCCCGATTTTCCGGTTTTCAGGCCGAAAATAGAGAACCAACCACGGATGACACGGATCTCACGGATTCCCCCCCAAAAAAAAAGTTCCCATCCGTGTCCTCCGTGTAATCCGTGGTGGTTTTGGGTCGAAAATCGCGTTTTTTCATCGAAAAACGGCCCCAAACGGCCCAAACTTGTCACGCGGAACGCGTGAAACGGCCTTTTCGGACCCTTTTTCGCCTGCGCGGCCCGTTGCGGCTCGTTTCCGTTGACGATTTTTTGTCCGGAGCGTAGCATTAGACCCGCAAAGCGCGAATTTTATGCAATGCGTGAGGGAAAATGAAGGGGAGCAGCCTGCCGGGGCAACTTAAGAATGGGAGTTCCCCTTCATAAAGCCAACTTGAATTGGGTGAATTGATGCTGTTCGGCAAAGGAATACATGAAAAACACCGTCCTCGTAGTTCTTTCTGTACTATTTAGCGCCGCTGCTTATGCGCAGGAAGCCACGCTAGCCGATACCGCTTCTAAAGTGAAATCAGATACAATTTCAACAATCATAGAACAACAGAGCCAAAGAAAGGATTCTGAGATGAAAGAACTTGTGCAGCCCGAAATATTAATTCCACTTCTCATTCAAACCGCTTTAGCGGTGGCGGCATTTTGGTACACCATTGAAACCAGAAAATATCGCCTTCAAAGCGAGCAGCAACTTGACACCATGCGCAAACAACATTTTTTAACAGTAGCCCCATTTTTACTTGTCGGAGCAATCCCTAAAAAAAAGATGGAATATGATTTAGAACATCATCCAGAAAAGTTTTTACCTTCCGGAACCGAACAAGACATTAAAGCCGCCCAGAAACATATTCGCTCTGAACTCATGTCAAAACCTGAATTTTATGCATGTGCCATTCAGAACCCCACCTCAAAACTTGCCCGCCAAGTTGAAGCTATTCTATACAGCTCACAAAACAAGCATTTCATCGAAGGTGTTGGCAGCAAAGAAGTGGTTAATGAAAACAGCTCTGCAGTGATCATGATTGCGGGCGATCCACTCAATCAACAAGAGGCAGTTGAAAGCATGAGAAAATCATTTCCCGGCATTGTGAAAATCAATGAGGATTTATTGAAGCATGAAAAGTTGTCATATGTTATTGTCTTTTACCGCGATATTGAGGGTGCGGCATATGCAGTCAAAAGGCCATATCTTTTAGACGAAGATGGCGATCTCCGCATGACAACAAGCTCGTTTATGATTCTTTCATAGAATGCCGATCAAGGCGTTGCGCCCCTACGCGTCTCAAGCGGCGCGAGGGTAAACGCTGACATTGGGCTGCAATCTGATAATTTGACATGCAATGCATTAACATTATAGGTGAATTTATGATTACCACCATGAACACGCTAATGCTGGGCGCAATTGGGAGCGTCATTGGTACATTCCTATTTATAATTATAAACTCATGGTGGCGATGTTATGCTCTTCCAAAAATTCAAGACAAGATCTACCGGGGGGCTCGAGTTGATGGGGAGTGGGAGTATGTATGCCAGATCGATGGCAACCAGAAACAGATCTACATTCTGGAAATCACACAACGTGCCGATATATTATCCGGCATCTATACTCTTTGTTCCGACATTGACGAGGGGCTATCCACGTCAACATATAGCTTTAACGGATACATCGCAGATGGATTCATTCTGGGCACATCAAGGCCCAACAACCGCGACTCACTTTACCATGCAACATTCTGCCTCAAAATAGTTGAAGAGCTTGATTCAATTGCCCTTGCGGGAAAACTATCCGCGATGGAGCTTAAGAACAACAAGATATTCTCATGGGATGTTCATTTCCGGCGTAAATCAAAACACAAAGCAGACAAGGCAGACTAACAATGCGCTGGTTACGCGCAACAAATGGAGCAGCCCCAGAGCGCTGACGGTGGCGCTCGGGGGGACTTGCTAAGTAAATCAGAGGGGCTTGCCGTGATAACAAAAGTTAAAATACACGGATACAGGATATTCCGTGAGTTTGAGTTCTCGCCGAATCCAAAGCTGAATCTCATTGTAGGTGCCAATGAAAGCGGTAAGTCTACCTTGCTTGAAGCGATGGCATTAGCGCTAACAGGGCGCGTAAATGGACGTAAAGCATCCGAAGAACTCAACCCATATTGGTTCAATACCAGTCTGGTAAAGGAGTTTGTCGCTAAGAGACGGGCGGGTGAAGCGGTTGCCTTTCCTGAAATTCATATAGAGTTGTTTTTTGAGAATCGCGACGACCTCCAACAGCTATGCGGCGCCGTAAATAGCGAAGTCCCAACAATGGCGTGTCCTGGGATAAGCATGAACATCGTGCCGAATTCGGACTACATGGATGTACTAGAGAAATGGGCGCAAAACCCGTCAGCGATTCTGCCGGTTGAGTACTATGTTGACGACTGGCGTGATTTTGGCGATCGGAAGATCACAAACCGCCCACGGCAGCTCGTAACTGCGGTCATAGATTCACGAACTGTGCGCTCAACGAGCGGTGTCGATTACCACCTTCGAGAGATTCTCGGAGATCATCTAGAACCTGCCGAACGGGCTGCTATTTCCCTGGCATACAGAGAAGTAAAGGCTTCGATATCTGAAGGAGCCCTTGGTCCGGTGAACATGCGCATTGCAGCCCAGCATGCATCTCTCCATGACCGCCCCATCTCCCTCGCCATGGACCAGAGCCAACGGACTTCTTGGGAAGGGGCTATCACTCCGCACATTGATGATGTGCCCTTCGCAATGTCAGGCCAGGGGCAACAGGCCGCCGTCAAGATAGCTCTTGCCATGAGTCGACAGTCCGACCGTGCCAATTTCGTTATGGTCGAAGAACCCGAGAATAACCTATCTCACACCAGCCTAACATCCCTCCTGTCTCGAATGACCTCTCTAGCTGGCGTGCAGCAACAGCTATTTGTCACTACGCACAGCTCATTCGTACTTAACCGGCTCGGACTTGATTCACTATTGCTGGTCGGAGCAGGGGGGGCCTCGAGAATACCGGATCTTGATGCTGAGACAGTCTCATACTTTCGCAAGCTACCGGGATACGACACGCTTCGCATGGCGCTTGCCCGAAAGGTGGTGTTGGTGGAAGGTCCCTCTGACGAGATAATATTCGAGCGAGTATTCAAGGACATCTACGGGAAGCTGCCTATGGCATGCGGCATTGATGTACTAAGCATGCGAGGACTCTCATTGGGGCGGTGCATGGAGCTGTGTGCGGCTTTGGATAGACCAGTCGCCGCGCTTAGAGATAACGACGGTATCGAACCATCTCAACTGCGCGACTCAGTCAGCGCCTGGTTGTCAAGCGGTCGCCGGGATCTATTTATTGGTGAAGTGGCGCACGGCAGGACCCTCGAACCTCAGCTGATCCACTTCAATGGTGAAGCTCAACTGCGAAAGGCCCTACAGATAACATCGCAGGCTGACCTTTTGACGTGGATGACTCGTGAGAAGACAGAGTCTGCCCTTCGCATTGCCGAGTCGTCAGTCGCGCTCGTACCTCCGGAGTATATGAGGTCAGCTGCTGAGTTCATCCATGGTTAACCATCTCACACTCGCCGTTGCCGGATCAGGAAAGACACGGGGTATCGTGGATTACTGTGCGGCTATGCCTACTGATCGACGCGTGCTGGTGCTGACGTATACTCAAGCTAATCAAGCGGAACTTAGGGGTCGGCTTGCATCTCGCGCAGGAGATCATCCCGAGATCGAGGTGATGGGCTGGTACACATTTCTGCTTCGTAACTTCGCGCGGCCTTTTCTCCCGTTCCTATTTCCTGGAAGGCGCGTTCTCGGATTCAACTTCGACGGGCGCCCGCACCGGATGGCCAAAGGACTTCACCGGTTTCTTGACTCAAGTGGAGCTGCTTATGCATGCGAGCTTGGGCGCCTTGCGAACGAACTAATTGAGGCGAGCGGCGGTGCACTCATTCGGAGGCTCCAATGTATTTACAAGGAAGTGCTCATAGATGAAGTGCAGGACTTGAGTTCTCACGATTGGGAGATCATTGACGCACTGTTACATTCAACGGTGGATGTTCATATGGTGGGTGATATTCGCCAAGCCGTGCTGGCGACGAACCCTCGCAGCTCAAAGAACAAGAGATACGCTTACGCCGATTCAATTCACTGGTTTCGGGAACGAGAGGCGAAAGGCATTCTAGAAATATCAGAGAGTTCCGAAACATGGCGTTGCCGTCCTGAGATTGCGGCATTCGCAGACACGATATTTGAGGCGAGCTGGGGGTTTCCAACAACCCAATCGCGGAATGGCACGGTCACCTGCCATGACGGAGTGTTCTTGGTTCGTCCTCAAGATGTGGATCGATATGTTGATGAGTTCCGGCCGCTATGCCTCCGCAGCAGTGCGAACTCCGGAAAGATATTTAATCTTAAATATGTAAACTTCCGCCTCGCTAAAGGAACTCAATGCAAGCGGGTCCTTATTGTCCCCACTCAGGGCATAGAGAAATTTATACAGCGCGGCACACGACTCGGCCCGATCCCCGCCGCTAGCTTTTATGTGGCTGTTACGCGTGCGTTCCAGAGCGTAGGAGTAGTTCTAGCTGAACCAGGCAACTCCGCACTGCCATTCTGGAAGCCCTTTGGAGATGTGATGTCGGAATCTAATGAATAAATGGGGTCAGAAAAGGGGCCCCGCAATCAAGTTAACTGAAAAATGGGATGATGAGCCGCAACTAAACGCGCCGGGGAAAAAGAATACGGCCGCGCCTTTTGAGGGCGCGGCCGTTTTGTTGGGGGGGTGGATACTGCTTAGCCGGCGAGGGCCTTGAGGTCTTCGTCGGGGGTGGTGATGGGGGTCAGGCCGAATTTCTCGACCAGGACGTTCAGCACGGTGGGCGAGACGAACGCGGGGAGGGAGGGCCCGATGCGGATGTTCTTGATGCCGAGGGAGAGGAGCGTCAGCAGGATGCAGACGGCTTTCTGCTCGTACCAGGAGAGCACCAGCGAGAGGGGCAGGTCGTTCACGCCGCAGTTGAAGACCTTGGCGAGGGCGACGGCGACCTGGATGGCGGAGTAGGCGTCGTTGCACTGGCCCATGTCGAGCAGGCGCGGGATCCCGCCGATGTCGCCCAGCTGGTCCTGCAGGTGGTTGAAGCGGAACTTGCCGCAGGCGAGCGTCAGGACGAGGGTGTCCTTGGGGGTCTTTTCGACGAACTCGACGTAGTAGTCGCGGCCGAGCTTGGCGCCGTCGCAGCCGCCGACGAGGTAGATGTGCTTGAGGGCGCCGCTCTTGACGGCGGCGACGACCTTGTCGGCGACGGAGAGGACGGCGTTGTGGGCGAAGCCGGTCATCAGTTCGTAGGCGCCGGGCTTGGTTTCCTTCCAGCCGCCGAGGGCGATGGCCTGGGCGATGATGCCGGAGAAGTCCTTGCGGCCTTTGTCGTCCGCGGCGATGTGCTGGACGCCGGGCCAGCCGACCTCGGCCGTGGTGGCGAGGTGCTGGACGTAGCTGGGGCGCGGGGGCATGATGCAGTTGGTGGTGAACAGCACGACGCCGGGGAGATCGGCGAAAAGGGGTCAGTCCTATAATTTATAATTCAGCCCCTTCAAGCCGCGATTAAACCGCAACGGGGCCCGCCTTCGCCAAGGCTCCCTCCTTCGCCTAAGCTTCGGCGGACAAATCGGTGGGCAAGCATGAAAGAGGCCGCGCCGTGGGGCGCGGCCGTTTCGGTGGGGGGTGTGATCCCGATCAGCCGGCGAGGGCCTTGAGGTCGGCGTCGGGGGTGGTGATGGGGGTCAGGCCGAATTTCTCGACCAGGACGTTGAGGACCGTCGGGGAGACGAACGCGGGGAGGGAGGGCCCGATGCGGATGTTCTTGATGCCGAGGGAGAGGAGCGTCAGCAGGATGCAGACGGCTTTCTGCTCGTACCAGGAGAGCACCAGCGAGAGGGGCAGGTCGTTCACGCCGCAGTTGAAGACCTTGGCGAGGGCGACGGCGACCTGGATGGCGGAGTAGGCGTCGTTGCACTGGCCCATGTCGAGCAGGCGCGGGATCCCGCCGATGTCGCCCAGCTGGTCCTGCAGGTGGTTGAAGCGGAACTTGCCGCAGGCGAGCGTCAGGACGAGGGTGTCCTTGGGGGTCTTTTCGACGAACTCGACGTAGTAGTCGCGGCCGAGCTTGGCGCCGTCGCAGCCGCCGACGAGGTAGATGTGCTTCACGGCGCCGGCCTTGACGGCGTCGATCAGCTTGTCGGCGACGGACATGACGGCGTTGTGGGCGAAGCCGGTCATCAGTTCGTAGGCGCCGGGCGCGGTCTCTTGCCAGCCGCCGAGGGCGACGGCCTGGGCGATGATGCCGGAGAAGTCCTTGCGGCCCTGGTCGTCCGCGGCGATATGCTGGACGCCGGGCCAGCCGACTTCGGCCGTGGTGGCGAGGTGCTGGATGTAGCTGGGGCGCGGCGGCATGATGCAGTTGGTGGTGAACAGCACGACGCCGGGCAGATCGGCGAATTCCTTCTGCTGGTTCTGCCACGCGGTGCCGTAGTGGCCCTTGAGGTGCTTGTATTTCTTCAGGCCGGGATAGGCGAGGGCGGGGAGCATTTCGCCGTGGGTGTAGACGTTCACGCCTTTGCCCTCGGACTGTTCGAGCAGCATCTTCAGGTCGTGCAGGTCGTGGCCGGTGACGATGATGAACGGGCCCTTTTCCCGCGCGGTGGACACCTTGGTGGGCTCGGGATGGCCGTAGGCGTCGGTGTTGGCCGCGTCGAGCAGCGCCATGCAGGCGAGGTTGATCTGGCCGAATTCCATGATGAGCCCGAGCCAGCCGGCGACGTCGTGCTCGTCGCCGAGGGCTTTCAGGCCCTTCTGGAACCAGGCGGAGACCTTGGGATCGGTCTTGCCGAGGACGCGGGCGTGGGCCGCATAGGCCGCCATGCCGCGCAGGCCGAAGAGGAGGGTAGAGCGCAGGGAGACGACGTCCTTGTCGCCGTGGAAGAGATCTTCGGGGCGGTAGGAATTCGCGCCGCCGGCGGCGACGGCCGCGCGCAGGATGCGGTCGCGCATCGCGGTCAGGTCTTTGGGATCGAAATTGACGTTGGTGACGGTCATGAACAGCGCGTCCATGAAGAGCGCCTCGGTCTTCGCGTCGGCCGGTTTGCCGTCCACGGCGCGGGCGAGGGTGATCAGCGCCGCGGTGATGTCGTCCTGCAGGTTGGCGGCCTCGGGGGACTTGCCGCAGACGCCCGTCTTGGTGCAGCCGGTGCCGCCGGCGGTTTGTTCGCATTGGAAACAGAACATGGTCATGGGGGGCTCCTTATATGAGGTGGTTATTTTTTTAAATTAGTGGGTATTCAGGAGTCAGTATTCAGGATTCAGAAGGCGTTGTAGCCGGCCCCGGTGGGGCCGGTTCTTGAATGAGCAGCCCCGCGCCCAGCGGGCGCGGCTACAATGGGATGTGGATTTCATTCTGAATTCTGACTCCTGAATTCTGAATACTCTCTACTCTTCAAGGATTTGGCCTTCCGTCGAAATCGTCACGACCTGCCAGGGGATGGTTTTGCCGGAGGCCTGGAGGGCGCGCTGGACGGCGGAAGCGATCCCGCCGCAGCAGGGCACTTCCATGCGCAGGACGGTCACGCTCTTGATCTCGTTGGCCTGCAGGATGGCGGTCAGTTTTTCGGCGTAGTCGCCTTCGTCGAGCTTGGGGCAGCCGATGAGGGTGACTTTGTTGCGCATGAATTTACGGTGGATGTCGGCGAAGGCGAAAGCGGTGCAGTCGGCGGCGACGAGCAGCGCGGCGTTCTGGAGGTAGGGTGCGCGGGGATTGACCAGCTTGATCTGGACGGGCCAGTTGCCGAGCTGCGCGACGGGCGCGCCGGCGCCGGCGTCCGGGGCGGGCGCGGCGGCGGGCTTGGGGGCCATCGCCTTGGCCTGCATGCCGG
>CALMNW010000070.1 GCA_937872095.1 uncultured Verrucomicrobiota bacterium
TGATCATGAACTACACGCGCTGCGCCTCGGTGCAGATCTACGATTCGCTGAAGGAAATCGGTTCGAATCCGTTTCCGTACGCGCTGGTGTCGGTGATGCTGGCGGCCAGCGCGGGGCTGTACGGCCTGACCCGCTGGCTGTTCGGCGGACACGCCTACGCGATGCAAAGCAAGGCCGCCACGCCGGCGACCGCGCGCCGCTTGACCGGCGTCCGCGCCCTGTTGGCGGCGCTGCCGTTCGCGCTGGTGACGGGTCTCGCGCTGCTGCCGCATCTGGGCGTGGTGCTGACGAGCTTCGCCTCGCCGGGCAGCTGGTACCAGAGCGTCCTGCCCGGGACCTGGACGGGCGGCAACTTCGTCGCGGCGCTCGGCCACGACATGACCGTCGGCAGCATCCGCAACAGCCTGATGTTTTCCTCGTTCGCGGTGGCTTTCGACGTCGTGGCCGGCATCGCCATCGCCTTCGTGGTCGTCCGTTCGGACATCCGCGCGCGCGGCGCGCTGGATGCGCTGGCGATGATCCCGCTGGCGGTGCCGGGGCTGGTGATGGCGTTCGGGTTCATGGCCGTCAGCTCGTGGCTGGCCAACCTGAAGGGGATGGCCGATTTCGACTGGTGGGCGCGGCTGGTGGACGTGCGGACGAATCCGACGCTGTTCCTGGTGCTGGCCTATTCCGTGCGCCGGCTGCCGTACATGGTGCGCAGCGCGGTCGCGGGCCTGCAGCAGACGAGCGTCGCGTTCGAGGAAGCCGCATGGAATCTGGGCGCGTCGCCGGCGACGACCCTGCGGCGGATCACGTTGCCGCTGATCTTGGCGAATCTGATCGCGGGCACCCTGCTGACCTTCGCCTTCAGCATGTTGGAAGTGAGCGACAGCCTGATGCTCGCGCAGCAGGCCGACTACATGCCGATCACCAAGGCGATTTTCGAGCTGTTCCAGCTGCTGGGCACGGGCAAGTACGTGGCGGCGGCCCTGGGGGTCTGGGCGATGGCGTTCCTGACGGCCACGCTGGTGGCCAGCAGCTTGCTGCTGGGCAAGAAGCTCGGTGCCGTCTTTCGCGTATAGCCTTCTTCCTGAAACAATTACAATTATCTGGCGGCGGGAGGTGGGCCTTCTCGACAGATCAAACAAGGTGCCGGGCTCGTTTCCCTTTGCGAAGACCGAGATCCGGCGTTTTGGGAAGGCATCTTCCCTCCATCTGTCCTGAAACTGGCGAGGTCGGGGCGGGGCGGCACGAAAACCGAAAGCCAAACGCCATAATTCAATCCTAACATTATATTAATTGAATATTAATTGTAGAGGTTTTGCCAATAGACATCAAACACATTACAATCGGTTTCTATTAGGGGAAGTGTCCCTTAAAGCGTTTTATGCGTTCCCGGCTATCCATTTTTAACATTTGGCCCGTTCTGCTGGCTTGGCTGATGGGCTGGAACCTGGTGTCGTCGGCCCGGGCCCAACTGCGGATCGAGGTCGTCTCCGCCTACAACTTGGTCGTGGATTCCAACGTGGAGTCGCCGTCGACCTATGCGCCCCGCGCGGCCTATCTGGGCGCGACGTTCCACAACGATGGTTCCACCGCGCTCACGAACGTGTGGGCCTACATCGGCGACTACACGAACGGCACGCCGGGGACGTATCCGAGCCGGGCGCAGGCGCCCTACGACGGGCCGTTGCCGGGCGACGCCTTCGCGTTGACGCACGAGGGCGGGGCGCTCGGGGCGGCCGACGCGACGCGCTATCTGGGGACGATCCAGCCGGGCGAGAGCGAGACGGTCTATTGGCTGATCAGCTATCCGAACGTGGACGAGGCCGGCGACAGCGTGACGGGCGGGATCAAGCCGGACGACGACCTGTGGCTCCAATACAGCATCTGGGGCACCGCGCTGGATGCCGGGACGCCGCTGGAAGTGTCCGAGACGCGCACGGTGACCATGCGCAACGAGATTTCGGCGATGGCCAACAAGATTTTCCCGAACGGAGCCAACAAAGTGCCGCAGGAATACCAGGATCTGCTCGCGCTCTACGAACCGAGCTGGACGAACAGGGCCGACGACGGGTCGCCGGGAACCGTGATCGCGACCGAAGGCGTTTGGTACGATTTGGGCAACGTGGGGGCGGGATTCGACAACGACGGCGACCTGGTGCCGGACCGCAACGCCTGGCTCCAGCCGGTGGGCGATGCGGACATCTTCGATTCGTCCTGTTTCCGCCTCGTGCACACCTATGCGCTGGTGATCGTGAAGCTGAACGACGGAACCGAGACGATCTACAACGTCGAGGACCAGCTCTATTTCGAGAACATTCCGGAAAACAACCGCGGCGCGGTGGGCTACGTGCGCTACGAGTTCATGGCCATGCACGGCGGCTGTTCGGGCACCCTGACGCCGTACCAAGAGGTGGCGTCGGGTTTCGACAACGAGAAGTTCAACGGGGATTATGGCGCGACGCTGGGCCAGAGCCTGACCAGTCTGGAAGCCCACATGGAAGTCGCCAAGAGCGTGGACCATCCGACCATCGCGCCCGGGGAGACCCTGTCCTACACCATCGCCTTCACCAATCCCGGGCCGGTGGCGGTGGGCGATCCCGACGCGGGCGCGGCGCTGGTCATGCGCGAGCACATTCCCCACGGCACGCTGTACGTCGGTCTCAGCTCGACCGCCAGCAACACCCTGCCGGACGGCGTCGGCGCCTACACGATGCTGTATTCGACCAACAACGGCGCGACTTGGCAGGGCACCGAGCCGGCCGATCCCGCGACCGTCACCGACGTCCAGTGGTGGCTGAGCGATCCGCTCGGCACCAACGTGGCCGGCGCGGTCAAGCTCCAGGTGACGGTCCAAAATCCGTATGTCGACAGTCCGTTCATCCTGAACGAAGGCTGCGCCACCATCGCGGGCGCCGGCGAACTCGCCTGCAGCGCGACCACCACGTACGTGTCCGGCACCAACCGCCTCGGCGATCTGGTGTGGGCGGACAACGGCGAGGGCGGCGGGCTCCTCGGCAACCAGGTGCAGGACGGCGGGGAGGCCGGCCTCTCCAACGTCACGGTCTGGCTCTACTACGACGAGAACGCCGACGGGTTGTACGACGCCGGCGACC
The DNA here is from genome assembly GCA_937872095.1 of uncultured Verrucomicrobiota bacterium. Lineage (GTDB taxonomy): Bacteria > Verrucomicrobiota > Kiritimatiellia > CAIQIC01 > Lenti-01 > Lenti-01. Next base: position 3,102 of record CALMNW010000070.1, read on the forward strand.
GGTATTACGGCTCGAACGTCACGAGCGCCTCCGGCGCCTATCTGTTCACGAATCTGCCCGACGGCCATTTCGTGGCGGTCGTGGACGCGCAGGATCCCGACCTGCCCCGCGGCTTTACCCCCACGACCCCCGCGTTCTTCGGCGCGGATCTCGATTCCGGACACGCGACCACGAACGTGGCGGAATACCTCGCCGCCGATTTCGGTTTCGCGCCGGCGCTGACGTTGGAGAAATCCCTCGTCAGCACCAACGCGTTCCGCGAGGGGCAATACGCGACGTACAACCTGACGGTGTCCAACAACCTGCCGGGCGACGGTTCCGGCACCGGCACGCTGGCGACCTATACCGCCTGGGCGACCAACGGCGGCGCCGGGGCGACCGAGTGGCTGAACTATCCCGCCGCCTATATCCCGCCGGGGCCGGACGGGATCTACGCTTCCAACCAATTCGCCGCCGCGTCGAAGCCGTTCGGCCTCACGAATTTCCCCCTGGGGGTGCAGAACGGCGGCGTCAGCAACGTGTCGTTGCTGATTCCGATCGCGATCACCCCCGGGTTCGATGCGGACGACACGTTGGAAATCCAGGTCGACCGGATCGCGCCGGCCCAGCGCATCTACACGCAGACCTATTTGGCCACCAGCCTGGTCGCCGGCACGTGGACGATCCCGATGACCGGCGCTTTCGCGTGGGCGTGGACGGATTTCGCCACGAACTATTCGGTGAATCTGATCGCGGCGAAAAACGCCGGCGGGGCGGGTACCGGCTGGGTGCAGGTGGATGCGGTCGGTTTCCGGATCCAAAGCGACCAGACCACGGGCGTCGCCGATGCGCTGAACACCCTGCAGCCCGTTCCGCTGACGGACCAGTACGACGCGGACCTGATGGAATTCGTTTCCGCCGTTCCGCCGCCGTCGAGCGCGGCGACGAACGGGGACTGGCCGGACACCACGGGCACGCTGACCTGGAGCGACGTGGGGCCGATCTATCCGGGCGGCACCTCGACGGTGGCGGTGACCTTCAAGCTCCGGGAGCCGCACTTCAGCACCGAGACCGAAGCGATCAATGCCGCGTGGGTCACCAATGCCCTGATCCTGAGCGGCCTGCCCGCCAACGCCGCGACGAGCACCGTGTCGGAAATCCTGGCCCCCGCGGCGACGCTTGGCGACTACGTCTGGCGCGATCTGAACGGCGACGGCATCCAGAACGAAACGAACATGGGCATCGCCGGCGTGGCCGTTTCCCTCACGCCGCCGGCCGGCATCGATCTGGGCAACGGCCCGGGCGCGGCGATTACGAACGTCACGGATGCGGCGGGCTATTACCTGTTCGAATCGATTCCGGCCACGGGCGTCTACACGGTGCGCGTGGCGACGGCGACGCTGCCCGGCGGGTCGGGCACGAACACCTTCGACGAGGACGGAATCCGGGACAACGTCCACGCGGTCTATCTGGACGTCTATTCCGCGACGAACAGCACCAACAACGTGCACCTGACGACGGACTTCGGCTACCAGACGGGCACGACCATCGAAGGCACGATCTGGCACGACGTCGACCACGGCATGGAGACGAACCGCGAGGCGGGCGAGGACTGGCTGACGAACGTGACGGTCTATCTGTGCGCGAGTCCCTCGCCCTGCGGTCCGGGCGCGTCGCTGGCAACGAACGTCGCGACCACGAACGGCTACTTCCGCTTCGTCGGCAGCTACACGGGCACCTACACCGTGATGGTGGCGACCAACACGGGCATGCTGTCGACAGGCACGTGGAACCTGTCGTGGGACACGGACGGGACCAACACGGCGAACTATTCCTCCGTGACGGTGGTGAGCGGCGGCGTGGCGCGCGCGGACTTCAGCTATTGGCGGACGGGACCCTACGCGATCGGCGACACGCTGTTCTACGACTGGGACGGCAACGGGACGCAGACGGCCACCAACGAGGAGGGCATCGCCAACGTCACGGTCTACCTCTACGAGGACGCCAACGGCAATGGCGTGGTGGACGTCGCGACGGATGCGCTGGCCGGCATCACGGTCACGGCGACGAACGGCTATTATTCCTTCACCAACCTGTTCGCGACGAACACCTACCTGGTCGTCGTGGACCGGAACGATCCGGACCTGCCGCCGCTCTACAACGTCACCGCGGATCCCTGGGGGGCGAAGGACGGGCGCAGCGTGGTCACGATCACCAACGCCAACGACTTCGCGCAGGACTTCGGCTTCCAGCCCTACGGCACCGGTTCCATTGGCGACACGGTCTGGAAGGACGTGAACGCCGACGGCCTCCAGGCCGGAGCCCAGGAGACGGGCATTTCCAACGTCCTGGTCAGCCTGTATGCGGACCTGAACGGCGACGGCACGTACGTGCTGCTGAAGACCGCGAACACCGGTTCGACGGGCACGTACTTGTTCGGCTCGCTGCCGGACGGCGACTACCGCGTGGTGATCGACGCGGCCGACGCCGATCTGCCCCGGGACGCCTTCGGCAACGTCTATTATCCCACCACGGCCACGTCGTTCGACGTCGCGATCAGCGGGGGCAGCACCTATCTGGACGCCGATTCCGGCTTCGCGCCCTACGGCGCGATCGGCGACACGATCTTTTGGGACGCCAACCGCAACGGCACGCAGGACTATTCCGAGGAGGGCGTGGCGGGCGTCGAGGTCCGCCTGTACTACGATGCCAACGCCAACGGCGTCTACGACGTCGGCGAAACGCTCGCGACGAACGCCTTTACGGATGCGGAGGGCAAATACCTGTTCGGCGAATTGCTGTCCGACCGCTACGTGGTGCTGGTCGTGACCACGAACGGGCCCTTGGCCGGCACGACCCAGTCCGCCGATCCCAACTCGGACGGCTATGCCTGCGGCGACACGAACGTCGTGGTGCCGTGCGACGACCAATACGGGCTGCTGCTGGGAACCGGGCAGAACTTCATGGGCGCGGACTTCGGCTATGCGCCGCCCGGCGTCATCGGCGATCGGCTGTGGATGGATACGAACGACGATGGCCTCCAGGATCCGGGGGAGAGCGGCATTCCCTACGTTTCCGTGGTGCTCTATTCCAACGGCGTGGCCGTCGCCACGAACGAGACCGACGCCGACGGCTACTACTATTTCAGCGACCTGCCGGACGGCACTTGGAGCGTGGTCGTGCTGACCAACGACGTCGACTTCCCGCCGGGACTTTCGCAGACCTACGATCCGGACGGCGTGCTGGACAACCGCGGCACCAACGTCGTGATCGCCGGCGGCGCGGTGACGTCGGTCGGCGGCGTGCCCTGCACCGGCTGCGATTTGAGTCTCGATTTCGGCTACCGCTACGTGGGCAACAACAGCCTGAGCGGCACGATCGGGTTCGATGCGCCGCCTTACGACGGTGTGCTGAACGGCACGAACTGGAACGGCGTGGCGACCAACGAAACGGCCTACGCCGGCGTGCAGGTCTATCTCTACCTTTGGAACGACGACGGCGACGGCATCGTCGAACCCGGCGAATATGTCGCGGTCGCTTCGACGACGACTTCGACCAATGGCGACTACGCGTTCACCGGCTTGCCCAGCGGCGATGGCGACGACCGGTACGTCGTGGCCAGCGCCGCGCCGGAAAACTACCTGAAGCTGACGACCACCAACGGTTCCATCGCGGGCGTTTCCGTGGTGGAAACGACGAACGCGCAAGGCAGCACGGTGTCCGCCTATTTGACGGTCGCCGTCGCGCCGGCGATCGCGGGCATGGATTTCGCGTATCGCTCGACCCGCAACTACGACTACGGCGATTTGCCCGAAACCTACGAGACCTTGCTGCCGGGCGGCGCGCGGCACATCGTGGTGGCGTCGAATCTCTATCTGGGCGCGACGGTGGACGTGGAGCCCAACGGGCAACCGTCCGCGGGAGCCGACGGCGACGACCTGGCCGGCGCGGACGACGAGGACGGCGTGGATCTGGTCGGCGTCTGGCAGGATGGCCCGGCCGGCGGAACCCTGGAAATCGCGGTCGGCGCGGGAACCGGCTGGTTGCTGGGCTTCATCGATTTCAACGGCGACGGCGATTTCGCCGACTTCGGCGAGCTGGCCATCAACCAAGCCGCGTCGTCCACGGGCGGCACGAACGGCGATGGCGTCTACACGATTCTGGTGGACGTGCCGCCCGGAACGATCAACGCCGCGACGACCACCGCGCTGAATGCGCGCTTCCGCCTGTTTCCGGCCGCGCCCACGATCCCCGAACTGGCGTTTTCCGGCACCGCCGCCAACGGCGAGGTCGAGGATTACGCCTGGAACATCCTCGGCAGCGTCGGCGACTACGTCTGGGAGGACCTGAACGGCGATGGCGTGCAGGACACGAACGAACCGCCCGTTTCCGGCGCGCGCGTGTTCATCGATCTGAATTCGGATGGCGTGTACCAAACCAACGAACCCTCCTCGACGACGGGCACCAACGGGTTCTACCACATCGGCGGCCTGACGCCCGGCACCTACTCGGTTCGCGTCGACACCAACACGCTGGCGGTGGGGCTCGTGCCCACGTGGGACCGCGACGGGACCGGCACCAAGCACGTCGCCTCGGTCACCCTCCTGCAGGGCGAAGTCGTCGTCGACGTGGATTTCGGCTACAAGATTTCGGTGGCGGATCTGGCCGTCTGGAAGACCGTGAATACCAACGCCGTGAACGAAGGCGGGACGGTCTTCTTTGCCGTATCGGTCACCAACCTCGGCCCCGACGAGGCCGAGACGATCGCGATCGGCGACCTGTTGCCGGCGGGATTGACCTTCGTTTCGTCGACGCCCAGCCAGGGCGCGTACGACGACGGCACGGGCGAATGGAACGTCGGCACCTTGGCGGCTTCCAACGGCGCCACGCTGGAAATCGAAGCGACGGCCGACCTCGGCACCGGCGGTTCGACGTTCACCAACGTCGCCAGCCGGATCGGTTCCGTTCCGGCCGATCCGAATCCGTCGAACGACGTTTCCTCCGCCGCGGTGACGGTGCGCGGCGCCGATTTGCAGGTGCGCAAGGCGGCCGACAACCTCCGGCCGGACGAGGGAGATCCGGTGACCTATCGCGTCTCGGTGACGAACCTCGGGCCGTCGGAAACCACGGGCGTGGTGTTGTCCGATCTCTTGCCGACCGGCGTGACCTATGCGTCCCACGTGACGAGCCTGGGGTCCTACGACGACGGCACGGGCCTGTGGACGGTGGGCGCGCTGGGCGTGGGCGCCGGCGCCTGGCTGGATATTTCGGTCACGGTCGATATCGGCACGCTCGGCACGGTGATCACCAACGCGGCGGCGGTGTCCGCCCAGGATTTGCCCGACCCGGTCGCGACCAACGATTCCGCCGCCGTGCGGATCTACGTGCCGCCGCTGGTGCTGTACAAGACCGCCAGCACGAACCTGGTCCAGCTGGGCGACACCATCACCTATGCGATCGTCGCCACGAACATCGGGCCGTGGGCGCACACGAACGTGGTGATCGAGGACGTGCTGCCGGCCGGCACGATCTACGTGCCGGGCAGCGTGGCGTTGACGGCGTATCCGGCGCGCAGCAATGCGCTGGAATCCGCGCGCGACGAATTTTCCGCGCGGACCTATACGAACCAAAACGGCGCGCTGGCCTGGAGCGGAAGCTGGCAGGAGGGCGGCGAAAGCGACGGCCCGACCAACGGCCACGCCCAGGTGCTGGCCACCGGCTGGGCCAGCCTCGGCCTGTCCCGCTCCCTGGCGCGCGCCGCGGATCTGTCGCTCGCCGAGAGCGCGACGCTGTCGTTCGTCCTGCGCCAGGCGACCGTCACGCGGACGAACAACGTCCGCGACGAATTCGGCGCCGCGGCCTATACCAACAGCAACGGCACCCTGAATTGGTCCGGCAACTGGATCGAAACCGGCGACGACCTGTCCGCCACGGCGGGGGACATCCTGGTTTCGGGCGGCCAGCTGTCCTTCTCCGGCCTGGAGGCCGCCGACGAAATCGCCCGCTGGGCTTCGTTCGCCGGCAACACCAACGCGACGCTGTCGTTCAGCTACGTCGGTTCGGGCCTGACCGCCACGCGCTCGCTGAACGTGTACGTGCGCTCGAACGCGACCGACTACCTGTTGGCCAGCTACACCTCCGCCGGTTCCGGCACGGCCTCTTTCGACCTGATGCCGTATCTGGCCTCGTCCAACCGGATCATCTTCCGCGCCGGCGGCACGGACTGGGCCAGCCAGAGCTTCACCTTGGACAACGTGAACGTCGCCTTGTCCCGGCCGATGCAGACGACGCTGGACAACGCCTACGTCGAGGTGTCCACCAACGGCGCCGACTGGACCACGCTTTTCTACGCCAACGGCAACGTGGCCGGAACGGTGACGACCAATTACGACCTGACGGCCTGGCGCAGTCCGCAGACGACCGTGCGGTTCCGCACCACGGGCTATACCAACGACGGCGCGCAGCTGTGGTTCGACGACGTGGACGTCCAGCTGTCCAAGGCGCCCGGCGCGGACGAGCTCGGCGATCCGCCGACCTTGCTCTCCGGCTGGTTGCTGGGCACGAACGAAGGCGTGCGGATCACCTACGACGTGCTCGTGGACGCCGAAACCTTCACCACCCAGATCGTCAACGTGGCGTCGGCCACCAGCGACTTGCAGCCGGATCCCGTCTGGGCTGCGGCGACGACGCGCGTGGACCTCGTCGGCGTGGAAATCGGCGACCGGGTCTGGTTCGACGCCGACCGCGACGGCGTCCAGGATCCCGGGGAAACCAACGGCATCGCCAACCTGACGGTCGAACTGGTGCGCACCAACGGCACCGTCGTCCAAACGACGGCGACGGACTCGGACGGCCTCTACCTGTTCGACGAAGTCGTGCCGGGCCGCTACTACGTGCGCGTGGTCCTGACGAACGTCGGCGCGAACGTGGCGGTCTCGACGAATTTCGCGGGCGGCGACGTCGCGCTCGACAGCGATTTCGCCTACGTCACGAACGGCGTGCGGCGCGCCGAAAGTCCGGCCTACGACTTCGCCGACGGCACGATCGACCACACCATCGATCTGGGGCTGCGGCAACTGAGCTCCACGCGCGCCGAACTCGCCGAAGTCTGGGGCGAAAGCGCGGACGGCGCGGCCCGGCTGGTCTGGCGCACGAGTTCGGAATGGAACGTGGCCGGCTTCTTTGTCTACCGCGTGGATCCGGAAACCGGCGCGGAAACGCGCCTCAACGCCGACTTGCTGCCCGCGGCGTTCTTGGCCTCCGGCGCGACGTACGAGCTGGCGGATCCGGCGGCGAACGCGGGCGGCGGCACCTACCGCTTGGCGGAGGTGGAACTCTCCGGCGCGGAACTCGATCTGGGAACGCACGCGGTGGCGTTCGGCCCGCCGACGGCGGCGGCGAAAGCCGCGCGTCTCGCGGCGCGCGCGCCCAAGGCGGCCGCAACCAAGCTGGCCGTGCCGAAACTCGCGGGGCCGTCGGCCGTGCTCAAGGCGACCTTCCGGCAGGAGGGGCTCTACGGCGTCTCGCTGGCGGCGATCGCCGCCGGCATGGGCCTCGCGCCCGAAGAGGCGCAGGCGCTCGCGGCCGCCGGCCAGCTGGCGTTTTCGGAAGCGGACGCGCCCGTGCCGACGATCTACGACGCGGCGCGGGAGCGCCTGCTCTTCCATGGCCGGCCGACGGACGACTGGTACGCGCGGGACGCGGCGGTCCTGATCCAGGTCGGTGCCGGCCTGGCGATGCCGCGGCGCGAACCGGCCGCCGCGGCCGGCGCAACCGTCTTCCCCGCGACGGTTCGCTTCGAAGAGGATCGCTATCCGTTCGACGGCGCGACGGCGAAGCCCGACGATTTCTACTACTGGGACTACGTCATCAGCGGGACGAACGCGACGGCCACCAAGCGGTTCGCCCTCGATCTGGCGGGCGCGACGGGCGCCGTGGCGCTGAAGGTGCGCCTGCAAGGCTGGTCGAGCACGACGAACGATCCGGACCATCTGGCGGAGTTCTTCTTCAACGGCGCTCCGGTGGGCTCCGTCGTCTTCGATGGCCAGGACGCGGTCGAAGCGGAACTGGCGATTCCGGCCGGCGCGGCGCTGGCCGGAACGAACGAGCTGGCGGTGAAGGGCACGTTGCAGCCCGGCCGCACGCACAGCTACTTCGTCGTGGATTGGATCGAAGCGACCTTCTCGCGCGAACTGGCGCCGGCGGCGGGCACGCTGCATTTCCGCGCGGGCGGGGCGGAGGCGGTGTCGGCCGCGGCGTTCGCGGAACCGGTCGCGCTCGCGCTGGACGAAGCGGGAAATCCGACCTGGATCGCGGACGCCGCCGGCGCGTTGCCGGACAAGGCGTGGGCGGTGGTGGCGTCCTCCTCCGAACGGTTCGCGGTGGCGGAGGCCGACGGCCTGACCCTGCTGGAACCGGAAGCCGTCGCGGACCATCCGTGGTTCTTGTCCGCAACGAACCGAATCGATTACCTGGTGCTGACGTCGCGCGAACTGGAAGAAGCCGCGCAGGAACTGGCGGACTATCGGGCCGGCCAAGGCCTGCGCGTCGGCGTGGCGACGTTCGAAGACGTCTGCGATTGGATGGCCGGCGGCCTGCGCACGCCGGAAGCGATCCCGACGCTGCTGGCCTACGCGGAGGCGACGTGGGCCGAAGCGCCGTGGCTGGTGGTGCTGGCGGGCAACGGGCATTACGACTATCTGAACGCGCTGAATCTCGAGGCCAATCCCGTGCCGCCGTTGCTCGTGCAGACCGCGGACGGCGTTTTCGCCGGCGATTCCCTGCTGGCGGATGCCGACGGCGACGGGCTGCCGGACGTCGCGCTCGGGCGTTTGCCGGCGCGGACCGCCGCCGAACTGGCGGCGATGATCGCCAAGATCCAGGCCTACGAAGCCGGTTTCGGCGAAACGTGGCAAACCGAATGGGTGCTGGCCAACGACGTCAACGACGCCGGCGCCGGCGATTTCGCCGCGGCCAACGACCGTCTGGCGGCGCTGGCCGACGAAGCGCATCCGCTCGCCGACACGATCGACCTGAACGCGACGGCGATCGCGACGGCGCGCGGCAAGCTGCTGGCGGACTTCCAAGGCGGCGCCGGGATCATCCACTATACCGGGCATGGCGGCGTGGCGAACTGGAGCAGCAAGGGATTGCTGAAGGCGACCGACGTGACGGCACTGACCAACGCCAGCCGGCCCTCCGCCGTTTTGGCGCTAAGTTGCCTGGTGGGGCGCTACGAAGCGCCCGGCGTGAACAGTCTCGGCGAATTGCTGATGCGGAAGAGCGGCGGCGCCGCCGTGGCGGTCTGGGGGCCGTCGGGCCTGTCGCGCAACGATCCGGCCACCGAGTTGGCCGCGGCCTTCTATCGCGCCGCGCTGCAGGACGGTTGCGGCACGCTGGGAACGGCGATCCTGCAGGCGCGCCGCAGCCTGGCCGGCGATTTGTTCGCGGCCGACACGCTCGCGATCTACAATTTGCTGGGCGATCCGGCCCTGCGCATCGCCGGCAATCGAAACGATGGCGCGGCGGCCGAGAATTTCGCGCAGTGGCGCTGGGAACGCTTTGCGCCCGCCGAACTGGCCGTTCCGGCCGTCGGCGGCGCGACGGACGCCAACTTCTTCGATTATGCGATGGACGGCGGCTACGCCGTGGAGGCCGAACTGCCGGAATTCGGATTCGCGCTGCCGGAAGCCGGCGGGGAAGACGGGTTCATCCTGCGCTGGAAACGGCGGATGAAACGGCCCGACGTCGAATATCATTTGTATTTGTCGGACGACTTGTGGCGTTGGAGCGACGATTTGGCGAACTTGCAGGAACTCGATGCGGAGCCGGATCCCGATGGGATCATGGAATCCGTCCGCACGCGCGTTGAGTTGCCTGCCGCGCATCGCGTGTTTATCGGGATCCGTGCCGTCCGCAAATGACGACGCGTTCATCCATGTTAGGCGGCAGGAACGTGTCCTGGAACGGCTTGTCCGGAGAGCGTGCATGTTTTGAGGCGGGATGGCCGGACGTTCCGCGATGGAAATGAGAAACGAAAAATCAGAAATGGCCATTTCGCTTGTCGATCGGTTCGGACCGGCGGGCGAACGTTGAAACCGCATATGCGAACGGGCTTTGTTCCGCGTCGTTATGCAATCGTGAGTATGCCGTATGTGTAGATTGAATGGATTGATGTTGGACAGAGGGCCGTTCCCCCCGCGGCGCTCGCGAGGCGGGTGGATTTGCGCGGCGATCTGGCTGGGAATCTGCGGACCGAGCCTGCCGGCTTCGGGACAAATCGCGATATCGGGATTATTGGCGTCGTACGACGATTCGACGTACACGAACGACAATTACTCCACGACGGGCGGGGGTGGGAATTTCCCGACGGGAACCCGTTACGACATCCGGTTCAACGAAGGATCCCAGGACAATTTGATCGTGACGGGATTCGAAGTGGGGGGCGATACGTTCAACTTCGTGATGCTGGCCGACATCATCAATCTCGAACGCGTCAACAACGTCAATGCGACGGGCAACCTCCACATCGTGCTCTACGAAGATTATTCGCAGACGGGCACGAACGTTTTTCTGCGACCGAGCTATGCGGCGACCATGATGGCTTCGCTGCGCGGTTCGACCGTGAACCGCGGCGCGGACAACGTGTTCGCCAACACGGGCGACGGCAACGGCAACAACAACAACATCGAGCGCATCGACTACATTTTTCCCGACGGGTTCCCGGTGTTCAACAACGTCGATCAGCGCGGATTCCTGGTCATGGATCGCGGCGGCAACGACCGGTTCAAGATCGCGGCGATCACGGCGCTGGACGGAAATGGCCGGCCGGCGGCGTTTGGAACGCCGGTCAGCGTGCTGGATACCGCGTGGGGAGATTCGGGGATCTCGATCGATACCACGGTCATGAAGGGTTACACGGAAGGCGGCGGCGTATTGCATCCGACGGCCATGGTGGATCCCCAACCGTTGTCGGGCGTCTTCGTGACCTGGCAGGCGCTGGGTCTCCAGACCAACGATTTCATCTACGGGTATTCGCTGGCCGGCAACGACGTCAGCACCAGCGGCGCGAATTGGACCAACGTGGCCAACGGCGCGTTTTTCCCGACCAACACGTCGACGGACAGCGCGTACGGCGGCCTGGATCTGATCAGCGGCGGCATGATGTTTTTCGAAGACGACCTGAACGTGGAGATCGGCGACCGGGTCTGGGACGATTGGGACGGCGACGGCATCCAGGAGACCGGCGAAGCGGGGATTTCGAACGTGCTGGTGCAGGTATACGACAGCCATACGAATTTGGCCGCCGTGACGCGTACCGATGCCAATGGCCATTGGCTGGCCCGAGGCATCGGGCCGGGAACGTTTTTCGTGCAGTACACGCCGCCATCCGGGTATCAGTTCAGCCCGCCGTTTGCGGGGACGAACGCCGCGGTGGACAGCAATGCGGCGACCAACACGGGGCGGTCGGGGACGATTGCTCTCGGGTCGGGCGAAACCAACCTGACGCTGGACGCCGGCATGCATCTGGCGCCGGGGGATCTGCGGATCGACAAGACCGCGAACGTCGGCCAGGCCACCGTGGGCGAGGCCGTGGCGTTCACGCTGACGGTGACCAACCCGGGTCCCGAGACGGTGAACCTGACGCAGGTCTCGGATCTGTTGCCGCCGGCGCTGGTTTTCACGGGATACGGCGCTTCGGCGGGCACCTACGACAACGTCGCGGGCATTTGGAATTTGGGAACCTTGGTCCCGGGGGCTTCGGCGACCTTGACGGTGACCGGCACCGTTCAGGCGGGCTATGGCGGCAATTGGGCGACCAACGTGGCGACCATTTCCCGCATGGACCGGCCGGATACGAACGTGGCCGACAATGCGGATTCCGCGGCGTTTTACGTTCCGGCGGCCGATCTGGCGGTGAGCAAGGTCGTGGACGACGGCGAAATCGCCGTGGGCGAAAGCGTCCTGTTTACCGTCGCCGTGACCAATCTCGGGCCGGATGCCGCAACGGGCGTCGCGATCGCCGATCTGCTGCCGACCGGGTTGACGTTCGCCGGCGCCGTGGCCAGCCAGGGAAGCTATGATTCCGGCTCGGGGACGTGGACGGTGGGGGCGCTGGCCAACGGCGGGTCGGCCACGCTGGCGCTGACCGCCACGGCGGCTGCCGGGACGGGGGGGCTGGTCCTGACGAATACCGCCGCGGTTTCGGCGTCGAGCCACGACGATCCGGTGCCGAGCAACAACGGCGCGTCGGCGGAGGTCGTGGTGCTGGGCTCCGATCTGGCCGTGACCAAGACCGTGGACAAACCGGCGGCCGGCGAAGGCGACACCGTGACGTTCACCGTCGAAGTGGAAAACCTGGGCCCGGCGGATACGACCGGCGTGACGCTGCTGGATACCTGGCCGTCTGGATTGACTTACGCGTCGAACTGGCCCAGCCAGGGGAACTACGATTCCGGGACGAGGATATGGACGGTAGGGACGCTGACCAACGGCGGTGCGGCCACCTTGCGGATTGCCGCCACGGTGAACGGGGGAACCGTGGGCACGACGTTGACCAATTCCGCCGGAATCGCGACCAGCGACCAGCCCGATCCCCATGCGGCCAACGATGCCGACAGCGCCACGGTGGGCGTCAGTTCGCTGCGGATCGATAAAACTTCGGACGTGTCGGGCTCGGTCCAGCCGGGCGGCACGATCACCTATACCATCGTCGTCACGAACTACGGGGCCAGCACGCATTCCAACGTGACGTTGGCGGATGCGGTGCCGGCCGGCACGACGTTCGTGCCCGGCAGCGCGACGGCGGACCGGATCCCGTCGTCGCCGCCGATCCAGACGTCGATCACGTATTCCGCTTCATCGACGTTCGCGGTTCCGGCGGGGGTGACGAGCGTGACGGTCGAGGCCTGGGGCGGCGGCGGCGGCGGCGCGACGCGGACAAGCAACGGCGGCGGCGGCGGCGGCGGCGGCGGGGCCTACAGCCGCGGCGAAGTGGCCGTCCTGCCGGGCAGCAATTGCACGGTGAATGTCGGGACGGGCGGGGCGGCGAATACCGCCGGCGGCGATTCCTGGTTCGCGTTGGGCTCCACGACGGGCGTGCTGGCGCGCGGCGGCAGCGGCGGGACTCAAAACAGCGCGACGGGCGCTTCCGGCGGTTCGGCGGCCATCGGCATCGGTTCACCGCTCTATGACGGCGGCAACGGAGCCAATGGCGTGGCCTATTCCTACGGCGGCGGCGGCGGGTCCTCCGCCGGCACCAATGCGGCCGGAAACAATGCCACTTCCGCGACCGGGGCGACGGCGCCCGCCGGCGGCGGCAACGGCGGCAACGGCCGCAGCGGCAGCCAAGGCAACGGCTCCGCGGGATCCGTGCCCGGCGGCGGCGGCGGCGGAGCCTTGCGGACGTCCAACGGCACTCGAACCGGCGGCGCCGGAGCCGCCGGCCGAATGGTCGTTTCCTACGAATATTCGGATGCGATCGCCGGAACTTCCGGCGACCCGCCCGATCTGGCTTCCGGATGGGAACTGAAGCCGGGGCAATCCTTGGTGGTGACCTTTCAGGTGACGGTGGACGATCCGCTGAACTTGATGGCGATCACCAATACGGCCTCGGCGACCAGCACGCAGCAAACCATTCCGTTGACGGGTGCCGTGGTGGATCCGTTCGTTCCGGTGGATCTGGGACTCGGAAAAGCCGCGAGCGAAACCTGGATTTCCGAAGCGGATCCGGTGCAGTTCACGATTACGCTGACCAACCTCAGCACGGCTACGACGGCCACCGGAGTCGAAGTGTCGGATCTCCTGCCGGCGGGATTTGCGTACGTGTCGAACGTGCCCAGCCAAGGGACCTACTCCGACGTCACGGGCATCTGGGCGGTGGGCGCGCTGGCGCCCTTGGCCACGGCCACTTTGACGATGAACGCGACGGCGGCCGTCGGCTCGGGCGGTCTCGTTTGGACCAACGTGGCGACGGTGGCCGGATTGGACCAGGTGGATTTGAATCCCGCCAACGATTCCGCGCAAGCATCCGTCGGCGTTCGGGGCGCGGATCTGGCGATTTCCAAGAGCGTCGACAATCCCGCGCCGAACGAAGGGGCTGCCGTGACCTACACCATCGCGGTGACCAACCGGGGGCCGTCGGCCACGACGGGAGTCGAGGTCGAGGAACCGCTGACCAACGGCCTGACCTACGTTTCCCATTCCGCCGGCCAAGGCACGTACAACGGCGCTTCGGGCCTGTGGACGATCGGGACGATGGCTTCGGGACAGGTGGCGACGCTGACGATCACCGCATCGGTGGACGCGGGCACCATGGGCACGTTCATCACGAACGTCAGCCGGATCGCCGCGACGGACATGCCCGATCCGATAGCGGGCAACGACGCGGACGACGCTTTCGTCAACGTGAGCGGGCTGAAGGTGACGAAGACCTCCGGCGTGGCCGGATACGCGATGCCGGGCAGCAACGTGGCCTACACCATCGTGGTGACCAACCTGGGCGGAACGGTGCACACGGGTTTGGACGTCGCGGATTGGGTGCCGACGGGCACGACCTACGTGGCCGACAGCGCGCGGATCGAAGGTCCCGTCCAGGTGTCGGAAACGTTCCGGGACGAGTTCAACGCCCAGGCCTACACGAACAACGACGGCAGCCTGGAGTGGAACGACGCCTGGCAGGAAAACGATCCGGCGGGCGCTTCGGGGCCGGTCGGCAACTACGTCGGCGTGTCGGCCGACGGTCGCTTGATGCTCTACTACGCCTACGTCGGCGACGAACGCGCCTGGCGCAGCGCCGATTTGTCCGGCTTCGACAGCGCGACGCTGCGGCTCGACTGGGAAACCATCGGGTTGTCCGTGGGAACGGAATCCGTCTCCGTGCTGGTTTCGACCAATGCCAACGGGCCGTTCACCGAACTGGCGGCATACAGCGGCACGACCAGCGGCAGCGCCGAATTCGACATCACGGCCTATATCTCGACCAACACCACGATCCGGTTCGAGGATCTGACGGAGAACTGGGAGAGCGGGGAGTACGCCTATTTCGACAACGTCGAAATCGAGGCGGTCCACGTCGCGGTCACCAACGTGCCGGCGGATGCGCCGCCGGCGCTGGCCAGCGGCCAGACGCTGGGGCCCGGACAGGCGTTCACCATCACGTTCGACGTGACGGTGGACAATCCGTGCGCGACGACGCAGATCGTCAACGTGGTTTCCGTCACCGGCGACCAGCAGACGGTTCCGGTGACGGACACGGTGGAAGATCCGGTGGCCTACACGGATCTGGCGCTGGAAAAATCCGTGGACGATCCGCACCCGAACGAAGGCGGCGAAGTGGCGTACACGATTGCGATCACGAACAAGGGGCCGATCGCCGCCACGGGAGTGGCGGTGTCCGAACCGTTGGCCAGCGGGCTGACCTACGTGTCGCACGGCGCGAGCCAAGGCACGTACGACGGCGGGAGCGGCGCATGGACCGTCGGCTCGCTCGACGTGGGCGCGACGGCTTTCTTGACGATCACCGCGTCGGTGGATGCGGCGACGGCCGGAACGGTCCTCACGAATCGCGCCCGCATTTCCGCCACCGATCAGGCGGATCCGACGCCGGAGGACAACGAAGACGCGGCGACGATCGCGGTGGCGGGCGTCGATATCGGCGTGGGCAAGTCCGTCTCGCCGGCCGTGGCGCTGGAAAAGGAAATCGTCGACTTCGCCATCGCCGTCACGAATTTCGGCCCCGACGCGGCGACCGGCGTGGTGCTGGCGGACGCCCTGCCGGCGGGGCTGGTCTACGTATCCTCCTCGGCTTCGCAGGGGACTTACGACGGCGGCACCGGACTGTGGACGGTGGGGGCGCTGGCCGTTGGCCAGGTCGAGACGCTTTCCGTCTCGGCCACGGTGCAGACCAACACGGCCGGCACGATCATCACGAACGTCGCCTTGCTGGCGGCCGTCGATCAAACGGACGTCGTTGCCGCCAACAATTCGGCGTCGGTCGAGATGGCTCCCGAAACGTCGCCGCTGGACATCTTCAAGTCGGTGCTGCCCGCCGGGACGGCGCACGCCGGCGATGTCCTGACCTATGCGATCGTGGTGACCAACGTCGGCAGCGCGGTTCAATCCAACGTCGCGGTGACGGATCTGCTGCCCGCCGGAGCGACCTACGTGCCCGGCAGCCTTTCGGCGACGGCGCCCCAAACGATGCCCGAGACGTTCCGGGACGAATTCGGCGCCCGCGTCTGGACGGGGAACTCCGGCACGACCAACTGGACGGCGGGCTGGGTGGAGAGCGAGGGCAACGGCCCGACGTCCGGCGGCGTGCAGATTCTTTTCGACAACGTCCGCGGCACGACGTATTCGCTGCAGTTTTCCGGTTCCAGCCAGACGCTGGCGCGGCAGGCCGATTTGTCCGGCGCGGCGGCGGCGACGTTGAGTTTCGACTACCGGCGCGTCGGCCTGGAAGCCGGCGAATACGTGGCGGTGCAGATGTCGTCGAACGGCACCTCCGGAACCTGGACGGAGATCGGCCGGTTCGAAGGCGCGGCGACCGACGCGGCCTACGCGAATTTCAGCGCGGACGTGTCGGCCTACGTTTCCGGTTCGACGGCGGTGCGGTTCGTCAGCACGTCGGGAATGGACACGAGCGACATCTTGTGGATCGACGACGTGCAGATCGAGGGCGAGTGGCGGGAGTCGGGCGCTTGGCCGGGCGGAACGCCGCCGAACCTGCTGTCGAACGTCGTGCTGCTGGCCGGCGAGACGGCCACGATCACGTATGCGGCGACCGTCGATTCGCCGGCCACGACCACGCCATTGGTCAACGTGGCCTCGGTGACCAGCACCTTGATGACGCAGCCGCGCACGGACCGCGCCGAGGTGCCCGTGGAAGTCGATTGGGCCGAGTTGGGCGATCGGGTCTGGTTCGACGCAAATGGCGACGGCATCCAGGACGCGGCCGAGACCAACGGCATCGCCAATCTGACGGTCGATCTGATGTTCACCAACGGAACGGTGGCGGCAACCGTCCAGACCGACGCGGACGGATATTACCTGTTCACCAACGTCGCTCCGGCTTCCTATTGGATCCGCGTGGATCTCGCGGGCTTGGGCTGGGTACTGCCGACGGCGGCGTTCGCCGGCGCCGACGCGGAACGGGACAGCGATTTCTCGTATGAAACGAACGGCGTGCGCTGGGCCGCGAGTCCGGTCGTCGCGCTGGATTACGGCGATCTCGATGCGTCCGTCGATCTGGGGCTGCGGCTGGCGGGTTCCACGCGGGCCGATCTCGCCGAAGTCTGGGGCGAAAGCGTCGAGGACGCGAACCGGGTGGTTTGGCGCACGGACTCGGAATGGAACACGGCGGGCTTCTTCGTCTATCGCGTCGATCCGGAAACCGGCGGGGAAACGCGGCTGAACGACGTGCTGGTGCCGTCGGTGCTGGCGGCGTCCGGGGGGATCTACGAACTTGCGGATCCGAAGGCGCGGAAGAAAGACGCCGCCATCTACCGGTTGGAAGAAATCGAATTGTCCGGCGCGGCGTTGGATCTGGGAACGCATCCGGTGGCGTTCAAAAAACCGTCGTCGATGGAAAAGGCGGCGCGAGCCGAACAACGGGCGTTGGCTTTCCGGGCGGCGCAGCCCATGGCCTTGCCGCGAGCGAAGCGATCCGGAACGTCGGGGATCTTGAAGGCGGTTTGGCGCGAGGACGGCTTGTATGCGCTGCGGCTGGAAGACGTCGCGGCAGGGATGGGATCGAGCCTGACGCAAGTGGAGGCGCTCGCCGCCGCGAACGGTTTGGCGCTTTCCTGCGAAGGGATGCCGCTGCCCGTTCTTTACGATGCGGCCCGGTCCCGGCTGGTGTTCCACGGCCGTGCGACGGACGACTGGTATACGCGGGACAACGCAGCGCTGATTTCCGCGGGCGCGGGGCTGGCGATGCCGCGCCGGACGCCGGGCGCGGCCTCCGGCGAAACGGTCTTTCCGGTCACGGCGCATTTCGAACAGGACCGGTATCCCTTCGACAGCGCGGCGGTGATGCCGGAGGATTTCTACTACTGGGATTACGTGATCAGCGGGCATGCGACGATGGGCACGCGGACCTTTGCCTTGGACTTGACGGGCGCGGCGGGGAACGTGGCGCTCAAGGTGCGGCTGATGGGTTGGTCGAGCACGACGAACGATCCCGACCATCTGGCGGAATTCACGTTCAACGGCCAGGCGATCGGTTCGGCGACGTTCGACGGCCAGGAAGATGCGGAAGTGGAACTGACCGTGCCGGCCGCGGCCGTGACGAACGGGATCAACTCCTTGGCGGTCGTCGGCACGTTGCAACCCGGACGCACGCACAGCTATTTCGTGGTGGACTGGGTGGAAGCGACCTTCGCGCGGGAGCTGATTCCCTTGTCCGGCACGGCGTACTTCCGGGCGGGCGGGGCGGCCGCGGCTTCGGCGGAAGCGTTCGGCGAACCTCTGGCGGTGGCGCTGGACGCCGACGGGCAACCGACCTGGGTGGCCGACGAAAACGGAACCCTGCCGGACAAGGCGTGGGCGGCGTTGCCGGAGGACGACCGGTATGCCGTGGCCGAATCGGCGGCGATTCCGGAATTGGAACTGGAACCGGTGGACGACAATCCCTGGTTCCTGGCGGAGACCAACCGGATCGACTATCTGGTGTTGACGTCGCGGGAGTTGGAACCGGCGGCGCGGGAACTGGCGGACTATCGGACCGGGCAGGGACTGCGAACGGGTTTGGCGGTCTTCGAGGACGTTTGCGACTGGATGATGGACGGGTTGCGCACGCCCGAAGCGATTCCGGAATTGCTGGCCTATGCGCAGCGGCATTGGACCATGGCGCCCTGGCTGGTGGCGTTGGCCGGCAACGGCCACTACGATTTCCTCGGCGCGTTGAGCAACGAAGTGAACCATGTTCCGCCGTTGATGCTGCAGACGCAGGACGGCATCTTCGCCGCGGACGGGCTGATGACGGACACGGACGGAGACCGCTTGCCGGACGTGGCGGTCGGTCGCCTGCCGGCCATCACGACCAACGATCTGGCGGCGATGATCCAAAAAATCAAGGCCTACGAAGCGGGATTCGGCCAGAACTGGCAAAACCAACTCGTGCTGGCGACGGACGTCAATGATCCGGCGGCCGGCGATTTCGCGGCGGCCAACGCCCAGCTGGCGGCGTTGAGCGACGACCGGCATCCCGTGCTGGACGTCATCGATCTGAACGCGACGGCCATCACGCCGGCGCACAACAAGCTGATTTCATATTTCAACAGCGGCGCGGGGTTGATTCACTACACCGGCCACGGCGGGGTGGCGAACTTCAGCGCGAAGGGCTTGCTGAAATCCGCGGACGTCGCCGGGATGAACAACCCGAACCGGCCCCCCGTGGCGGTGGCGCTAAGCTGCTTGGTTGGACGGTACGAGTCGCCGGGGCCGACCGCCCAGAGTTTGGGAGAGGTGCTGATGCGCAAGGTCGATGGCGGCGCCGTGGCGGTCTGGGGTCCCTCGGGTCTATCGCGCAACAGTCCGGCCCTTCAGCTGGGAGATGCATTTTATCGCAACGTGATGGAGAACGGCATCGGCATCT
The DNA here is from genome assembly GCA_937872095.1 of uncultured Verrucomicrobiota bacterium. Lineage (GTDB taxonomy): Bacteria > Verrucomicrobiota > Kiritimatiellia > CAIQIC01 > Lenti-01 > Lenti-01. The sequence goes on from CALMNW010000070.1 coordinate 22,678, forward strand.
TGGGCCTGGCCGTCCAGCAGGCCGTTCGCCAGATCGATCGCACGCGGTATTCGCGGGATACCCTGTCGATTTACAATCTGTTGGGCGACCCTGCGCTGCGGATAGCGGACAATTTGGGCGAGCATGTTTCCTGCGATCATTTTGCCCAGTGGCGTTGGCAGGAATACAGTCCGCAGGAACTGGCGGATTCCGAGGTGGACGATCTCGAAGAAGAGTTCGCCGATTATGCGCTCGGGACGGAACCGGCCTGCAGGGCGGAATTGCCGGAATTCGGCTATTCCATGCCGGAGGATGCCGGCAAGGGTTTCGTGTTGCGCTGGAAACGGCGGATGAAACGGGCCGACGTCGAATATCGGCTCTTCCTCTCGCATGATCTGGCGACTTGGGAGGAAAACTCGCCCGACATGGAAGAAGTCGGCTCGGAACCCGATCCCGACGGCGTGATGGAGACCGTGCGCACCCGCATTCGGCGAACGGATGCCGACCGCACCTATCTGGGCATCAAGGCCAAGCTGAAATAGGCGTTTCGGCGGAAAATCAGGGGAAACCGGCCGATTTTAGGGGAGCATCAGACAAAATCCCGTCATTTGCTGCGAAAACAGGCCATAAATGCCTGATTTTCATCGAAAAACGGCCATTTTCGGCCGTTTTTTCCTTTTCAGGCCCAAAATCCGGATAATTTTTCCGAATGGGCCTCGTTTTCGCGCTCCAAAGCGAAAAAAAGGCCGATTTTCTCGATTTTCGCCCTAAAAAGCAGGATTTTCGCGCCATTCCGAAATGTCAGGAAATTATTATTATATTCAGCCAGATGGCTTGAAATTAACATAATCATAACATATATTCTCATAGTCGTAACGGGATCTTAATAAACGACGTCGTCCCGGCGGTGGTTTCGATGATGCGGAAATCAAGTCAATTGAACGGAGGGGTAACCATGCGGGGGCTGGTCTTCGTAGTCGGTTTGGCTGGGGGGGTCCTCGCGATGGCCGACGAGACCTTGAGCGCATCGCAAGTCTCCGGCGCGGGGATGGAAACGGAACCGATCAGCTATACCGACGTCTCGGACGTGCACGGCCTGTGGACCGAGGGCGTTGGCCGAGTCGCTTGGCAAACCGGCGCGGCGTGGGGAACGGCGGGATTTCGCGTTTATCGCGTCGATCCGGCGACGGGCGCAGAAACGCTCCTGAACGCGACGCTGGTGCCGGTGGCGTTTTCCGATCCCGCCGCGACCTATGCGGTGATCGATCCCGAAGCCGCGGAGGGCGGCGATGGTCTCTATCGCCTGGAAGAAACGAAGATGTCGGGCGAGGCCATCGATTTGGGGACGTATGCCGTCGTTTTCGCGCTGCCGCCGCCGCCGGCCCGGACGCCGAGGACGGCGACGATATTGGCGCTTCCGAAAACGCTGGAACCGTCGGATGCGCTGAAGGTGTCGTTGCGCGAGGAGGGCATCTATGGCGTCGCGCTCGAATCCATCGCGACCGGCATGGGCATCGGTTTCGAGGATGCGCAGGCGCTGGCGGCCGAAGGATTGCTGGAAATCGCCATGCAGGGGCGTCCGGTGCCGGCGATTTACGACGCGGCGCGCGACCGGTTGGTGTTCCATGGCGCGCCTTCCACCAACTGGTATGCGCGCGAAAACGCTTATCTGATCCAAGGCGCCGCGGGAACGCCCATGCCCCGGCGTGCGCCGAACGCCGCGACCGGGGTCGCGACGCTGCCCGCGGAAATCCGCTTCGAGGAGGACGTCTTTCCGTTCAACGGCGCGGTCGAGCGGCCGGACGACTTCTATTACTGGAATTTCGTCATTTCCGCCGTCGATCCCGCCACCAATCGCGTGGATTTTCCGTTCGTGCTGGACGGCTACGGCGGCGGAGAATTGACGCTGCGGGTGGACGTGCAGGGCTGGTCGAAGACCACGACCCGCAATCCGGATCATTGCGCGGAATACTACCTGAACGGAACGCTGGTGGGCACGAATGCGTTCGACGACCAGCTCGCGGCGACCGCGACGTTGGCGATCCCGCTCGGGGTGGCGTCCAACGGCGCCAACGTGCTGACGATCCGGGGGGCACTGACCAACGCCAGCCAATACAGCTATTTCGTGGTGGACGGCTTTACGGCGGAATACGACCGGCAAATGGTTCCGGGCGCGGGGACCGCTTTCGTGCGCGCCGGCGGAGCCGCCGCGGTTTCCGCCGCCGCATTCGCGGATCCCCTCGCGCTGGCGCTGGATGAAGATGGAAATCCGACGTGGATCGCGGACGAAAACGGCGGGTTGCCGTCCAAGGCCTGGGCGACCGCTTCCACGAACGAGCGTTTCGTCGTGGTCGAGGCCGATGCGGTTCCGCTGCTGGTTCCGGTGCCCGCGGCGGCGGACGCGTGGTTCATGGCGGAAACGAACCGCATCGATTATCTGGTGCTGACGTCGCGCGCGCTGGCGCCGGCGGCGCAGGGATTGGCGGACTACCGCGCCGGCCAGGGGCTGCGCGTCGGCCTGGCGACGTTCGAGGACGTTTGCGATCTGCTGGCCGGCGGGTTGCGCACGCCGGAAGCCATTCCGGCCTTGATGCGGTATGCGGCGGCCAGGTGGCCGGAATCGCCGCGGATGTTGGTGTTGGCGGGCAACGGACACTACGATTATCTGGAATCGCTGGGGACGGAACCCAACCACCTGCCGCCGCTGCTTCGCCAGACCTACGACGGGCTGTTTTCTTCGGACGAGCGGATGGGCGACGTCGGGGGCGACGAACTGCCCGACGTGGCGGTGGGCCGCTTGCCCGCCTGCACGGCGGAAGAGTTGTCGGCGATGGTCGCGAAGATCCAGGCCTACGAGGCGGAGGCCGGCGAAGCGTGGCAATCCCAGTTGGCGTTCGCGAACGACGCAGCCGATGCCGCCGGCGATTTCGCCGCGTCCGTGGCGCGTTTTACGAATTTAGTGTCGAATCCCTTTTCCGTTTCCGCGCGCGCCGATCTGGACGTGCAAACCATCGCGCCGGCGCGCGCGGCGTTCCTGGGGGCGTTCAGCAACGGCGCGGGCGTCGTGCACTACACGGGGCACGGCACGACCGTCAAATTGAGTACGCAGGGGCTGCTGACGACGACGGACGTCGGCGCCATGACCAACGCGCTCACGCCCTTTACGGCGCTGTTGTGCTGCCTGGCCGGACACTTCGACGCCCCGGCGGTCAACAGCCTGGGCGAACTGCTGATGCAGCGCGGACAGGGCGGGGCGGTTTCGGTTTGGGCATCGTCGGCGCTGCCGCTGAACGCGCCGGCGACGGATCTGGGCGAGGCGTTCTATCGCCGGGCGCTCCAGGACCGCAAGGGGCCGGTGGGGCGCGCCTTGCTGGAAGCCCGCCGATCCCTGCCCGGCGATATCTTCACGAAAAACACCTACGCCACCTACAACCTGCTGGGCGATCCGGCCCTGCGGATTCTCGACAACGATCCGGCGACGGTGCCGGACACCGCGGCGCAGATTTTCCTGAACGACTTGTTCCAGCCTTGCGACTTCACGCCGCGCGCCGCCACGGCGACGACGCTGCCGGCGGGTTTGGCGGTCAAATTCACCTACGACGGCCAGCCGGCGCCGCCGTCGTTGCCGGGGAGTTATGCGGTGACCGCCGTCGTCGCCACGGCCTATTACGCGGGCTCGGCGACCGGCACGCTCGTCGTCGCCAAGGTGCCGGCGGCCGTGGCGCTGGCGGACCTGGCGCAAATCTACGACGGCACGCCGAAAAGCGCGACGGCGACGACCGAGCCCGCGGGGCTGGCCGTTCGCTGCACCTACAGCGGCGTCACCAATCCGCCGACGGCGGCGGGCAACTACTGGGTCGTGGCCTTGGTGGATGACCCCGTCTGGCAAGGCGGGGCGTCGGGCATTCTGGCGGTGGCCAAGGCGCCGGCAGCGGTGGCGCTGAACGGCTTGTCGCAGACCTACGACGGCACGCCGCGAGTGGTGACCGCCACGACCGATCCCGCCGGCTTGACGGTCGGCCTCACCTACAACGGGTCGTCGAATGCGCCGACGGGCGCAGGGAGCTACGTCGTGACGGCCAAAGTGGTCTCCGCCAACTACGCGGGCCTCGCGACCGGCACGCTGGCGGTGGCGAAAGCGCCGGCGGCGGTGACGCTGAACGGACTGGCGCAGACCTACGACGGCACGCCGCGAGTGGTGACCGCCACGACCGTTCCGGACGAACTGGCCGTGGATATCCGCTACGACGGGACCTTCGGCGCGCCGACGGCGGCCGGCACGTATGCCGTATCCGGGACGGTGAGCGATCCCAACTGGCAGGGCCTGTCCACCGGCGCGCTGGTCGTGGCTCCGGCCGCCCAGACGATCGATTTCCCGCCCATCGCGGACCAATGGACGACGAACGTGGTCCAGCTGGCGGCGACGGCTTCCAGCGGCTTGCCCGTTTCGTTCGCGGTGGCGTCGGGACCCGGCGTGATCGCGGCCGGCACGGTTCTCACGTTTGTCGGCGCCGGCGCCGTCGAGATCGTGGCCACGCAGGAGGGCGGCGGCAACTGGACCGCGGCGGCGCCGGTGCTCCGCACCGTCGCGGTGTCCTACTCGCTGCCCATTCCGGAAATCAGCGCCTGGACCATTCCGGTCCGGGAATCCGGCGAGGGCCGTTTGCACGTGCGCCTGCCCAGCAAGGGGAGCGCCGTCGTGGACATCGCCCGCATTGCCGGGAGCACGAACCTGACGATCCAGAGCGGAGCGGTCCTCACGTTCAAGACGGCGAATTGGAACGTGTATCAGACGGTGACCCTGGCGGCGGCGGCCGATGCCAATGCGGACGGCGAAACGGCCACGTTCCGGATTTCGTCGCCCGGGTTTTCGGATCTGCTCGTGACCGCGATCGCGTTGGACGACGATATCGGTCCGAATCTGGCGCTGGCTTCGGGCGGCGCGACGATCGCGGGTTCCATGGCGACGAATGCCGCGCTGGCCATCGACGGCGTGCATACGTCGAGCGCCGCCGCGGCGTCCACGATTTGGACGGGCACCCCGCCCGGGACCCTGACGCTGGACCTGCAAACCACGACGACGGTGTCGCGCGTCCGGCTGTTGAATCCCGATTGGACGTTCAACGTTCAGCAATACCGCCTCGAAGGCTCCCGGGACGGCGCGGATTGGGAGATCTTGGTGGACGCGAGCCAAGACGAACATGCGGGTTGGGAGGATTGGACGCTGAGCGGCGTCGCCCGCTATCTGCGTTTCACGGGCCTTTCGAATTCCGCGAGTCCATCCGTGGCCCTTGCCGAATGGGAAGTGTATGGAACGCCGTGGAGCAAAGCCGCGGCGACGGTATCGCTGGGGAATCTGGCGCAAACCTACGACGGGACGCCGAAATCGGCGACGATCGACACGGTGCCGGAAGGATTGGAAGTCGAGGTGACGTACGGCGGACAAACCAACCCTCCGTCGTCGGCCGGACTCTTCGAAGTGATCGCGTCGGTGGTCGATCCCGACTACGCCGGTTCGGCGACGGGAACGCTGGCCGTGGCGCCGCAGGTGGAATTGCTCCATTTGGAACAGACGTACGATGGCGCGCCGAAGACGGTGGACGTCCAGACGGCGCCCGGCGATGCCGGCGTGGTGGCCGTGACGTACGACGGCCAAAGCACGCCGCCGGTGGACGCCGGATCCTATGTCGTGGCCGCGGAAGCCGTTGCCGGAGGATGTTCCGGGTTTGCCGAAGCCACCTTGATCGTGGCGAAGGCGTCCCAGACCATCGACTTCCCGGATCCTGGAGATCAGATTTCCACGAACGTGCTGGTGCTTGCGGCGACGGCGTCGAGCGGCTTGCCCGTGGAATACGTCGTTCGGACCGGTCCCGCGACGATCATCGGAACGACGGTGAGCTTTGCGGGCGCGGGCTTCGTGGAGGTCGAGGCCCAGCAACCCGGCGACGGCAACTGGGCAGCGGCGAAAGCGGTGGTGCGTGGGTTCGACGTGGCCCTCCCGGCGCCGGCGCCGGAACTCAGCGCCGCGCAGATCTACGTCCGCGAAGGGGGCGAAGGCCGCTTCTTCGTTCGCCTGGATCGCGAACCGACGGGTGAAGTGGCGGTTGCGATCCAGCGCGATTCGGGCGACGAGGGCATCGCGGTACAGGGCGCGGCGAATCTGACGTTCCAGCCGTCCGATTGGAACGTCTGGCAAGCGGTGGTCCTGACGGCCGACGAAGATGCAAACGCCGAAAGCGAAACCGCGCGTTTCCACGTGTCAGCGGCCGGCGCGGCCGACCACTTCGCGGAGGCGGCCACGTTGGACGACGAGATCGGAGAGAATCTGGCGCTTTCGGCGAGAGGCACCGAGCTTGCGGGACGCTGGGCCTTCCAGTTGCCGCAATTGACCGATGGCATCCATGCCTCCAGCACCAACTACGGCTTCACCGTCTGGACGAGCGTTCCTCCGGGCGAAATCACGATGGATCTGCAGGGGGTCGCGACCGTGTCGCGCCTGCGGGTGCTGAATTGGGATTGGACCTATCGTTCGCACCAGTATCGGATCGAAGCGTCGGCGGACGGCGTGGACTGGACGCTTCTGGTCCAGGCCGACGATGGCGAGCATCGCGGATGGGAAGATTGGCCGGTGGCCGACGTGCCGGTTCGCTACCTGCGCTTTACGGGGCTGTCCAATTCCGCGAATGCCGCCGTGTGCATCGCCGAGTGGGAAGTATACGGTCCGTCCAGCCTGGCCTCGGCGCCGCGTCCGGAAATGGCGGCGACCCGCGTCAACGTCCGCGAAGCGGGCGAAGGCCGGGTCTACGTGCGGCTGGATCGGCCGCCGGAAACGGACGTGGAGGTGACGGTGGGTCGCAGCGAGGGGAGCGCGGACCTTTCGGTTCAGGTCGGCGGGACGCTGACGTTTACGCCCGCGAGCTGGAACGCTTGGCAAGCGGTGACGTTGGCGGCGGGCGCGGATGCCAACGCCGCCGACGAAACCGCGATTTTCCGCCTGTCGGCGCCGGGCACGGCGGACCGTTTCCTGCAGGCCACCGCCCTGGACGACGATATCGGCGACAATCTGGCCTTGGCGTCGGGCGGGACGTCGATTTCGGGAACGAAAGCCTATCTGTTGCCGCAGGCGATCGACGGCGTACACGCCGAGAGAACGAACTATGCGTTCACGGTTTGGACGAATCTCCAGCAACCGGGGACGATGACGCTGGATTTGCAGGCCGAAGCGACCTTGACGCGCGTGCGCCTGCTGAATTGGGATTGGAGCCTGCGTGCCCACCGGTATCGGATCGAATCCTCGCTGGATGGCGCGGCGTGGACGCTGTTGGCGGATGCGAGCGACGGCGAGCACCGGGGGTGGGAGGATTGGCCGGTGGAAGACGTGGCGGCCCGCTATCTGCGATTCACGGGATTGTCCAATTCCGCGAATTCGGCGGTGTGCATTTCCGAATGGGAAGTCTACGGCGAACGGGCCCAGCTGCCCCAACTGGAACTTTCGTCGGAGCAGGTCAATGTCCGCGAGGCGGGCGAAGGCCGCCTGTTCGTGCGTCTGGACCGGGCGCCGGCGATAACCGTGACGGCCGTCGTGAGCCGGGTTTCGGGCGAGGCCATTCTGTCCGTGCAAAGCGGAACGACGCTGGAATTCCGGCCGACGACCTGGAACGTCTGGCAGGCGGTAACGCTGGCGGCGGCGGCCGACGACGACGCCGAAAGCGAAAACGCGACGTTCCGGATATCCCTGGCGGGGGCGGAAGATCGATTCGCGGTGGCGACCGCGCTGGACGACGACATCGGGGAAAACCTGGCCTTGGCGTCGGGCGGGACGTCGATTTCGGGAACGAAAGCCTATCTGTTGCCGCTGGCGATCGACGGCGTGCACAACCAAAGCACGAACTATGCGTTCATGGTTTGGACGAATCTCCAGCAACCGGGAACGATGACGCTGGACTTGCAGATGCCGGCGACCGTGTCGCGCGTGCGCCTGTTGAACTACGATTGGAGTTTCCGCTCCCACCAATATATCGTCGAATCCTCGCTGGACGGGGCGAACTGGACGCTGTTGGCGGATGCGAGCGTCGGCGATCATCGCGGGTGGGAAGACTGGCCGGCGGCCGACGTGGCGGCCCGATACTTGCGGTTTACGGCATTGTCCAATTCCGCGAATTCGGCGGTCTGCATCGCCGAATGGGAAGTGTACGGAGTTCGCGCGCCGTCTCGGCGATCCGTCGCGGTCCGGGCGGAGGTTCCGCATTCCCCGCCGCCCCGGCGGATCGAGGCGGAACCGTTCCCGTTGACGGTGGTCACGAGCGACGACGGGCCGGAGCACACCAACGGGTGGGCGGCGATCGACGGCGATCCGGACACGTGTTGGGCCGGTCGGGCCGGTGCCGGCGGCTGGTATATCGCCGTCGGCTACGATTCCACCTTGGTCATGACCAATCTGGAAGTGGTGTTGGCGGAGGGATCGTCCACCCGCATGCAATGTCTCACCAGCCTGGATGGCGAGGAATGGCGCGAATGGCCGGAGGATGCATCGGCCGCGCCCGTCGAAGCCAATTATCTGTGGTTGCTCTTCCCGGGCGAAGGCGAGGCCTCGCCGGAACCGCGCATCGTCGAAATTCTCCCGCAGTGTCCCTGAGCCGTGTTCGAGGCCGAACGCCGATCGGCAGACGGTTCTCTCTGGATCCGTTCCGGATGCCGGACGCCGCCGTTCAGCCGTCGAGGATTTCGCGGATCATGACGGCCAGCGCATGTTTCGAGAACGGCTTGGGGATGAATTTCAGGCCTTCGTCCAGCACGCCGCTGCGGGCGATGATGTCGGCGGTGTAGCCCGAGATGAAGAGGAGCTTGGTTTCGGGGCGCCGGGCGAGGATTTGGCGGGCCAGATCCCGGCCGTTCATGCCGGGCATCACGACGTCGGTGATGAGCAGGTCGATCTGTCCGGAGTGTTCCGCCGCCAAGCGGAGAGCCGGTTCGGGACCGTTGGCGGCCAACACGGCATAGCCCAGGCTTTCCAGCATCTGGCGGGCGATCTGCAGAATGCCGAAATCGTCTTCCACCAGCAACAGGGTTTCGCTGCCGCGCGGGTCGAGGAGCGTTCCCGCTTCCGGCGCGTTGTTCGCGTTCGATTCCACGTGCCGAGGCAAATAGATGTGGAAGACGGCGCCATGGCCGGGCGAACTGCGGACGTCGATGAAGCCGCCATTTTGCCGGACGATGCCGTAGATCGTAGACAACCCCAGTCCCGTGCCTTCGCCGGGCCCCTTGGTCGTGAAGAACGGTTCGAAGATGTGGGCTTGCGTTTCGGCATCCATTCCGCTGCCGGTGTCGCGGACGGACAGCCGGACGAAATCGCCGGGTCTGGCTTCCGGATGGTCGGCGCACGCGTCGTCGTCGAGGGCGAGGGATTCCGTGGCGATGGTCAGCGTGCCGACGCCGGCGATGGAATCCCGGGCATTGACGCACAGGTTGACCAGCAGCTGGTCGATCTGGGAAGGATCCATCCGGACCGGCCACAACCCGGCGGCGGGGTTCCATTCCAGCCGGATGTCTTCCCCGATGAGGCGCTTGAGCATGTTGAGCATGCCGCCGACCGTTTGGTTCAGATCCAGGACGCGCGGGGCGATGGGTTGCTTGCGGGCGAACGCGAGCAACTGGTGGGTTAGATCGGCGGAACGTTTGGCGGCTTTCTGGATTTCCTGGAGATGGGCGTGGAGGGGCTGTTCGGGCGGAATTTCATCGAGGGCCATGCCGGCATGGCCGAGGATGATGGTGAGCATGTTGTTGAAGTCGTGGGCGACGCCGCCGGCGAGCCGTCCGACGGAATCCATTTTCTGGGATTGCTGGAGCTGCGCCGACAGGCGCAATTCTTCGGTGACGTCGCGCTTGACGGCGACGTAGTTGACGACGGTCCCGCCGGCGTCGCAGACGGGCGAGATGAGGGCGTCTTCGGTATAAAGCGTGCCGTCTTTGCGCTTGTTGACGAGGCGCCCTTGCCAGGTTTTGCCGGCGGCGAGGGTCGCCCACATGGCGCGGTAGAAGGCGGCGTCCTGCTGGCCGCTCTGGAGAATGCGGGGGTTTTGGCCAAGCGCCTCTTCGCGGGCGAAGCCGGTGATCGCGGTGAAGGCCGGGTTCACGTATTGGATCCGCGCTTTCGCATCGGTCACGACGATGGATTCGGCGGATTGCTCGATGGCGGTAACGAGCCGCTTGAGGTCGGTTTCGGTGCGCTGGTGGTCTTCCAGGATGCCCAGCAGGGCGAGCCGGGCCTGGTTGCTATCCTCCAGCAGCTTGCGCACCTGCTCTTCCGAACGGCGTCGGTCGGTGATGTCGGTGGAGAGGGTGGCGAAGCGCCTCCCTCCCAGCGGAACGGTTGAAATCAGGAAATACTTGTCCATCGGCGCGTAGTAGGTCTCGAAGCGAGAGAGCGTGTTGGACTGGACGGTCCGGGCATACTCCTCGAGATAGGGCGCGGTTCCCGTGCCGTAGACCTTGGAGGCCAGTTGGCCGACGGCGTTTTCCTTGGAGATCCCCGTCAGGCGGACAAAGGCGGCGTTGCACTCGGTCAGGCGATAGTCGATGGGCGTTCCGGTTTCGTCGAGCACGAGTTCATGCAGGACGGCCATTTCGTCCATGGATTCGAAGAGCGAACCGAGTTTGTCTTCGCTGGCCCGCAAGGCTTCTTCGTTCTTTTTGCGCTCGGTGGTGTCGCGGATGCATTCGATCGCGCCGATGATTTGGCCCGCCCCGTCGTAGAGCGGGGAGACCTTGACCCAGATCCATGCGCCCCGATGCCGGTTCAGGGCGCAGCAGAACGCTTCCGCCGTGACGCTGTCGCCGTCCCGGACGAGGTTCGGATAGCGGGCGGCCACTTTTTCGTTGTCACCGAAAACCAGATCCATCAATTGGGGCCGGGCCTCGCCGTAAAACGGGATGGTATAGGCATAATCGCCCTTGCCGATCATTTCTTCGGCCGGAATGCCCGTCATTTTTTCGATCGCCTTGTTCCAGAGGATGACGCGCTTGTCCCGGTCGATGGCCAAGGTGGCGTCCGGCAGAAAATCGATGAGGTTCTGCAATTGCCGCTGGCTTTCCCGCAGCGCCTGCTGCCGAAGGTGGAAACCGCGTTGGCTGCGGTGCAGCAAAAGGACCAATATGCCCAGCAAGACCGCGATGACCGACAGGGCGGCCGAAAACGCCGCGTGCTGGGCGATGGTTTTGCGCCAATCCGAGGCGTCGACGTCCATGCCGAACAGGACGTTCGCGTTTTCGAGTTTCGGGCCGGAAAGGGGAACGAGCGCGCTGACCCAGCTGCCCCACCGATCGGTCACCGGTCCTTCGGTGGAGGCCTGTCCGGTATTGAATGCGGACAGAAGGGCCGCCGATGCTTCTTCATAGAGTTGGCCCGGCGGGGAGACGTCGGGGGAGGATGCCGGTTCGCTGTCCACGAGGAAAAACACCGTACCGTCGGACTTGCGGGCCATGAAATAGAGGAAGCGGCATTTCGGATTGGCCGAACGGATGGCGGCCAGTTGCGTTTTGATCCGTTGGTAGTCGGGAGAAGCGAGATCGGCGGTCGTGCCGGTCAAGGCGGCCACCCGTGCGGGGTTGATGGCCCCGACGACCATGCGCGCCTGCTGGAGCCATTCGGCGCGGAGTTGGCGATCGGCCCGGCGAACGGCGAAGGCGCTGGCGCCGGCGACGAGGGCCAGCGAGGCCGCCGCAAGGAGAAGAAGCAGGACTTTCGTCGGCAGCCGGAAGCGGGGGACCGTCGCGACGCTCATGATGCGGCCTCCGGTCCGGTCTCTTGCGCCGAGGCGTAGGGCGGGGGGTGGCCGAGGCGGATGGACAGGGCATTGACCTCTTGCTTGAGCTCCGCGATCCGGCTCTCGCGCCCGAGCGTGGCGGAATACCAGCGCCGCAACTCGTCCATCTGCCGGGCCATTTGTTCCTCGGCCTGCTTGCGTTTGGTGACGTCGTGGAAGATGCCGATCAAGCCGGTGACGCGGCCTTGGGCGTCGGTGATCGAAGCCTTGTGGAACACGACTTCATGCCGGCCGCCGTTCGCGTCTTGAAGCGGCGCTTCATAGACCTGCATTCCGGGGCGTTCGAACAGTTCGGCATCCTTCGCCTGGTAGGTCTTGGCCAGTTCGGGGGGGGCGATGTCGGAGACGGTCTTGCCGATGATGTGGTCCTTGGAGAGGCCGTAGAAGGTCTCGAAGGCCTTGTTGACGCCCAGATAGCGGCCTTGGCGGTCCTTGTAGAAAAGGGGGCTGGGGATGGTGTCCATCAGCAGAAGCTGGAAGGTTTCGCGCTCCCGGAGCGATTCCTCGGCCAGCTTGAGTTCGGTGATGTCGAGCAGGACGCCGTTCCAGAGCACGCCGCCGCCGGGCAGCGCCCGGGAATTGGCGGAGCCGCGCACCCATTTGGTTTTCCCCTGCGGCGTGGCGATGCGGAATTCGAGGGCCCAGTGCGTTTTCCTGCGCAAGGCGGCGTCGAGGGTATGCCGAAACAGCTCGCGGTCTCCGACGTGCATGTGGTCGAACAGCAGCCCGCTGAAATCCATCCCGGTCACGGGACGCTCGAACAAGGCTTCGCAGCCGGAGCTCATGTAGGACACTTCCAGCGCTCCGGTCCGGCCGGTCTGGAGCTGGTAGACGACGCCGGGGATGTTGGCGGCGATGTCCTGGAAGCGCTCGGTGCTGGCCCGCAGTTTTTCCTCGGCCAGCTTGTGCTCGGTGATGTCCATGTAGGTGCCGAGCACGCCGGTGACCTCGCCTCGGTCGTCGCGGAGCGGGATCTTGCTGGTGAGCAGGATGATGGTTTTTCCGGCCGGGGTCGTCTGGGGTTCCTCGATGAACAGCTTGGGCTGGCCGCTCTCGATGACCTGGCGGTCGTCGGCGCGGTACAATTCGGCCTGCTTGCGCCAGCCCATCTGGAAATCGTCCTTCCCGACGAGGTCCTTCGGATCGGCGAAGCCCGCGTCGCGCGCAAACGCCTCGTTGCAGCCCAGATAGGCGAGATTCCGGTCTTTCCAGAACACGCGCATCGGAATCGAGTCGAGGATGCCGGCGGTGATTTGCAACGAGGCGCGCAGCGATTCCTCGGCTTGCTTGCGCGCGGTGATGTCGCGGACGTAGCCGCCCACGCCCGTGCGCCCGTCCGGAAGGGGAACCGGGAATTTGACGGTCTGGTAGATTTTCTCTCCCGCGGTTTCTTCGGCGACGACGCAGGCCCCCTTTTCCAAGGCGGTTTGATCGCTGGCCCGGCAACGTTCGGCGACCGCGCGGGGCATGAGGTCGAAATCCGTGCGGCCGATGACGTTCGCTTCGGATTGGCCGAGGAACGCGTTGTTCGCTTCGTTGCTGATGAGGTAGCGGAAAGCCTCGTCCTTCAGGAACACGAGATCGGAGCTGGCTTCGATGAACGTGCGATAGCGCGCCTCGCTGGCTTGCAGGATTTCCTCGGCTTGCTTGTAGGCGGTGATGTCCTGGTTGACGCCGCGGGTCTTGATGGTGCGCCCTTGCGCATCCTTGACGACGAAGAACCGCACCGCGATATGGCCGATCGTGCCGTCGGCGTAGCGGATCCGATGTTCGATCTGGCGATGATAGTGCGGATCGTTCGTCGCGATCGCCGCCTGGGCCTCTTGGCCCACGAGAGCCGCATCGTCGGGATGGCAGAACCGGCGCTCATATTCCGCCGAGGACATCCGGTAGCCGCCCACCTGGTCGGCCGTGGTGCGGAAAATGCGATAGAAGTTGTCGTTGAACGTGAACGTGTCGCTGGCGAAGTCGTATTCCCAGTGGCCGGCGTGCGCCAACTCCAGGGCGTTGGAAAGCTGGGCTTCGCTGTCTTGCAGGGCTTTCTTCGCTTGTTGGCTCTCGGTGACGTCGTGCCCATACAGATTGACGTAGCCGGCGGCCGCGACCGGCGCGACGAAAAACGAGAACGTCCGCTGGCCATGCGCCAGTTCGAGTTCGAACGGCGATCCGTTTTCGAAGGCCCGGGCGGCGGCTTCCCGCAGCAGGAGGGGGCATTCCCGGCCCACCTGCAAATGCCAGTGCGGCAGTTGGATCTGGCCGGCCTCGTTGACGTAAAGCAACGTGCCGTCCCGGGCGATGCGCAGGACCGGGCTGGGGTTTTCGGACGGGAACTTCGCCAGATTCTGGATTTTTTCCTCGGCCTGTTTGCGCACGGAGACGTCGCGGATGACCGCGACCAGTTGAACGGATTTTCCCTCGGCGTCCCGGATGGGGTTCGCGTTCACTTCCATGTCGAAGGCGCTGCCATCGACGCGCAGAGCCCGGTATTCGACCGGCCCATGCGATTGGCCCTGGAACGTGAGGGCCAGATTGGAAAAGGCGCGTTCCCGATCCTCGGGGGCAATGAAATCGGCCATCGGAAGTCCGCCCAGATCTTTGTCCCGGTCGAAACCGAAGAGCGTCGCCGCCGAAGGCGAACCCATGAGCGTGTTTCCCTTGGCGTCGAGGATCACGACGCCGTCGGGGGAGGTGTTGAGGATGGTGCGGTGGCGTTCCTCGCTGGCCCGCAACTTTTCCTCGGCCTGTTCGCGCCGGGCCCGTTGCCGCAACGCCTCGATTCCGTACGCCAGATCGTCGGCCAGTTCGGCCAGCAATTGGACTTCCTCGGGATGGAAGGCCGCCGGTTCCGCGGCATACAGATTGAACGCGCCGAGACAGTTTTCCCCGCTTCGCATCGGTAGGGCGATGGACGACGCGTAGCCGCGCTGGATGGCGGCCGCGCGCCAAGGGGCATAGGCGGGATCGTCGGGGATGTTGCGGGCGATCGCCGGTTGGCCGGTGCGGATGGCGGTGCCGGTGGGACCGCGCCCGTGTTCGTCGTCCGCCCAGGAAATCTGGATCGCGTCGAGGTAGCCGTCGTCTATGCCGGCTTGGGCGACGGGGCGGACGGATTTTCCTTCGTCGGCTTCCGCGAAGCCGATCCAGGCCATGCGATAGCCGCCTTGCTCGACCAGCAGGCGGCAGATCCCGTTCAGCAAGGAGTCCTCGTCCGCCGAGGAGACCAGCAACTGGTTGCAGCGGCTGATGGTCTGCAAGGCGCGGTTCGCTCGCCGCAGGGCTTCTTCCCCCTGCTTGCGCTCGGTGATGTCGGCGATGCTGGAGAGGATGCAGGAGCCTTCGTCCAGTTGCAGCATCTGCGCGGAAAACAGGCAGATCAGAATCCGCCCGTCTTTGGCGCGGAAGCGGTATTCCCGGTTCGCCACGGTTTTCCCGGCGCGCAAGTCGGCGATCACCTCTTGACGATCCTCGGCCTGCACCCACAACCGAAGCCCGATGGCCGTGTCGGCCAAGGCCTCTGCCTTCGTGAACCCCGCGATCGACGTGAACGCCGGATTCACGTCGAGAAAGCGGCCGTCTTGCGCTTGCGTAAGAGTGATGGCGTACGGAGAGGTCTGGAAGGCCTTCTCGAATTTTTCCTCGGTTTGGCGCAAGGCCGTTTCGGCCCGTTTGTGCTCGGTGACGTCGATGGTGTAGCCCGCCAGCAGGGTCTTGCCTTCCCGAATGATCGGGAACTTGATGGTGACGTAGTGCCGGCCATTCAGGTCTTCCTCCAGATTGAGCGTCTGGCCGTTTTTCACGACCGCCCAGTCGTCGGCGGAAATTTTCGCGGCGAACTCGGGGGGGAACAGCTCCGCCATCGTTTTGCCAGACATTTCCGAGCCCGGTATGCCGATCATGTCCTTGAAATTGTCGCTGGCGATCAACACCCGGCTTTCGGTGGCCGTAACCTCTTTGATGAACGTGTAGATGGGGGAGTGCCGCATGAACAGCGAGATCAGCGCATGATGTTCTTTCAGCTCCTCCTGGGACCGTTTTCGTTCGGCGAGCGACTGCGCCAACTGGAGGTTGCGGTAACCCGCTTCGGAGATCATCTGGGCCAGGATCGCGCAGAAGGCCATGGCCCGCTCGATCTTTTCCCGGCTCCAGCGCGGGACGCGCTCCAGCGCGGCGAGATATTCCGTTTCGTCGAATCCATATCGGCGGGCTTGGGCGCGAAACACGTCGACGTCCGGCGTTTCATCGTCGAAAAAGAACTGGCCGATGAAGAAGTTGCCCACGTGCCGGCCGCCGACGACGATGGGGGTGGCCATGTCCCACATGTTGTTCTGGCAGCGATAGAGCTTGTAGTGCCCAGGCTCGACTCCGGCCGAAAGGGCGAGATCGCTCTCCTTGCAGTGCCGACAGGTGTCCGGATGGATGCGATGGAATTTACTGCAGATGTCCTGCCAACCGGTGGAGACCAGCATTTGGCCGCGAAGGTCCACGATGGCCATGCCGATTTTTTCGAGGGCGAAAAACGCATCCATCATGGCCTGGAGGGCTTGGACATCCAGGATGTCGGCCAGTTCGATCGCGCCATCTTCTGGAGAAGAGGGCGGCAAGGATGGGCTGGACTGGACGAGCTTCGACATCTTCAACTTCCCGATCGGGCGGGTCGCCGGGCCGCGCCGACCCGCCGCGCCAAACTGTTAGGAATATATTAAGACCCTAAATGGGGGAGAGGTCAATGGGGCAGTGAAAATATTTGTCAAATCGCTCGGTGATTTCCCGGCGCGAGCTTCCCGCTGGAGTTCGCCGGCGTGAACGCAGCGCCATGGCCTGCAAAAAATCATGCCGGCTTCTCCGATGGCGCGCAGCGGGGGAGATAGATCCGGAAAACGGAGCCGCGGCCGACTTCGCTTTGCACGTCGATGAAGCCTTTGTTCTGTTTGACGATGCCGTAGACCGTGGCGAGTCCCAAACCGGTGCCTTGGCCCTTTTCTTTGGTGGTGA
Source organism: uncultured Verrucomicrobiota bacterium (assembly GCA_937872095.1). Lineage (GTDB taxonomy): Bacteria > Verrucomicrobiota > Kiritimatiellia > CAIQIC01 > Lenti-01 > Lenti-01. The sequence goes on from CALMNW010000070.1 coordinate 39,471, forward strand.
AGAACGGTTCAAACAGCCGTTCCCTCGTTTCGGCGTCCATGCCGCAGCCGGTATCGCTCACGGACAGCCAGGCGTAATCGCCCGGCGAACGTTCCGGATGGAGGGCCAGATCGGGTTCGGCAAAATGGGCGTGGCCCGTTTCGATGGCGATCTGGCCGTCGTTGGCGATGGCATCCCGGGCGTTGACGCACAGATTGACCAGGATTTGGTCGATCTGGGAGGGATCCATCCACACCATTTCCGGTTCCGGACTCGGGCGGCACGCCATGGCGATGTTCTCGCCGATCAGGCGCCGGACCATCGCGAGCAGCCCGGCCACGGTGGGATTCAAGTCGAGTTTCACGGGATGGATCGTTTGTTGGCGGGCGAAGGCCAGCAATTGGCGGGTGAGGTCGCCGGCCCGCTCGGCCGCCTTGCGGATTTCCTCGAGATCGGCGTAATGGGGTTGGGCGGGATCGGCATCTTGAAGCATCAGTTCGGCGATGTTGAGGATGGCGCCGAGGACGTTGTTGAAATCGTGGGCGATGCCGCCGGCCAGGCGGCCCACCGATTCCATCTTCTGCGCCTGGAACAACTGGGCCTGCAGTTTTTCCTGGTCTTTCTGGGCTTTTTTGCGCTCGGACAGGTCGATGAAGATTTCCAGCAGGTAATTCCGGCCTTTCAGAAAGATCGGGACGACGGTTTTGAGGATCGGCATCAGGCGGCCATCCGCGCGGATCAGCGTGCGTTCCGAGCGGTCGACCGTTTGCCCCAGGTCGCACACGGGACAACGGTTTCCTTCGGCGGGGCACATGAAGCCATGGCAGACGCGGCCGACGATCGCGTCCGCAGGGAGCCCGATCATGGCGATCGCCGCCGCGTTGACTTGCGCGACGAGCCGGGTTTTCCGGTCCACCAGCATCAAGCCGGCCGGATTGGCGTCGAACAGCGTCGCGAACCGCGCCTGGCTTTCCCGCAACGCGTCTTCCGCCTGCTTGCGTTCGGTGATGTCCCGATCGATGCCGACGAAACCGGCGGGTTTGCCGTTTTCGTCCGCGACCAGGGAAATGACGGTGGAGGTCCAGAAGGTTTCGCCGTTCCGTTTCTTCTGGAGATGTTCGCCTTGCCAGGTGCCGCGGGCGGCGATTTCCCGGCGGAAGGCCTCTTCGTCCGGCGGATCGACCGCTCCGGCGAAATCCCGAAAAGGCTTGCCCATGACCTCGCCGGCCGAATAGCCGTACAGGATTTCGGCGCCGCGGCTCCAATAGAGGATCCGGCCGTCCAGATCCGTGGCGGTCACCGATTCCCGCACGCTGTCCAGCAACTGCGCATGAAGCCGCAGGCGTTCTTCCGTCCGCTTGCGCTCGGTGTGGTCGCGCGCGATGCCGAGGAAGACCGCGGCATGGTTGTCGTCGCCGGGGATGTACGATCCGTTCGACACGTGCCAGCGCCAGGTCCCGTCCCGGTGGCGGATGCGGTATTCGATGCCGCCGATCTTCTGGCCGCTCCGGGCCCGCTCCAGCGCGGCGCGGCAGGCCGGCAGATCGTCCGGATGGACGAATGCGGCGATGGATTTGCCGACGACGTCCCGGACGTCGTGGCCCAGGATTTCCGGCCAGTTGGGGGAGACGTAGGCGAAGAGCCCGTCGGGCGAGAGCGTGTAGACGATGTCGTTGGCGTTTTCCACGAAGGAGCGGAAGCGCGCTTCGTTGCCGCGCACCGTTTCGTACAGGCGCTTGATTTCGTCGTTTCGATCTTGGAGTTCGCGCGTCCGGGCGGCCACTTGCCGCTTCAGCGCGAGGCTCCAGGCGAGGCTCAGCAGCCAGAAGGCGCCGGCGGCCGCCGCCGTCATCTTGAGCCAGGTCGGAATCCGGAAGCGGATTTCCTCGGCCGTCCACCGCTCGAAGGACCGATAGTAGACGGAAGCGTGGTCCTGCTTCATTTGCTTCAGGCGGCGGTCGATGGCGTCGAGGAGGGCGGAATTGCCGGACAGGGGCGCGGCGAAGTAAAGCCGCGTGGGGTGGAAGATGATGCCCGGATCCTCGATCGGGGCGTTGCGGAGATGGGCGACGCCGTAGAAGCGGTTGGCGACCACCGCGTCGGCCTGGCCGGCGATCACGGCGGCAAACGCCGCGTCGTAATCGGGAAACGGCAGCAAGGGCGTTTCCAAATCGAACTCCTCGGCCATTTTTTCGAAGGCGGTTTGCTGGATGGATCCGGCCAGAAGCGCGATCCGCTTGCCGTCGAGATCCACCAAGGAACGGATGTCGCTGCCTTTGCGGACGAAGATCTGGAACCAACTCGACAGCACGGGTTCGGCGTGGAAGGCATAGAAGGCCTTGCGCTCGTTGCTGATCGCCACGTCGGGCATCAGGTCGATTTCCGCCGTCGCCAGGCGGTCGAGCCCTTCGGCCCAGGTGCCCTTCACGTATTCGAGCCGCCAGCCTTCCTGCGCCGCGATGGCGGCGAGCAGATCGACGAAGATGCCGGCGGGTTGTCCGGATTCGGACCAGCCCACCTTGGGCATGTTCTGGTAGAGGCCCACGCGCACGATCGCTCCGCGCGGTTCCGCGCGGGCGGCGCAGGACAAAGCCAGCGCAACCCACAGGAAAATCGCGGTTCCGCGCGCGATGCGGTGCCGTTTCGGGGCGCTGTAGCCTGCGGGCATCGGAAAGATCATCCTCTCCTCGGAGAGAAAGCCTACCGGATGCGCCGGGGGAGCGCAAGCGTCCCGGGCGTTTTGTTTCGTTGCCGCGAAACGGCTATTTCACGGCCGACCGGAGAAGCTGGAGAACGGCTTCGTCGGCATGGGCGATTTCCTCGAGCAGGCCTTGCTGCAAGGCGACGTTTTCCTCGGTCTGCTCGGGTTCCGTCCGGAGCCAGTCGTCCAGCTTCTGGCGAGCGAGTTGCTGGGCTTCGCGGGCGGCATCCAGTTCCGCCTGCTGATCATCGGTCATGGTTTCCCGGAGCGCGGCGACGGATTTATCCGAGGCGAGCAGGATTTCTTCCAGCGCGGCGATGAAGCGTTCCGGGGTGGCGTCGCGGGAAGCCCCGGTCTGCCCGAGGCGGGTCTGGCCATCGGCATCGAGCAAGACGAAGGTCGGAAATCCGCCCACCTCGAAGGCTTGGGCCAGTTTCGTGTTCCGTTCGACGAATTTCTCCGGAACCAAGGCCTTTTCCCGCGGGAAATCGATCCAAACGAGGACGAAGTGCTCTTTCGCATAGGTTTTCCAAGCTTCTTGCGAAAACACCTGCTTGTCCATCATGCGGCACCAGCCGCACCAGTCGCTGCCGGTGAAGTTCAGAAGCAGGGGCAGGCCCGTTTCGGCCGCGAGCGCCTTGGCCGCTTCGAAATCCATCGTCCATTCGCCGGGTCGGGCCCCCTCGATCGCGGCCTTGTAGTCGATCTGGGGTGTCGGCGTGGCGGGGGCTTCCGCCGGCGGGGCGGCCTCCGGCGCTTGGACGGGCGGAACCTTTTCCCGCGTAAAAAGGACAAAAGCGGCCCATATCGCCGCCAGCGTTGCGGCCAGCAAGCCGATTCCAATGATTTTCCGGTTCATGGGGCTTTTCCTTTAATATAAACTGAATGTTGGCATATCCTAAGTGAACCATGCTACTTCGAGGTGAGGATGGTGTCAACCGGCCACGGAAAGAGAGCCGGCCGGCAAAAATACGAAGAAAACAGGAAAATAAGCGATTCGATGCGTTGATTTCTGAAAATATTCGCAAAAAAATGTAAAAACATGCCAAAACGAAGCCGAATTTGCCGAAAAATCAAAAATATTCGCATAAAACAGTGAAAATATCCGAATTTTCGATTCGTTTTGGATGAAAAAATCGAAAAATCAGGCCGAAACATGAAAAACGACCTGGAAGACCAATCAAAACGGCTCCGGAGGAGGTCGGCGCGGAGTTAACGTGATTTTAATGACCTTCAATTTGCATGTTGTTGACTCGACTTCTCAATATTGTACATTTATTGATAATTAATGGTGAGAATTTAGCTGGAAAACCGTTTTCCCGGCTGCGTTTTTTTTATTCGCGTGATTTAACCGATCGAAAGAAGAATCGCCAACTGGAATCGGATGAAAAAGCGGATCACTAAAAGGAGCGGAGTTTTCACGGCATCGTTCCTGTTGGCATGGTCGTCTTTGCCGGCCTGGGCCGCGAACCCCGACGGCGACCTGCGCATCGAGGTGGCGTCCGCCTACAACTTCGTGGTCGATTCCAACGTGGAGTCGCCCTCGACCTACGCGCCGCGCGCGGCGTACCTGAGCGCGACGTTCTACAACGACGGGACGAACGCGTTGACCAACGTCTGGGCGTACATCGGCGACTACACCAACGGCACGCCGGGGACGTATCCGAGCCGCGCCCAGGCGCCGTACATCGGTCCGTTGCCGGGCGACGCCTTTGCGCTGACGCATGAAGGCGGGGCGGCGGGCGCCACGGACGCCACGCGCTATCTCGGCACGATCCTGCCGGGCGAGAGCAAGACGGTGTACTGGCTGGTGAGCTATCCGAACGTCGACGAGGACGGGAAAACAGTGACGGGCGGGATCAAGCCGGACGACGACTTGTGGCTGCAATACGGCATCTGGGGCACCGCGCTGGATGCGGGAACGCCGCTGGAGGCCGACGTGACGCGCACGGTGACGATGCGCAACGAAATCTCGGCGATGGCCAACAAGATCTTTCCGAACGGAGCCAACAAGGTGCCGCAGGAATACCAGGATCTCCTGGAACTTTACCAGCCGTCCTGGACGAACACGGCCGACGACGGTTCGCCGGGCACCGTGATCGCGACCGAAGGCGTCTGGTACGATTTGGGCAACGTGGGGGCGGGGTTCGACAACGACGGCGATTTGATCCCCGACCGCAACGCGTGGCTCCAGCCGGTGGGCGACGCGGCTTTGTTCGATTCTTCGTGTTTCCGGCTCGTGCACACCTACGCGCTGGTGATCGTGAAGCTGAACGACGGGACCGAGACGATCTACAACGTCGAGGACCAGCTCTACTTCGAGAACGTCCCGGAAAACAACCGCGGGGCGGTCGGCTACGTGCGCTACGAGTTCATGGCCATGCGCGGCGGCTGTTCGAGCGCTCTGACCCCGTACCAGGAGGTGGCGTCGGGTTTCGACAACGAGAAGTTCAACGGCGATTACGGGGCCTATTTGGGCCAGGGATTGACCAGCCTGGAAGCCCACATGTCGGTCGCCAAAAGCGTGGATCATCCGTTCATCGCGCCCGGGGAAACCCTGTCCTACACCATCGCCTTCACGAATCCCGGGCCGGTGTCGGTGGGCGATCCCGATGCGAACGCCGGGCTGGTCATCCGCGAGCATATTCCCCACGGGACGCTGTACGTCGGCCTCAGCTCGACCGCCAGCAATACCTTGCCGGGCGGCGTCGGCGCCTACACGATGCTGTATTCGACCAACAACGGCGCGACTTGGCAGGGCACCGAGCCGGCCGATCCCGCGACCGTCACCGACGTCCAGTGGTGGCTGAGCGATCCGCTCGCGACCAACGTGGCCGGATCGGTGAAAATGCAGGTGACGGTCCAGACGCCCTTTACGAACGCACCGTTCATCACGAACCAGGCCTGCGCCACGATCGCCGGCGAGGGCGAACTCGCCTGCGGCGAGACCACCACGTACGTCTCCGGCACCAACCGGCTGGGCGATCTGGTGTGGGCGGACAACGGCGCCGGCGGAGGACTGCTGGGCAACCAGATCCAGGACGGGACCGAGCCGGGACTGTCCAACGTCACCGTCTGGCTTTTCTACGACGCCAACACCAACGGGCTGTACGATGCCGGGGATCTGTACTACGGCTCGAACGTCACGAGCGCGTCCGGCGCCTATCTGTTCACGAATCTGCCCGACGGCAAATTCGTGGCCCGCGTGGATGCCTGGGATCCGGACCTGCCTCTCGGCTACACGCCGACGACCGCCACGAACGTCGCCGCCGACCTCGATTCCGCCCACGCGACCACGAACACGATCTCGTTCCTGGCCGCCGACTTCGGCTTCGCGCCGGCGCTGTCGCTGAAGAAAACCCTGACGAGCACCAACGCCTTCCGCGAGGGGCAGTACGTCACGTACAGCCTGGCCGTTTCCAACAACCTGCCGGGCAACGGCACCGGCGGAGGGTCGCTGGCGACCTATTACGCTTGGGCGACCAACGGAGTGACCGGAGCGGAATGGCTGTCGTCTACGAACGCCTACGTTCCGCCGGGGCCGGACGGGCTGTACGCTTCCAACAACTTCAAGGCGGCCTCGAAGACCTTTGTTCTGGACCGGTTCCCGCTGGGCGCGCAGCCGGGCGGCATCAGCAACGTGTCGGTGGTGATGCCCATCGTGGTCGTGCCGCTCCTGCTCAATCCCGACACGTTCGACGTGCACGTCGACCAGCTGTCGCCGGCGCAGCGGATCTTCACGGGCAATTACATGGCCACGAATCTGGTCACCGGCACCATGACCATTCCCATGACGGGCACCTTCGCCTGGGCGTGGGCCGACTTCGCCACGAACTACACGGTGACGCTGACCTGCGCGAAAGGCGGCGGGGTGGGCGGCTCGATCTGGCTGCTGCTGGACGCGGTGGGGTTCAAGATCCAGAGCACCGCGACGACCGGGGTGGGCAGCGCGACCACGACGCTGAAGCCGGTGCCGCTGACGGACTGCTACGACGCGGACCAGTTCCAGTTCGTCGGCGCGGTTCCGCCGCAAACCGGCAGCTTGACCAACGGCACGGCGCCGAACGCGACGGGCACCTTGTACTGGGCCGACCTGGGGCCGATCTATCCGGGCGGGACCTCGACGGTGGCGGTGACTTTCAAGTTGCTGAAACCGACCGGCAACACGAACAGCGTCGTGACGAACGTCGCGTGGGCGACGAACGCGCTGTTCCTCGGCGGCAAGCCCGCCAACAACGCCACCAGCCTCGTGGTCAGTACGCAGCTTCCGGCGGCGACGGTGGGCGACTACGTCTGGCGCGACCTGAACGCCGACGGCGTCCAGAACGAAACGAACATGGGCATCTCGGGCGTGGCCGTTTCCCTCACGCCACCGGCCACCATCGATCTGGGGAACGGTCTGGGCGCGGCGATCACGAACTGGACGGATGCCTCGGGCTACTATCTGTTCGAATCGATCCCGGCGACGGGCGTCTACACGGTGCGGGTGGTGACGGCCACGCTGCCGGGCGGGTCCGGGACCAACACCTTCGACGAAGACGGGGTGCGGGACAACGCGCACGCCGTCTATCTGGACATCTATTCCGCGCCCGCCAGCACCAACAACGTGCACTTGACGACGGACTTCGGCTACCAGACGGGCACGACCATCGAAGGCACGATCTGGCACGACGTCGACCACGGCATGGAGACGAACCGCGAGGCGGGCGAGGACTGGCTGACGAACGTGACGGTCTATCTGTGCGCGAGTCCCTCGCCCTGCGGTCCGGGCGCGTCGCTGGCAACGAACGTCGCGACCACGAACGGCTACTTCCGCTTCGTCGGCAGCTACACGGGCACCTACACCGTGATGGTGGCGACCAACACGGGCATGCTGTCGACAGGCACGTGGAACCTGTCGTGGGACACGGACGGGACCAACACGGCGAACTATTCCTCCGTGACGGTGGTGAGCGGCGGCGTGGCGCGCGCGGACTTCAGCTATTGGCGGACGGGACCCTACGCGATCGGCGACACGCTGTTCTACGACTGGGACGGCAACGGGACGCAGACGGCCACCAACGAGGAGGGCATCGCCAACGTCACGGTCTACCTCTACGAGGACGCCAACGGCAATGGCGTGGTGGACGTCGCGACGGATGCGCTGGCCGGCATCACGGTCACGGCGACGAACGGCTATTATTCCTTCACCAACCTGTTCGCGACGAACACCTACCTGGTCGTCGTGGACCGGAACGATCCGGACCTGCCGCCGCTCTACAACGTCACCGCGGATCCCTGGGGGGCGAAGGACGGGCGCAGCGTGGTCACGATCACCAACGCCAACGACTTCGCGCAGGACTTCGGCTTCCAGCCCTACGGCACCGGCGCCATCGGCGACACGGTCTGGCGGGACCTGAACGCGGACGGCCTCCAGTCCGGCGTGCAGGAAACCGGCATCGCGAACGTCCTGGTCAGCCTCTACGCGGACCTGAACGGCGACGGCACGTACGTGCTGCTGAAGACCACGAACACCGGTTCGTCGGGCACCTACCTGTTCGGCTCGCTGCCGGACGGGAATTACCGGGTGGTGGTGGATGCGGCCGACGCCGCCCTGCCGCAGGACGCCTTCGGCAACGTCTACTATGCCAGCACGGCCACCTCGCACGACGTGACGATCAGCGGCGGCAGCACTTATCTGGACGCCGATTTCGGCTTCGCGCCCTACGCCGCGATCGGCGACACGATCTTCTGGGACGCCAACCGCAACGGCACGCAGGACTACTCCGAAGAGGGCGTCTCCGGCGTGGTGGTCCGGCTGTATGTCGACGCCAACGCCAACGGATTCTATGACGCCGGCGAAACGCTGGCCGCCAGCCGGACCACGGACGTCAACGGGCTGTATCTGTTCGCCGGGCTGGCACCAAGCAACTACGTGGTTGTGGTGGACGGGGCCAGCGGTCCGCTGGCGGGGGCGTTCCTTTCCGCCGATCCGGATTCCAACGGACTGCCCTGCGAAGATCTCGACGTGCCGCAGCCGTGCGACGGCGAACACGGCCGGTCTCTGGTCAACGGCCAAAACTACATGGGCGCCGACTTCGGCTATATTCCGCCCGGCGCGGTCATCGGCGACACGCTGTGGATCGATACGGACGACGACGGCGTCCGCGACGACAACGAGAGCGGCATCGCCTACGTGTCCGTGGTGCTTTGGTCCAACGGCGTCGCGATCGCCACGAACGAGACCGACGGCGACGGGTGGTATTACTTCAGCAACCTCGGCGACGGTACTTTCCAAGTATCCGTCGTCGGCAGCGATCCGGACTTCCCGCCGGGCTTGACCCAGACCTACGATCCCGACGGCAATCTCGACGGCGTCGGCACCAATATCGTGGTGTCCGGCGGCGCGGTGACGTCCGTCGGGGGCGTGCCCTGCACGGACTGCGACTTCTCGATCGATTTCGGCTACCGCTACGCGGGCAACAACAGCCTGAGCGGCACGATCGGCTTCGATGCGACGCCCTACGACGGCGTGCTGAACGGCACGAACTGGAACGGCGTGGCGGCCGACGAGGTGGCCTACGCGAACGTCCAGGTCTATCTCTATCTCTGGAACGACGACGGCGACGGCATCGTCGAGGCCGGCGAATACGTCCAGGTGTCCACGACGACCACGTCCACCAACGGCGATTATGCGTTCACGGGCCTGCCCAACGGCGACGGCGACGACCAATACGTCGTGGCCAGCCTCGCGCCGGAAGACTACCTGAAACTCACTACCACCAATGGGTCCATCGCCGGGGTGGGGGTGGTCGAGACCGCGAACGCGCAGGGCAACACGGTGTCGGCCTATCTGACGGTCGCCATCGCGCCGGAAATCAACGGCATGGATTTCGCCTATCGCTCGACCAAGGTGTACGATTACGGCGACCTGCCCCAAAGCTACCAGACGGAGTTTCCCGGCGGCGCGCGGCACATGGTGACCTACCTGACGAACCTCTATCTCGGCGCCGCGGTCGACGTCGAACTCAACGGCGTGCCCTCGTCGCTGGCGGACGGCGACGACCTCGCCGGCGGGGACGACGAGGACGGCGTGGACCTGATCGGCCGCTGGGCGCCGGGGGTGGACGGCGGCACCGTGGAGGTGACGGTGGGCAAGGGCACCGGCTGGCTGCTGGGCTTCATCGATTTCAACGGCGACGGCGATTTCAACGACGCCGGAGACTTGGCCGTGAACCAAGCCGTGGCCACCAATGGCGGTCCGGGCCTCGACGGCGTCTACGAGATCCCGCTGGCCGTTCCGGCGGGCAGCCTGAGCACGACGAACAGCACCGTGCTCTACGCGCGGTTCCGCCTGTTCCCCAGCGCGCCGTTCCTGCCGCAACTGGCCTATTCCGGCACGGCGGACAACGGCGAGGTCGAGGACTACCGCTGGATTCTGCACGTCATCGGCGGAACCGTTTTCGCGGATGCCGACGCGGATTCCCTCTTCTCCGGCGGCGACACGATCATCCCGGGCACGGTCGTGCATCTCTACGACGGCCTGGGCGCCCTGATCGAATCGACGGTGACGGACCTTTCCGGAAACTACGCGTTCGTCGGCCTGCCGGACGGGAACTACCGCGTCGAGATGGAGACGCCGGCCGGCACCGCCGCCATCCTCGACCGGGATGGCAACGGCAACGGCGCGACGAACATCGCGGTGACCGTGGCGGGCGACAGCGTGTTCACGCGGGATTTCCTGGTGGACAACGGCGCGTCCTTGGCTGCGATCAGCGGCACGGTGTTCGAGGACGACGGCTACGGCGTCGTGGGCGACGGCGCCTTCAACGCGCCCGACCGGCCCGTGCCCGGCACGACCGTTTCGCTCTACCGCGACATCGACGGCGACGGCGTGGCCGATCTGAACGAGTGGATGGCCGACGTCGTCGCGGACGTCGGCGGCGCCTACGCCTTCGCCAACCTGCCGCCCGGCGATTACCTCGTCGTCATGACCACGCCCGCCGGCGCCACCAGCATCACCGACGTGGATGGCAACGGCAACGGTTCCGCGCTGATCGAAGTGCCGCTGGCCGGCGTGGACGTGACCGACCGGGATTTCCTGGTGGACGGCGCGCCGCCGGCCGCCCTGAGCGGTCTGATTTGGTTCGACGCCAACGACAACGGCATCCGCGCGGGATCGGAAACCAACCGGTTCGCGAACATTCCGGTCTATCTGCTCGACGTCGATTCCAACGTCGTGGCGGCGGTCACGACCGGCGTGAGCGGCGCGTATGCCTTCACCAATCTGGCGCCCGCGAACTATTTCGTGCGTTTCGATTTGGCGGCGCTCAGCACCAACGACTATCGCATCGCCTCGCCCTACCAGGGGACCAACACCACCCTCGACAGCGATGTGATCCAGGGACAGGTGGGCGACAACGCCCAAACCGCCGTGCTGCTGCTGAGCGTCGGCCAAAACCAGGAAAACGTCGACTTGGGCTTGACGCCGCCGCCGCCGACCTGGGCCGCCGTGGCCGATGTCTGGGGCGAATGGACGGAGGGCGAGGGCCGAGTGGTTTGGCACACGAGTTCCGAATTCGGCACGGCCGGCTTCTTCGTCTATCGCGTCGATCCGGAGACGGGGGCGGAAACGCGCCTGAACGACGTGCTGGTGCCGTCGGCATTCGAACCGTCCGGTTCCATCTATTGGCTCGCGGATCCGGACGCCGCGGAAGGCGGCGACGGGACCTACCGGCTGGAAGAAGTGGAACTGTCGGGCCAAGTCATCGACGTCGGCATGCAGGAAATCCGCTTCGCCGCGCCGCCGCCGGCGGCGAAGGCGGCCCGGGCGGAAATCCGGGCGGCCAAGGCCGTCGCGCCGGTCACGTACGCCGCGGCCAAACTGGCTGGCCCATCGAGCGTGCTCAAGGTGTCGTTCCGGGACGAAGGCATCTACGGGATCGGCCTGCAAGCCATCGCCGACGGCATGGGCCTGGCGTTGGCGGACGTGCAGGCGCTGGCCGCAGCGGATGGACTGCGAATTTCGGCCCAAGGCGCGGCGGTCCCGGCAATCTACGACGCGGCGCGCGCGCGGCTGGTCTTCTGCGGCCAGGCGACGGACAACTGGTATGCGCGCGACAACGCCTGCCTGATTTCGCAGGCTTCCGGCGCGGCGATGCCCCGGCGCGAGCCGGGCGCTTCGTCGGGCGGCACGGTTTTTCCGGTGCAGGTTCGTTTCGAGCAGGACCGCTATCCGTTCGACAGCGCGCTGATCAAGCCCGACGACTTCTATTACTGGGACTACGTGATCAGCGGCACGAATGCCGCCTCGCTGCGCAGTTTCCCGCTGGATTTGGCCGGCCGCACCGGCAACGTGGTCCTGAAGATCCGGCTGATGGGCTGGTCGAGCACGACCAACGATCCGGACCATCTGGCGGAAATCCGCTTCAACGGAACGACGGTGGGATCGGTCGCCTTCGACGGGCAAGACGCGGTCGAAGCCGAGGTGACGATTCCGTTGGCCGCGGTCTCGAACGGCGCGAACGTGGTGGCGGTGAAAGGCGTGTTGCCCGAAGGCCGCAGCCACAGCTACTTCGTGGTGGATTGGATCGAAGCGTCCTTTGAACGCGATCTGGCGCCGATGAACGGGACGGCGGACTTCCGCGCGGGCACCGCCGCGGCCGTATCCGCCGCGGCGTTCGCCGCGCCGCTGGCCATGGCGTTGGACGCGGCCGGGAATCCGACGTGGATCGCCGACGAGACCGGAACGCTCCCCGCCAAGGCGTGGGCCGTGGCTGCCGAGAACGAACGTTTCGCGGTCGCGGAAGCGGATGGCATTCCGCTGCTTGCGCCCGAGCCGGTCAATGCCGCCCCGTGGTTCCTGGCGGCAACCAACCGGATCGACTATCTGGTCGTCGCTTCGCGCGCGCTGGCCGCCGCGGCGCAGGAATTGGCGGATTATCGCGCGAGCCAGGGGTTGCGCGTGGGCGTGGCGACGTTCGAGGACGTCTGCGATTGGATGGCGGCCGGCCTGTATACGCCCGAAGCGATTCCGGCCTTGCTTTCGTACGCCGCCGGCACGTGGGCGGAAGCGCCTTGGATGGTGGTGCTGGCGGGCAACGGGCACTACGACTATCTCGGCGCGCTGAGCAACGAGGTCAACCACGTCCCGCCCATGATGCTGCAAACGCTGGATGGACTTTTCGCCTCCGACGGACTGCTGGCGGACCTCGACGGCGACGAGCTGCCCGATGTTGCCATCGGCCGCCTGCCCGCGCTGACCGCCGCGGATCTCGCCGCCATGATCGCCAAGATCAAGGCCAGCGAACTCGGTTTCGGGGAAACCTGGCAGAACCAGATCGTGTTGTCCGCCGACAAGGCCGATCCCGAGGCCGGCGATTTCCGGGCATCCAACCAGCAGCTGGCCCTGCAGGCGGACGCGACGCATCCGGTGGCGCAGCAGATCGATCTGGATTCCATGGCGATCGCCGCGGCGCGCAGCGCCGTCTCGAATTGGTTCCGAAACGGAGCCGGATTCATCCATTACACCGGCCACGGCAATGCCACCGCGATCGGTTCCCTGAGCACGAAATTGCTGGCGGCGGCGGACGTCGGTCGGATGGCCAACGCGACGCGGCCCCCCGCTTTCGTGGCGCTGAGCTGTCTGGTCGGCCGGTTCGAGGCGCCGGGGGTGCAGAGCCTCAGCGAACTCCTGCTGCGGCGCGCCGGCGGCGGGGCCGTGGCGGTCTGGAGCGCGTCGGGCATGTCCCGCAATGCGCCGGCCACGGAAATGGCCGAGGCGTTCTATCGTGCCGTGGTGCAGGATGGCGCCGGCACCTGGGGACTCGCGATTCTCCGCGCCCGCCGCTCGCTGGCCAGCACTTGGGCGACCAAGGACACCTTCGCCGTCTACAATCTGTTCGGCGATCCGGCGCTGCGGATGGCCGGCAACGTGGGCGCGTCCGCCGCCGCCGCGACTTTTGCCCAATGGCGCTGGGAACGTTTTGCGCCGGCCGATTTGGCCGACGCGGCCACAAGCGGAGCCACGGACGCCAATTTCGCCGAATATGCGCTCGGCGGAAACGATCAGGTCTTGGCCGAACTGCCGGAATTCGGATTCCCGTTGCCGGCGCTCGACGGCGTGGCGACCCGCGCGGAAAGCGCTGCCGGCGTCGTGCTGCGCTGGAAACGGCGCATCCAGCGCGCAGACATCCAGTATTTGTTGTTTATTTCGGAAAATCTGGAAGAATGGGAAACGGATCCGGACGATGTCCAAACGGTGGGCGTCGAACCGGATGCCGACGGCATCATGGAAACCGTGCGCACGCGGGTGAACCGCCCGTGGGCGGAACGGGTGTATATCGGCGTGAAAGCGAAACGGAAATAGCGGTGGTTCGGAACGCTTCAGGGACCTATCGGATAAACGGCAAGGTGGTTCTGCGCCGGATCGGCGAAGACCGCCTGCTGGTGCCGGTGGCGGGCGCCGTCGCGCGCGAATGCTGCGTGTTTCCGGTCAACGAAACGGGCGAATTCATCTGGACGCGGCTGGCGCGGGGCGAACCGCTCGGCGCGATCGCGGCGGCGCTGGAAGCGGAGTTCGCCGTGGCGCCGGAAGCGGCCTTGGCCGATTGCCGCGAATTCGCGGAGAAACTCGTGGCCCAGCGGTTGCTGGAGGTGGCGGGGTGACTCGCGCCGTCCAAGCCGCGACCGGGGAGTGGACTGCGGGATTTCGTGCGCGCGCCGCCCGGTCTCGCTTGCCCGTTTCCGCCACGCTGGAACTGACGCGGCGCTGCAATCTGCGCTGCCTCCACTGCTATCTGGGCGACCAGGCGGACCACCTGCGCGACGAGGACCGCGAGCTCGCGACCGCCGCCGTGCGCGCGGCGATTTCCGACTGGGTCGAAGCGGGCTGTCTGTATCTGACGATCACCGGCGGCGAGCCGTTGCTGCGGCCCGATTTCGCCGAAATCTATCGCCATGCGCGCAATTTGGGCCTGGTCGTGACGGTGTTTTCCAACGGAACGCTGGTGACGGCCGGGATCGCGGAGTTGTTCCGCGAGTGGCCGCCGCGCAAGGTGGAAATCAGCCTCTGCGGCGCGACGGCGGAAACCCACGACGCGATCGCCGGCGTGCCGGGCGCGCACGCGCGGACTTGGGCGGGGATCCGCCGCCTGCAGGCCGCCGGCGTGCGCCTCGCGCTGAAAACGGTGTTGCTGAAGCGCAATCTCGGCGAATTGCCAGAAATGGAACGCCAGGCCGCCGAAATCGGCGCGGCCTTCCGCCACGACGCGGCGATTTTTCCCTGCCTGGACGGCGGCTCGCGCGCGCCGCTGGCGCTGCGCGTTTCGCCGGCAGAGGCCGTGCGGGCGGACATGGCCACCGCGGCCCGCCGCGCCATGTGGCGAGCCAAGATCGAGCAGACCGCGGGCGCTCCCGCCGACGACCGGCTGTACGCCTGCGCCGCGGGCCGGTCCGCGTTCTGCGCCGACCCGTTCGGCGGACTTGCACCGTGCCTGCTGGCGGAAAATTACCGGTGCGAACCCGCCGGCCGCCCGTTCCGGGAAATCTGGAACGGCGAACTGGCCGCCATCCAGGGCCGGAAGCGTTCGCGGAACGACGTCGTTTTCGCCGGCGAGATGCGCGGCGCCTGCGCGCATTGTCCGGCGTTCAACCGGATCGAAACCGGCCATGAAGAAATGGAATCGGATTACGTGAAAAAGAGCACTTGGTTGCGCTACGGCGCGGCGATGGAGGATGCAGATGAAGCCCAATGATGAAAACCGTTCGCCTGCGGGCTTGGATCTGACCGTGCGCCGTCCGTACGAAAAACCCGACATCGAACGCGTGGATCTGGCGTTGGCCGAGACGCTGTCGCAGGGCTGCAAACTGGAGTCCGACAGCGGTTGCGTCGGCCCGCCGATCACGGCGTACGAGGGAGGATCTTGAGGAACGTCGGCCATCTAGACGTCGGTCCGCTGCGTTTCGCGCTGCGGACCGCGGAGCTTGGCGCGGTGCGATATTCCGATCCGGCCTACGGCGGGTTTTTCTCCGCGGCGGGGCCGGGGGAGCCCTTGGCCCAATTGCCGGTGGATCTGGTGCGCGGCGTGCCGCCGCCGCCGGCCGGCGCGCCGTTGTGGCGGGCGGGGGACCACTGGGCCGTTTGGGAAGACGGCGCCGATTTGCTTTTTCACGTCGGCTTGCGGGCGCCGGAAACCGCGCGGCTGGCCTGCCGCGTCGCGCGCGATTTGACGCGCGCGGAATTGGCGCGCTCTTCCGCGGAGCGCGAGGATGGCATTTGCGAAGCGCCCTTGCGGTATCCGCTGGACCAGATCCTGTCGTGGGGATTGCTGGCGCAGATCGGCGGAACGTTGCTGCACGCGGCCGTGGCGGTGAAGGACGGCGTCGGGCGCGTTTTCACGGGGCGCAGCGGCGCGGGCAAGTCCACCATCTCGGGTCTGCTGCACGCCGCCGGCTGGCGGATCCTGAACGACGATCGCGTCGTCGTGTTCCGGCGCGGCGGCGAATGGCGCGTGGCCGGCACGCCGTGGCACGGTTCGGGTCGCTTCGCCGAAGCGGCGGAAGTTCCGCTCGCCGGCATCCATTTTCTGCAGAAAGCGGCGGAGTGCCGCCGGGAGTCCATGTCGGCGTCGCAAATTCGGTTGGCGTTGCTGGACGTGGCGGCGGTGCCGTGGTTCGAAGAGACCTGGGCGCAGGGAACGCTCGATGGGCTGGAGCGGCTGACGCGCGAAGTCGAGATCGCGCGGTTTCATTTCCCGAAAACCCCGGCGGCGGTCCGGGAACTGGCCGGGATTCAGGAATTCCGCGGGGCAGGAGCCTGCGCATGAAACGCCTGGCGGAAATGGATCAACATGCGGCGCAACGGGCGCAGGGCAAAACGCAAGAGGCCGGTCCAACGGGCGCGACGGGTGTCCAAGAGCCGGATCTTCCCGTTTTGACAAGAACTTGCGGCGACGCCGATCACGTCGGATTTGGGGATCCAGTCGCCGCCCTTCACGGCGGCATCGCCGACGGCAAAAACGCGATTTGTTCGTTTTTCGTTAATTGTGCATCGGTGCAAGACAAGCCGGCCGTTAATTTGATAAAGTATAACGCTTCCACGGTGGATCGTGCCGACATCCAGCGGTTGGATGAGAACGCCGTCTCCGTCGCGGATGGTCGGATGCATGCTGGGCCCTTGAGCGTGAAAGGTGACGGGCGTGCGCTGCTGGAGCAGCGCGGCGAGGATGGTTTGGATATCGCGCATGACGGTGACGGGTTCCGAGTGGAAAAGGTAGTACAAGCCATGAGCAACACAAGCATCGTTTTTCGGGCGGGGCGGCTGGCGCTGGCGGGCTGCCTGCTGTCCTGGACGGCGCAGGCGGCCAAGCCTACGGGCGAGGCGATCGTGGCCGCGATGACCGGCCGCGCCCAAGCGCGCGTGTTCACCGCGCCCGTCCACGAAGGGCGCACGGAGCTGATGGATTTGTTCGAGGGGGCTTCCGTCGGCGAGAACGTCCGCGTGATCACCGGTAAGGATGGCCGCCTGTGCCTGGTGTGTTCGCCGGGCGCGATCCTGTGCGTCGCGCCGAACACCGAATTCGTCATCGATCAATTGCGCCACACGGCGGACGGCTTGCCGGAGAGCGAAGACGATTTGATCCGCCGCATCCACGTGCGCCTGCTCAAAGGCCGCCTGCGCGTGCAGGCGGGAACGCCCCTGCCGACGCTGGATCTGCGGATCGATACGTCGGCCGGCCGGGTCGAAGCCCACGGGGGGGCGTTCGTGGTCGCGCAAGGCGAACAAGATCGCTGGCACGTCGCCTGCGAAGCGCACGAATTGGCGGTCGTTCCCCGCAACGGCAGCCGCACGGAACTGAAGGCGAACCAAGCCGCCTGGCTGGCGGCCGACGGCGAAGAGCGCGGCGCCTTCCGCTGGGAAGACATCGGCGAAAACCCGGAACTCTACCAGTTCGAGCTGTGCAACGCCTTTTTCGCGGATCTGGAGCCCTTCATCCATCACGAGCGGCCGTTCGACCGGGAAGGGCTCGGGCAATATATCGGCGCGACCGCGCCGTTCCTCGATCTGGATGCCGGCGCGCTGGTGACGGATGCCAGCCCCACGATCCGGCCGGCGGTGGCGGCCGTTCGGCCCGCCGCCTTGCCCCGGCCCGGAGAAGGGGCGCCGGGCGGACGTTGGGATGAAATCCGCATCTGGAAGTGGTTCGACGATCTCGGCACGGTGAAAGGGGTGAACTATATCCCCCGCACGGCCGTTAATTCGGTCGAGATGTGGATGGAAGACACTTTCGACCCCGATACGATCGACGAAGAACTGGGCTGGGCGCGGGACGTCGGCTACACCGGCATCCGCGTCCAACTTCAATTCGCGGTATGGCAGGACGATCCCGACGGATTTCTCGACCGGGTGGATCGGCTGCTCGAGATCGCGGCGAAACACGGGTTGCGCGTGGTGCCGGTGCTGTTCGACGACCTGAATCGGGCGGGCCAGGCCCCGCACGTCGGTCCGCAGCCCGAACCGCTTCCCGGCGAACACAACGCCCGGTGGGTGCCCAGTCCCGGCGCCGCTGCGGTGAAGGATCGCGGCCAGTGGCCCGCGCTGGAAAAATACGTCAAGGACGTGATGGGGAAATTCAAGCGCGACCGGCGCGTCCTGTACTGGGATCTCTACAACGTGGTCGGCAACGGCGGGCTGGGGGAGGAGTCGCTGCCGCTGCTGGATCAGACGTTCAACTGGGCGCGTGCCGTCGAACCGTCGCAGCCGCTGGCCGTGCCGGCCTGGCGGGAATTCGGCGGCGCGATGACCGCCCGCGGACTTGAGCGATCGGACCTGATCACCTTCCAGAGCTTCGACGACGCCGAGAGCGTCGCGGCGCGCCTCCAGTTGCTGCAGCGCTACCAGCGCCCCATCATCTGTTCCGATTGGCTGATGCGCCAAACGGGCAACGACTTCGAAAACGTGCTGCCGCTGTTTTCCACCTATCGCGCCGGTTGGTTCAACCAAGGGCTGGTCAGCGGCAAGACCCACCGGCCCATCCAGGAAGCCGCCTATCGGACGGACAAAGATCCCGACCTCTGGCAGCAAGACGTGTTGCATCCGGATGGAACCCCGTACGACCACAAGGAAGTGGAGCTGATCCAGGGCTTCCGCTATCTCGAAGCCCCTTGATGAAACGGATCGCCGCCATCTGGTTTGCCCTGGCGGGTGCCGTATTCGCGGCACCCACCCTCGGCATGGCCGCGGACGACGGCTATGCCGCCGGTTTCTATACCCGCGGCGTCGATGCGGCGTCCTATATCGACCAAGGCGGCGCCGTCGTCGATCCGTTCTACGTGCCCGCCAAGACCGGGGCGTTGCTGCCGCGCGTCAGTCTGGCGATCGCGCGCGACGACAACGTCTTTCTCGACGCGACCAACCAGACGGTCGGAACCACCATTTCGCTGGCGCCGGGTTTGCTGGCCATCTGGGGTCGGCCGGCGGACAACCACGTCTACGCCGATTACGGCCTCATCCTGCCCCTTTACGAGAGCGAAGAAGGATTGAACGACCAACCGAGCCATTTGCTGCGGCTGGGCAGCGTCTACCGCACGGGCAAGAGCCAGATCCAGGGGCAGGTGGGTTTTCGCCGCCTGGAAGACGTCGATACGGTGGTGGGCGCGCGCGTGGCCAAACGGGATCTTTCCGCCGATCTGGGCGTGGAACATCGGATTTCGGGCAAGTCCAGCTTGGGCCTGCAGGGCCGGGCGGAAATGCACGAATTCGATGCGGAGAACTACCTCGACTACAACCGCTACTACGGGGCCGGCCGGCTGTATCACCGCGTGTCGCCCAAGAGCCAGATGTTCGTCCAGGGCGGCCTGGGACGCGACGATCCGCGCCAGCCGGAAGATCGCGCCGCCGCCGCCGATTTCTACGATCTGTCGCTGGGCGTTCGCGGGAAGCAGTCGCCCAAGTTCAACGCCGCCGGCCGGGTGGGCTACATGTGGCGCCGCTACGACGAAGAATCGCGCGACGACTACGCCCATTGGATCGCCTCGCTGAAAGCCGAGAGCGCGCCGTTCGGCCTCGCGACCTTCACGGGCGAATTGTATGCGGATATCCGGCCCGCCGTCGATGCGGACGCCGTCGACGTGGTGGATCAAGGCGTCGTTTTCGGCGCGAACCGGCGGCTGTTCAGCGAGCGCTTGCGCGGCAATGCCTCGGCCACGTTCGGCCAAATCGACTATTCCGGCGGCGCCGTCCCGGAGGGCGGCGGACTGGACGGGCGGACGGATCGCTATTGGGGATTTTCCGTCGGCGTGGATTGGTGGAGCAAAGAGCGCTTTTCCGTCGGCGTGGCGTATTCCTACATGCGTCGCGACGGCGACGTGGAAGGTTCAGCGGAAACGCGGGATTCGACCTCGTACGAACAGGGACGCTGGACCTTGCGCGCCAGCTGGAACTATTGAGGTCCGGTCCCCAATCCGGCATTCCCTTTCCGGGCAGCCTGTGTTATAAGAACGATATGGCGTCGCGTGTTGACAGATTCGGGTGGTTTCTGGGGTTCTTGTTGGCCGGTCTCGCGTTCGGCTGGATGGCGGGTTGCGCCAGCAACGATCCGTTGCCGCTTCCGCCCGGCGGCATTCTGAGCGAATCGACCGCCGATCGGTCGGCGGCCGCGGAGCGGACGCCGGCGGCTCCCGAAGCCGTTGGCGATCCACAGACCGAGCAGCCGGCGGAACCAGAAACGGCGCAAACCGCGGCCGCGGCCAAGAAGCTCGCCGCCGCGGAAAAAGCCCAGCGCCGCGAGGCGGAAAAGCAAGCCGCGGCGGAAGCCAAGCAAGCGGCGGCCGAAAAGAAAGCCGCCGAGAAGCTGGCCAAGAAGGAAGCGAAGCAAGCCGCGGCCGCAGCCGAAAAACTCGCCGCCGCGGAAAAAAAACGGCAACAGGCCGAAAAAAAGGCGGCGGCCAAGGCTCTGCGCGCGCAACCGAAAGACTGGGCCGCGGAACCGGCGAAACCGGAAAAGGCGTCTGCCCAATACGTGCTGCAGGCGGGCGACGAAATCGAGATCCAGGTCTATCGCGAACCGGAATTGTCCGGCACGTTCAAGATCAACCCGTCCGGCGATGTCCGCCATTCGCTCGTGGGGGCGGTTCCCATGGCGGGGCAAACGCTCGAAGAGGCGGAGGCGCAATTCACCCGGAAGCTGGCCAAGGATTATCTGGTCGATCCCCGCGTCATTTTCAAGCTGTTGTCCACCCAGAGCTCGCAGATCGTCTTGATGGGCGAAGTCAAGAAACCCGGCGTCTATCCGCTGCCCTTCGGCGAAACCATGACGCTCCTGCAAGCCATCGCCGGTGCCGGGGGTTTCACCGATTTGGCCAGTCCGGATCGCGTCCGCATCGTGCGGCGGCTGCCGGACGGCCATCAAACGACGCTGAAATTCCGCGTGTCGGATCTGCTGGGCGGAAGGGGCAAGCAGCAGGACGTGCCGCTCGAGCCGAACGACGTCATCATGGTGCCGGAAGTGCTGTTTTAAGAGGCGATAGGCGGTCGACATGCAGAAAACTCCATACGTCGCCGGCGCCGAGGAAAGTTCGGAAGGCTCTCTCTCGAAATTTCCCGATTGGCGCGAGGGCGTGGCCATCCTCATGGAGCGCGCCTGGCTGGGCGTGCTGGTGGCCGTCGCCGTTTTCCTGTTTTTCTTCTTCCAGGCCCGTCGGCAGACGCCCTATTACCGCAGTACGGCCACGCTGCTGGTCGAGGCGCAGATTCCCAAAATCCTGAACTACCAGGACATCTTGGCCTACAACACCCGGAATCTGGAATATTTCAATACGCACATCAACGCCCTCCACAGCCGCAACATGATGAAACAGGCGCTGGAGCGAAGCGGCCTGGAAAAAAACCCGAAATTTTTCTCGGGGAAAACGCCGGAGGAAAAAGCCGAAGCCGCGCTTGGGCTCGTGACGATCACCGCGGTCGAAAAAACCCGGATGATCAACGTCGTGGTCGAACATCCGGATCCCCAAATCGCTTCCGATCTGGCCAACGCGTTGGCCCAGTCCTACATCCAGCAGGATCTCGACAACCGCATGGGCATCTCCATGCAAGCCATCGATTGGCTCCGCGACCGGTCCGAGGAATATCGCGACAAGCTGGAGAAGGGACTGCTCGAGCTTCAGGAATACCGGGAGGAAACCGGTTCGGTCTCCCTCGAAGAGGACCAGAACATCGTCATCGAAAAGCTCAAGGCGCTGAACGGCGTGCTGACCATGGCCCAGACCGATCGCATCCAGGCCGAAACGATGTGGAAGTCCGTCCAGGGGCAGCTCGACGCCGAGGTACCGCTGGCCCAGATCGCGGCGGTGCTGAACGATCCCGGCGTCCAGCCGGCGCTCCAGAAGCTGCAGGACCAGCAGCGCGAAGTCGCCGGTTTGCAGCAGCGCTATCGTTCGCAGCATCCGGACCTGCAGCAGGCCGTCGAACTGGAGCAAAAACTCCAGAAGCAGTTCGAAGAGGCCTGCCGCGCCGCCATCTACGCCTTGAAGAGCCGGTATGAAATGCTGGTCGAGCGGGAGCGGAATCTCCAGACCGCGCTGGAAGAGCAGGAAAAAGCGTCCTTCGAGCTGGACCGAAAGTTGGTTCGCTACAACGAACTCAAGCGCAACATCGAGGCCGATCAGGAAATCCACCAGGCGGTGATCGCCCGGATGAAGGAAGCCAGCGTTTCCGAATCGCTGCCGACCGATGTCATCCGCCTCGCCGAAGAAGCCCGGCCCGCCCCAGCGCCGTTTCGTCCGCGTCCGGGACAAGCCATGGTGCGCGGCGTCGCTTTTGGATTGATCCTCGGTTTCGGCGCGATCTTCCTGTTCTATTACGCCGACCACCGGTTTCGCCGCAACGAGGAGGTCGAACGTCTCCTGGGCCTGCCCGTTCTCTCCACGGTTCCCCTGATTTTCGACAAGTCCGTCCGGGAGCGCGGCTTGGTCGCGCATCTCAAGCAGAGCGGCGAAGTGGCCGAAGCGTTCCGCACCCTGCGGGCCAGTCTCCTGCTGCGGGAAGACGTCCGCAACGCCCCCGTCCTGATGATCACCAGCGCCGGGCCGGGAGAAGGCAAGTCGCTCATCTCCGCCAATCTGGCCGTCAGCCTTGCCCAGGATGGCCGCCGCGTTCTGCTGGTCGGCGCCGACCTGCGTCGCCCCGTGCTGGCCAAGATCTTCGGAGCCGATCAGGATCGGCCGGGATTGGCCGAAGTGCTCAAGGGAGAATATCGCTGGCAGGAAGCCCTGTATCCGCAGGAGGTGCCGAACCTCGACGTGATGCTGTCGGGCCGCATCCCTTCGCATCCCGCCGAATTGCTGGGCCGCAAGCCGCTGGCCGATTTCTTGCGGGAGGCGCGCGGCCTCTATCAGCACGTGGTCATCGATGCGCCTCCCGTTCTCGGCGTCAGCGATTCGCTGGTCCTGTTGCCGCACGTGGACGGCATGCTGTTCGTGGTGCGCTACGGAGTCACGCACAGCATGGGCGCGAGCCACGCGGTTCTCAAGTTGCGGGAAAGCGGCACGCCTTGCATCGGCAGCATCCTGAACGGCGTGAATCTCAACTCGATGGCCAACTACTATTATTACCGGCGCTACGGCGGCTATGCCTACCGGCATTACCAGAGCCAGTCCGCCGACGCGTCGCCGGCCAGCGAAGGATGAAAGCCCGCGACTTTCCATTTCCGCTGGTCATGCTCCTGCTCTTGCTGGCGGCCGCCGCCTGGACGAGTCCGTGGCCGGTCCGCTGGGAAAACGGAGTGGTGCCCGGCCTTGCCGTGTTGGCATTGGCGGGCAGCCTTATCTCCGGTGGCCTGCCCGCGCGGATCGGGCTGGCGGGAGGACTGCTGCTGGGGTTGATCGCTATGTATGCTTGGAACGCTTCCCATGGTTGGGCCGACGGGCGCGGCTTGATTCCGCAAGACCATATCCGCGGAGGACCGGCTTCCGCGTATCCCGAGGGCACGTGGGCCGCCGGCCGCCTGTTTCTGGCTTTGTTCGCCGCTTTCGTCCTGGGGTTTCGCCTGTCCCGCCGGCAGATCCGCGGGCTGCAGGCGCTGGCGGCGGCGGCCGCCGCCGCCATGGCGCTGGCGGTTCTGATGCAGCGCTTGGAGCCGAATCCCGGTCACGTCTACGAACGTACCGGGATCTTCGTGAACGAGAACCATTTCGCCGTCTTCTCGAATTTGCTTTTGCCGGTGGTCCTCGTTGCGGCGGCGCGAGCGCGTTTCCGCGCGGTGCAGGAAGGGCGTCTGTCCAGCCCGGCGGGTCTCTTCCTGCTGGTGGCCGCGCTGATGGCCGCCGCGGTGGTGCTGTGCCGTTCCCGCGCCGGCGTCGCGGTGATGGCGCTGCTGGTGGCGGCGCACGTCTGGTTGTGCCATCGGACGATCCGGAATTATCCGTTTGCCGGCGTCCCGGCGTCTGCGGGGCTCAAGGCGGCGGGGTGGGCGGCGATCGCGGTGGCGGCGGGATTCGCCGTGCGGGCTTTTTGGCGCGAATGGCAGCGCATCGAGGTTCTGGGCCAGGAGTGGTCTTTCCGTTCCGGCATCCTGAAGGATGCGCTCGTCGCCTGGCGGGAACATCCCGCGTGGGGAATCGGTCCCGGAACCTTCTCCGTCGTGTTTCCGTACTACCAGTCTCCGGCGTTCGCGGGAAAAACCATCCTGCATGCGCACTGCGAACCGATCCAGTTTCTAGTCGAATTCGGCGTGGCGGGAGCGATCGCGGTCGTGGCCGTGCTGGCGCTGGCGCTGTCCGCGCGCAAAACCGCCTCCCTCGCTTCCGCGGAAATTCCGCCTTTCGCGGATCTCGAGCGCCGCGCATTCGGTTTCGGCCTGCTCGCCTGCGGTCTCCATTGCCTGATCGACTTTCCCCTGCGCATTCCGTTGATCGCCCTGTTGGCCGCCGCGTGGGCCGGCGTCTGGGTCGGCACCCGGCCGGATGTTTTGGCCGGCGTACCGGCGAGAGGAAGCTGACATGTCCCGCTCCGTGCGCGAATACGTCCGCCGGCCCCGCACCGGCTGGTTCGATCTGGCCCTGGGCGAGCTGTGGGAATACCGCGACTTGCTGGGCGCGCTGGCGTGGCGGAACCTGACGGTGCGCTACAAGCAGAGCCTGCTCGGCATCGGTTGGGCCGTGCTCAAGCCCGTGATGCAGATGATCGTGTTCAGCGTCGTGTTCGGGCGTCTGGCCGATTTGCCGTCGGACGGCATGCCGTATCCGGTTTTTCTCTATGCCGGCCTGCTGCCGTGGACGTATTTCTCCACGACGATCACCAGCGCCTCGGGCAGCCTGCTCGGCGGCGGCAACATGATCAACAAGGTATATTTTCCCCGCATGATCCTGCCGTTCTCCTATCTGTTCACCGGCCTGCTCGATCTGGCGCTGGCCATGGTCGTCCTGTTCGGCATGATGGTTTGGTATCGCGCCGACATGGCGTTCGGGCCGCAGATGCTGCTGTTCCCGATCTTTCTCGTGCCGGCCGTCGCCTGCGCCGGCGGACTATCGCTGTGGCTGTGCGCTTTGGCCGTTCGCTATCGCGACGTCCACCATCTGGTGCCGTATCTGCTGCAGCTCGGCATGTTCGCGACGCCCGTGGTTTACGCCGTCCAGCTGCTGCCGGAACGGTTTCGCTGGCTGCTGCAGCTGAATCCCATGACGGGCGTGATCGAAGGCTTCCGTTGGGCGCTGCTCGGCAAACCGGTCGAAGGATGGGGGTTGCTGGTTGGCGGCTTTGGGGTGGCGCTGCTTTTGCTGTTTTCGGGCATGGTCTATTTCCGGCGCGTGGAAAGGACGCTGGCGGACGTGATATGACCGGCCGGCCCGTCATCGAAGTCGCGCACCTCGACAAGGAGTTTTGCCTGGGCGAACTGCATCGCGGCCGGTGGGCCGCGCTGGCCCGCCGGCTGGCGGGGCGTCCGGCCGAAGCGGGCGCCGTGCTGAAAGCCCTCGACGACGTGGGATTTGCCGTGGCCGAGGGCGAGGTTTTCGGCATCATCGGCGCCAACGGGGCGGGCAAGAGCACGTTGCTGAAAGTGCTGGCGGGCATCACCGATCCCTCGTCCGGCCAGGCCGTCCTGCGCGGCCGGATCGCGTCGCTGCTCGAAGTGGGCACGGGGTTCCATCCCGAACTGACCGGCCGCGAGAACGTCTTTCTCAACGGCACGCTGCTGGGGCTGCGCCAGCGGGAAATCCGCGAAGAATACGATCGCATCGTGGACTTCGCGGGCCTCGAAAAATTCATGGATACGCCCGTCAAGCGCTACAGCTCCGGCATGCAAGTGCGCCTGGCGTTCGCCGTGGCGGCGCATTTGCGGCCGGAGATCCTGCTGATCGACGAAGTCCTCGCCGTGGGCGACGTCGCGTTCCAGCGCAAATGCCTGGGCGCGATGAAGGACGTCGCCGGCGGCGGCCGCACCGTGCTGTTCGTCAGCCACAACATGGCGGCGGTGAGCAGCCTGTGCCACCGCACCCTGATGCTTCGGCAGGGGCGGGTGGCGGCGCTGGGGCCGACCGACGAGGTCATCCAGACCTACATCCATTCCACGGAAGGCGTCCATGCGCGCGACGAGCAGGGATTCGTGGCCCTGCATGAACGCAAGCCGCTGTTCGCCCATTCGCCGTTGCTGTTGCGCGCCGCGCGGCTGGTCGACGAACGGGAACTGCCCGTGTCGTCGGCGCGCACGGGCGAACCGCTGCGCGTGGACGTCCGCGTCGAAGGGCTGGATCGGTTTCCCTCTGCGGTGGTCGGCCTGACCGTCCGGTCGGTGTTCGACCAGAAGATTTTCCACTTCAACACCGCCATGGCCGGCGGATTCGGATCGACGGCGCGCCACGCCCGCGAAATCGTCCGCCTGGAAATTCCGGAACTGCCGCTGATGGCGGGCGCCTATTCGCTGGATTTGCTCGTGTTCGAGCCGGGCGTGCGGTTGCTCGATCGCGTGGACGGCGCCGCCCCGTTCGACGTCATCGAATCCGATCTCTACGGCAACGGCTATCGCGGCGAGGCGCGCGAAGGCCTGATCGCGGTGCAGGGCGAATGCCGGATCGCCGGCGAGGAGGCCGGGGCATGAGCGCGCGCCCGGGACTGTTCGCCGTCGTCACCACGATCCAGGCGCCCACGCCGGCGGTTCGCGAATTGCAGCGCCGGTTGGCGCAGATCGGCGGCCGCCTCGTCGTGGCGGGCGACCAGAAAGGCCCGGCGGCGTTCGACCTGCCCGATTGCGATTTCCTGAGCTTGGAAGCCCAGCGGACCAGCGGCTTCGCCCTCGCGTCGTCGTTGCCGACGGGCCACTACGCGCGCAAGAACGTCGGCTATCTCCAGGCCATCCGCGCGGGCGCCGCGTGCATCTACGAGACCGACGACGACAACGCGCCGCTCGCGACTTGGGCGCCGCGCGCCGAAACCGTGGCGGACGCCCGGCGGATCGTTGGTGCCGGCTGGACGAACGTCTATCGCCATTTCACGGACGATCCGCAGATCTGGCCGCGCGGTTTTCCGCTCGAGCGCTTCGCGGATCCCCCCGCGCCGGTCGTGCCGGCGGACGCGACCGTCCGCGCGCCGATCCAGCAGGGCTTGGTCAACGGCTCGCCCGACGTGGACGCCGTCTGGCGGCTGACGCAGGACCGGCCGTTCGATTTCGAGGTGCGCGCGCCGGTTGCGCTGGGGCCGGGCCAGTGGTGTCCGTTCAACACGCAAAGCACGTGGTGGTGGCCGGCGGCCTATCCGCTGCTCTACGTGCCCAGCCACTGTTCGTTCCGCATGTGCGACATCTGGAAAGGCTTCATTGCCCAGCGTTGCCTGTGGGCGCTGGGGGCCGGCGTGGTTTTCCATTCGCCGGAAGTGGTCCAGGACCGCAATCCCCACGATTACCGGCGCGATTTCGAGGACGAAGTGCCGGGCTATCTCCAAAACGCGCGGATCGCGGAAATCCTCGCCGGCCTCGCGTTGGCGCCCGGCGAAGCCGCCGTTGCGGACAACCTGCGCGCCTGCTATGCGGCCCTGGTGTCCGCGCGGATCTTTCCGCCGGAAGAATTGGCGTTGGTCGCCGCGTGGCGAGCCGATCTGGAACGGATGCCGAAGCCGTGAATGCGCCCGCGCCGCTGCCGCCGTTGCCCGTCCGTCCTTTGCTGTCCATCGTCGTGCCCAGCTACAACCAAGGGGCTTTCATCCGCCAGACGATCGAATCGTGCTTGGCGCAGGATTACCGGCCGATCGAGATTGTCGTGGTGGACGGGGCTTCCACGGACGGCACCATCGACGTGCTGCGGTCGTTCGCCGACCGGCCCGAAGTGCGTTGGGTTTCCGAACCGGACCAGGGCGTCGTGGACGCCGTGAACAAAGGCATGCGCCGGGCCCGCGGCGAAATCTGCGGCATCCAGAGCTCCGACGACGTCTATTTGCCCGGGGCGTTCGCGCAGGCCGTGGCGGCGTTCGCGCACCGGCCCGATCTGGCGTTGGTCTATGCCGACGCCGTCAAAATCGATGCCGCGGGCCGCGAACTGACCCGCTGGCGATCCGGGCCGTTCTCGATCGAAAACTTCCTGTCCAAGCAGACCGTCGTGCTGCAGCCCGCCGCGTTTTTCCGCCGGTTCGCGTTCGAGGAGGTGGGCGGCTGGTCGTCCGACTATTTCAATGCCGATACGGAATGCTGGCTGCGCATGATCATGCGCCGGCCCGCGCTCAAGATCGATGCCTTCTGGGGTTCCCGCCGCATGCATGAAGCGCAACGGGACCGGCAAGGAGAACGGATCGTCGAGAGCTACGTTCGGATGACGCGGGACAATCCCGACGTCCGGAACGGTCCGGTCCGCTGGCGGCGGGCGGCGCGCTGCGGCCGGCTTCTCCACGTGGCGCGCTATGCGCCGGCTCTGTCGCCGTGGCGGAAAAAATGGTTGTTGCTGCAGGCCGTCGTCGCTTGGCCGCCGGCCTGGCAATCCGTGGATTTGCCCGGGCTATGGGTGCCGGGCTGGTTGGCGCTGCGGCGGCGCTGGGCGGATCGAAATCGGCGCGGAGGCGCGGAAACCGCATGAACGCGCAGCCGGAATCGCCCCGGGTGTCGGTCGTCATTCCGTGCCGGAACGATGCCGCCAGTCTGCCGCTCGTGCTGGCCGCGCTGGAACGGCAAACCTATCCGCGGGACAAATTCCAGGTCCTGGTCGTGGACAACGGTTCCACGGACGGCAGTGGGGAAGCGGCGCAGCCGTTTCCCGTCGAGCGGCTCCGGGAGCCGGTTCCATCCGCCTATCGGGCGCGGAACCGCGGCATCGCCGCGGCCACCGGCGAATATCTGCTTTTTTTGGATGCGGACACCGTTCCTTGCCCGGAGTGGATCGCGGAACTGGTCCAAACGGCACAGGCGGCGGATTCCTGGCTGGCCGGCGGCCGGATCGAGAACGAAGTGGCCCGACCCGCGTTGGGCAGCGCCTTGCTGGCGCTGGCCCGGTCGGCGGATCAACGCCGCGCCGCGCTCGAAAGTTCCGGCCGGTTGTCGGGGGGCAACATGCTCGTCGCGCGCGCCGCTTTCGACAAATATGGGTTGTTCTTGCCGGTCCAATCCGGCGGCGACGGCGAGTTTTCGCTGCGGGCCAACCCGGAGCGCAAACCCGTTCCGTATGCCGAACGGGCCGTGGTCGTGCACCGGTGCGACGTCGGCATCGGAGCGTATCTGGGGCGCGCCTATCGGATCGCCAAGGGCCAGGCCAGGCCCGGCCCGGAGCCCGTGCCGCTGCCGTGGCGGCCGGGCGTGCGCCGCGCGCGCGAAATCCAGCGGCGATTGCCTGCCGGCGTCTCCGCTTCTTGGCTGCGCGTGCTGGCCGTGCTTTGGCTGGAACGGTGGCTGTTTTTCCTGGGCGATCGGACCGGCCGGCGGGCAGGGAGGACGGCATGAGCGCCGGCGTGCCCGATCTCGTCAGCGTCGTGATTCCCGTTCGTGACCGCGCGCGCTGGTTGCCGGCCGCCGTGCAAAGCGCCCTGGATCAGCGCCACCCCCGCGTGGAAGTGCTGCTGTGCGACGACGGTTCGACCGATGGCACCGAGCGGACGATCGATGACCTCGCCGCCCGCGCGCCCGACCGGATCCGCGCCCTCCATCTGCCGGCGCGCGGCCCGGGACCGGCCCGCGAGGCGGGCCGGCTGGCGGCCCGGGGCGAATTCATCCAGTATCTCGACAGCGACGATTTGTTGCTGCCGGACAAGTTCAGCCTGCAGATCGCCGCTTTGCGCGCCCGGCCGGAATGCGGCATCGCTTACGGCATTACGCGCCTGGTGGACGAACAGGGCCGCATCTTGGTCGATCCCTTCAAGTGGACGGGCCGGGAAATC
Organism: uncultured Verrucomicrobiota bacterium; assembly: GCA_937872095.1. GTDB lineage: Bacteria > Verrucomicrobiota > Kiritimatiellia > CAIQIC01 > Lenti-01 > Lenti-01. The sequence goes on from CALMNW010000070.1 coordinate 69,473, forward strand.
CCGAAGCTCTTTCCCGGGCTGCTGGTGGACCGCTGGTGGTGCACGCACACGCCGCTGTATCGCCGCGAGACGTGCGACCGCATCGGCCCTTGGTCCGATCTTCGCTATTCCCAGGACTGGGAGTACGACGCGCGCGCCGGTGCGCTGGACGTTCCGCTGGTGTTCGTGGATCGTCCGGTCAGTCACCACCGGCAACACGCCGGCACCCGGCAAACGCAGGGCGGGCGCTGGCTGGCGCCGCCGGACCAGATTCGCTTTTTCCGCGCCCTGCTGGCCGGGGCGTTGGCCGTTGGCGTGGCCAAAGAAGCGCCCGAAATGAAACATTTCGTCCGCTGGACGTTCGCGGCGGCGCGCGCGGCGGCGCGGACGGGGGACGGCGCTTCCGCCTCCGGTCTGCTCGCTTTGGCCGAATCGGCGGCCATCGGTTCGGCACGCACGGTGCGGGCCTATCGGCGGCTGAGCGAAGGGTTGGGCTGGCGCTCCGTGGCCGTCGTTTCCGAAACGCTGCGATCGTGGCGCGGGCGGCGGTTCGGGCGCGACACGTTGCCGAAATCGTGGATGATGCCGGAGAACCCGCCATGCTGAATTCCTTTCATTACGTCCGGTATCGTCTGGGCCTGGCTTCGCCTTCGACCCAGACGTCGGAACGGGAACGGTCGTGCCTGCGCCGCCATGCGGCGGGGAAACGCCGCCTGGCGGAAATCGGCGTGTGGCACGGGGTCAACACGCGGGCTTTCCGCGAAGCGATGGCGCCCGACGGCGTGCTGCTGGCCGTGGACCCGTTCCCGCGGCGGTTTTTCGGCATCCGCGGGTTTGGCTGGGCGCGGCGCATCGCGCATCGCGAAGTCGCGCGCAGCGGCAACGGCCGCGTCGTCTGGCTCGAATGCCGGGGCGAAGAAGCGCCGCGGTTGCCCGCGGCGCAGCCGTTCCTGCCGGTGGATTTCATTTTCATCGACGGCGACCACAGCTACGCGGGGCTGCAAGGCGATTGGCAGGCGTGGAAAGATCGCGTGGCGCCCGGCGGCATCGTCGCCCTGCACGATTCGCGCCAGCGCGACGGCTGCGGTTCGGAACGGTTCACCCAAGACGTGATTCTTGCGGATCCCGATTTCGTGCGGGTGGACGAAATCGATTCCCTGACGGTATTGAGGCGCAAGACGTGACCTTGCCGGCGAACAGCGCGGCGCGAGTCGAAACGGGTCTCCCCGACGTGTCCGTTGTGATGAGCGTGTTCAACAACGCGGATACGCTGCCGGCGGCGCTGGCCGGCATCTTGTCGCAGGAAGGCGTAGAATTGGAGTTCATTGCCGTGGACGACGGTTCCACAGACGGTTCCGCCGCGATCCTCGACGAAGCGGCGCGGAAAGATGGGCGTCTGAAAGTGGTGCACCGGCCGAACGCGGGCCTGACCCGCGCGCTGATCGCCGGCTGCGCGCTGGCGACCGCCCCGTGGATCGCGCGGCAGGACGCCGACGACGTATCGCTGCCGGGACGTCTGGCGGCGCTGTTGGACCGGGCGCGGCGCCAGCCCGATGCCGTTTTGCTGGCATCGGCGGCTTGGTGCACGGGGCCGCGCGGGGAACGCCTGCGGGAAGTCGCGGTCGAAACCGATCCCGCGCAGGCGCGCCGCGACTTGCTGGCGGCCCGGACCGGTCCGCCGGCGCACGGCAGCGCGATGTTTTCGCGCGCGGCCTACGAAGCCGTCGGCGGCTATCGCGCTTGCTTCTACTACGGCCAGGATTCCGATCTGTGGATGCGCTTGGCCGAACGCGGCGGCGTGGCCTATCTCGGCGAGCCGCTGTATGCCTATCGCTGGGATCCCGGCGCGATTTCCGGCGCGAGCCGGTCGTTGCAGCGGAAGTTCGGTCGGTGGGGGCAGGCCTGCCGAAAAGCCAGAGCCGACGGGAAAAGCGAAGAACCGTTTCTGTGCCAAGCGGCACAACTGGCGGACGATATCCATTGCGGTCGCGTAAACAAGGCGCGGGCGAAGGATCGGGCGATCGGTCTTTACCATGCCGGTTGCCTTATGGAAATGTCCGATCCGTCCGGCGCGCGCGCCTACTACTGGCAAGCCGTTTCCGTCCATCCGTTTTTCATGCGGGCATGGCTCAAATTGCTGGGATTCGGAAGGCGGACATAGCATGCGCTTCCTGGTCGGATCCGATTACGCGCGCGACCCCAATGCCGGGGCCGCCGGCACGATCGTCTGGACAAACCGGGCACTGCGGGAACTGGGCCACGAGGTGGACGAATTCTGGGCCGCGGATTTGCCGCGCCGAATCCGGCACGGCAATCTCCATTATCTGCTGGAATTGCCGGGCGCTTTCCGCCGGGAAGTGGCCGCGCGCTGCCGCCGGAAGGCGTATGATGCGGTGATCCTCGACCAGCCCCACGCCTTCCTCGCCGGCGAATACCTCCAGGCGCACCATCCGGAAGTCCTGTTCCTCAACCGCACGCAGGGCTGGGAAGCGCAGGCCGACGAAGCGCTGCAGGCGTTGAAGCCGGCCGGAACGTCGCGACCGGGTCTGTTGCGCGGCGCGGCGCAGGAAACCATGCGGCGCCTGTTGCTTCGCCACCAGGACCGCGTCGTGGCCTGCGCCGACGGCATCTTGGCGGGCTGTTCGCCCGTTCCCGACTACCTCGAGCGGAAGTATGGCTATCCCCGCGAACGCGTCGCGGTCATTCCCTACGGCGTCACCGATGAATTCATCCGGCGTCCGCTGTCCGCCGACCCGGACCGCTGGCGGCGGCTGTTGCACGTCGCGCAGTTCGCGCCATTCAAGGCGCCGGAAATCGTCGCCGCCACGTTCAGCCGCATCCTGCGGGAACGACCGGATGTCCGGGCCGATTGGGTTTGCGACGTCCGGCATCACGGGCAGGTGCGGGAACGGTTCGCGCCCGAATTGCGGGACCGGGTCCGGCTGCATCCGTGGGCGGACCAGTCGGAACTGGTGGCGCTGTACGACGCCTGCGGCATCTTCCTGTTTCCTTCGCACTACGAAGGTTTCGGCAAGACGCCGTTCGAAGCCATGGCCCGCGGTCTCGCAGTGGTGGCCACGCGGGTCGGCGGCCTCGTGGATCTCGTCCGGGACGGCGAGAACGGCTATCTGTGCGCACCGGGGGACGCCGAGGGGCTCTACCGGCGCGTCGCGCAATTGCTGGACGCCCCCGCGCAGGCGGCGCAGCTGGGAGCACAGGCCCGCCGCGACGCGGCGCAACTGACCTGGCCGAACCACGCCCGGGCGCTGGCGGAATTCGTCGCGCGGCGGCAGGCGGAAAAGGGTCGGCGCATCCGGACATGCGGAAAGGACGTCTCGTCGGAAATCCCGTCCGTGGCTGCGGCCGGTCGGACGGCGCCGGCCGTCAGCGTCGTGGTGCCGACCTATCGGCGCGGGGCCGCGCTGCTGGACACCTTGGGCCATCTGCTGGTGCTGGAACCGCCGCCGGGCGAAATTCTGGTGGTGGACCAGACCGAGGCGCATCCGGCGAGCGTGGCGGAACAGCTCCGGCAGCTGGAAAACGCCGGGCGCATCCGGGTTCTCCGTTTCTCGCCGCCGTCGATCCCGCGCGCCATGAACGTCGGGTTGCGCGAAACGCGGAATCCCGTGGTGCTTTACGTGGACGACGACGTCGTTCCCGCGTCGGACTTGGTGGCCGCCCACGCCGCCCGCTATGCCGGCGATTTTGCCGCCGTGTGCGGACAAGTGCTCCAACCGGGCGAAAGCCCCGATCCGGACGCCAACCGCGGGCCGCGCGGCACGGGGTTCATGGCCGACCTCGATTTCCGGTTCAACGGCACGCGCGCGATCGAAATCGCCAGCGTGATTTCCTGCAATCTGTCCGTGGATCGCGCCGCGGCGCTGGCCATCGGCGGCTTCGACGAAGGCTTCATCGGTTCCGCGTACCGCTACGAAACGGATTTCGCCCGGCGCCTGCTCGCGGCCGGCGGGCGGATTCTCTTCGCCCCGGAAGCGTCCCTGCGCCACCTGCGGCTGCCGACCGGCGGCACGCGCAGCCAAGGCGACCATCTGGAACGGCCTGCGCCGGGACATGCTTTTGGCGACTACTATTTTGCTTTGCGCCACGCGTGCGGCGGGGAGCGGCTCCGCTATCTGGCGGGCCGGCTGGTCCGCGAAACCTGCAATCGCTATTATCTCCGGCATCCGTGGAAACTGCCGCGCAAGCTGGGGAGCGAATTCACGGCCTGGCGTTGGGCTTGGCGCCAAGCCCGCCTCGACCCGCTTTTTCCGGAAACGCGACGGCCATGAATTCCAACGTCGGAAACGAGATGAGCCGGCCGAACGTCCACGACGATTCGCGGTCGCTCTATCGGCACGACGACCGGCCGCCGTGCGCAAGCGGCTACCTCGCGCCTCTCGTCGTGCGCGCCTGCCGCGCCGCCGGCGCCCGGCGCGTTCTCGACTTGGGTTGCGGCAACGGCACGTTGTGCCGCGCTTTGGCGGAGGAAGGATTCGAGGTCGTTGGGCTGGAACCGAGTGCCAGCGGAATCGCGGCTGCCCGCCGGGCCGTTCCGGAAGGGGTTTTCCACCTGGGCAGCGTCTACGACGGTCCAGAGATCGTTCCAGAAGGCAATTTCGACGCGGTGGTCAGCACCGAAGTGGTCGAACACCTGTTCCGGCCCGCGGCGTTGCCGGCCTTGGCCCGCGCGAAGTTGAAAGCCGGCGGCTTGTTCGTGGTGTCCACGCCGTACCACGGCTATCTGAAAAACCTGCTGTTGGCGCTGGCCAACCGCTGGGATTTCCACCATTCGCCGAACTGGGATGGCGGCCATATCAAATTTTGGTCGCGCCGGACGCTGACGGAACTGCTGGAATCCAATGGATTCGCGGTGGCGGAATTCCATGGCGCCGGCCGCCTGCCGTGGTTGTGGAAATCCATGGTGGTGGTGGCGCGGAAGACGCCCGGGGAGCGGCCATGAAACTCCACCTGGCCATCGTCGAAACGCATCCGATCCAGTACAAGGCGCCGCTGTTTCGGAAACTGGCGGCGGATCCGCGCCTCGATTCGACCGTGTTTTTCGCGCTGGTGCCCGATGCCGCGCAGCAGGGCGCCGGTTTCGGCGTGCCGTTCGAATGGGACGTGCCGCTGCGCGCAGGCTACCGCAGCGAAGTGCTGGAAAATCGGGCGCGGCATCCTTCCGCGACGACGTTCGCCGGTTGCGACACGCCGGAAATCTACGCGCGCCTGCGGGAATTGCGTCCGGACGCGGTGTTGGTGAACGGCTGGGTCGCGAAGACCTGTCTGCAAGCGCTGTGGGCCTGCAAGCGGCTCGGAATTCCGTGCCTGGTGCGCGGCGAGGCGAATCTCCTCCGGCCTCGCGCGGCGTGGAAGCACGCGCTGCACGGGTTGCTGTTGCGGCAGTACGCCGGCTGGCTCGCCATCGGTTCCGCCAACCGCGAGTTCTATCGGTTCCACGGCTGTCCCGAAGGCCGCATCTTCTGGGCGCCCTACGCGGTGGACAACGATTTCTTCGCCGCGCAAGCCGCCGCGCGCGCCGGACGCCGGCGCGAACTGCGCGCCGCGTTCGACCTGCCGGCGGAGGCCGTCGTCTTCCTGTTTGCCGGCAAATTGGAAGAGAAGAAGCGGCCGATCGATTTGCTGGAGGCCGTCGCGCGAATCCCGGCGGACTTGCGTTCCCGCGTCCACGTGCTGGTGGCGGGTGAGGGCCCGTTGCGCGACGCCTGCGAGCGGCGCGCGCGGGCGGACAACCTGCCCGCGACGTTTGCCGGTTTCCTCAACCAGTCGCGCTTGCCGGACGCCTATGCCGCCGCGGACGTCCTCGTGCTGCCGTCGGACGCGGGCGAGACCTGGGGTCTGGTCGTCAACGAAGCGATGGCCTCGGGGCGGCCGGCCGTCGTATCGCGCGCGGCCGGTTGCGGAACGGATCTCGTCGTCGAAAACGAAACGGGCCGCGCTTTCGCCTGCGGCGACGTCGCGGCGCTGGCGGATATCCTCGGGGCCTATGCGCGCGATCCGGCCGCGGCGGCCCGGCAGGGCGCCGCGGCGGCGGAACGCATCCGCGCATACGGCCTGGAAACGGCGGCCGCGGGAATCGCGGCGGCCGTGCAAGCTTGCGGGGGAGGTTCCCCATGCTGAATGGGCTCGCGTTGCTGGTGGCGGCGGCCTGCCTGATCGCCTTGACGAACTGGCGCTGGGGCATCTGCGCCGCCATCTTGGTCAGTTTTCTCCAGGATCCGCTGCGCAAGGTGATTCCCGGCGCGCCGGCCTATCTGGTGCTGGCCGCTTTGCCGATCTGGCTGTGCGCGCTGCTGTCGGCCGCCCGCGTCCGCCAATTGCCGGTCAGGCGGTTTCTGGACCAGTTCCCGCGTCTCGGTTGGTGGGCCCGGATTTTCGCGGCGTATCTCGTGATTCCGGCCGCGATTTCCGCGACCTACGGTCGGAATTCATGGATGATCACGCTGCTGGGCGCCTTCGTGTACGCGGCCATGTTCCTGATGCTGGTGGCGGGGTGGCGGTTTCCCGTCCGGGACTTCGGACCCACGCGGCTTCTGGCCGTCTACGCGGTAGCCGCCACGCTGATGCTGCTCGGAGGGCCGTTGGAGGTGCTGGGGCACCAGGCGGGCAATCCGTTGCTCGGCACCGAAGCGCTGGGCCACGTCTGGGTGACGCAGCGCACGGGCGCGGCGGTCTACATGCACGCGGGATTTTTCCGCAGTCCGGACGTGATGGGTTGGCATGCGGCGCTGACGTTCATGGTGGCCGTCATTCTGGCCTTTCGTTCGAAGGGAGCCGCACGCGGATTCTGGGTGGCCGTGGCGGTGCTGGCGATCTTGAACGTCTGGTTTTGCGGGCGCCGCAAGATGTTATCCATGATCCTGGTTTTCCTGGGTTGCTACACGCTGTTCGTGTTCCGCTTTGCGCGCATCCAGAAAATCCTGTCGGCCAGCGGCACGGCCTTGATGGTCGTGGGATTGGGCTGGTATTTGATTACGTCGATGTTCTACGACGAAGCGGTCGAGCGGTTCTACTTGACGGCCTTCACCGAGGCCGACGAACAGATCCAGCGCCACGGGGTCCAGGCGGTGCTGGGAACGGTCCGGCAGGCCGGATTTTGGGGCTATGGCCTCGGCATGTCCCAGCAGGGCGTCCACAACATCCCGAACGTGGAAACGCCCCATCTGTGGCAGGAAAGCGGACCGGGAAAACTCGTCGCGGAACTCGGCGTGCCGGGCAACGTCCTGTATCTCGGCTTGGGCATCGCGATGTTCATCACGGCCTACCACGTGGTGCGCCGCACGCATGGCCGACCGGCGTTCTATCTGGCCGCCGGCCTGTTTTCGGTGCTGGCGGCCAACGTGGCCTCGTCCGTGGTGTCGGCCCAGATTTTCGGCGATCCGTTCGTGGCGTTCCTGTTGGCATTTCTGGCGGGATTGCTGTTGTCCTGCGCGCGCGCCGGGCCCGCGCCGCCGGCGGAAACGGAGCCGGGGCCATGAAGAAGCGGCTGGTTTGGATTCGCACCGCGCCGCCGGACCTTCCCGGCAGCATGGCCGCCTTTGGCGACCTGGTGCGGCAAGCCGTCGAGCCGTTGGCGGACGACTGGGAACGGTCGACGTGCGACCTGTTCGATCCGCGCGGCGGCGCCTCCATGTGGCGGCACCATCTGTGGCGTCTGCGGCATGCCCGCCGCGTGCTCGCGGCGCAGCCCGCCGATCTTTGCCATTGGCTGGACGGTTCGATGGCGGCCTTCATCCCCCATGCGCTGCGCGCCCGCAGCGTCGTCACGGTCCACGATCTGATTCCGTTGCTGCAACTGCGCGGGGAATTGCCGGGGCGTCCCAGCGCGCCGGCCGCGTGGCTGATCCGGCGCGGCATCCGGGCCTTGCGCGGTTGCGCCGGCCTGTGCGCGGATTCCGCGGCCACGCGGGCCGATCTCGCGCGGCTGGCGGGCATCGCGGAACGCGTGGCCGTGGTTCCCGTGCCGGTGCGGCTCCTGCCGCCGCCGCAGCCGGTCGCGGTGGCCGGCCTGCCGCCCGGCGCGCGCTACGTCCTGCATGTCGGCAACAATGCGGGCTACAAAAACCGTTTGGGCGTTTTGGCCGTATTTTCCCGTCTGCGCGATCTGGCGGATTTGCATCTGGTGTTGGCCGGCCCGCCGCCGACCCGCGCGTTGCGCGCCGCGGCCGCACGCCTGAAACGCGTGCATTTCGCCGGGCCCGTGGACGACGCCCAGCTGAACGGCCTTTATCGCGGCGCGGCCGTTTTCCTGTTCCCGAGCCTCTATGAAGGCTACGGCATGCCCGTGCTGGAGGCCATGGCGGCGGAGTGCCCGGTCGTGTGTTCCACCGCGCCGGCGTTGGTCGAAGTGGCGGGTGCGGCCGCGCTCTGCGCGCCGGCGTCCGATCCCGAAGCGCTGGCCGCGCAATGCCGGATGGCGTTGTCCGACGCCGATCTGCGGGGCAAGCTGGTCGCGGCGGGCCGCGCCCGCGCCGGCGGTTTTGACGTTGCTTCGTTGGGCCGATCCTTGCTGAAATGCTACGAACAGGCGTTGGAGCGAAAGGAACCCCATGGCTGATACGGCATCATCTCGAATCCGGGTGGACCGGGCCGCCTGTCCGAGTCCCCATTCGGCCGCCAACAAGCTGGCTCGTTTGCTGTGGCAGGCCGCGTGGCTCCTGCTGTTCCGGCCTTCGCCGTGGTTCTGGCACGCGCCGCGCCGCGCGCTGCTGCGCCTGTTCGGAGCGAAGCTGGGGAAAAACGTCCAGATCATGCCGTCGGTTCGGATCTGGGCGCCTTGGCACCTGTCGCTGGGGGACTTTGCGACCGTCGGCGCCGGCGTGGATCTCTACGACGTGGACCGCATCGAGATCGGCGCCCACGCCACGATCAGCCAGCGCGCCTTCCTGTGCACCGCCACGCACGACGTGGATCATCCGAACATGCCGTTGCAAACCGCGCCGATCCGGATCGGCGCCGGCGCGTGGGTTTGCGCGGAGGCCTACGTGCATCCCGGAGTGGAAATCGGGACCGATGCCGTCGCCGGCGTGCGCGCCGTGGTGCTGCGCGACGTGCCGCCGGGGCAGATCGTGGGCGGCAACCCCGCGAAATTCCTGCGGACGCGCCATTTGGAGAATGCGGGGCCGGAGTGACCGTGCCGCTTTCCATTTCGGCGGTCGTGTTGTCCCACAACGAAGCGGCCAACCTGCCGCGTTGCCTGCGCGCGCTGCGAGACTGCGCCGAAGTCGTCGTGGTGGACGACGGCAGCACCGACGATAGTCCGCGGGTCGCCGCCGAGTGCGGCGCGCGCGTCGTGGTCCATCCCTTCGCCTCGTTCGCCGACCAGCGCAATTGGGCGATGGACGCAGCCGGTCTGCGCTGCGACTGGGTTCTGCATCTGGACGCGGACGAAGTCGCGCCGCCGGAATTGCTGGCCGAAATCCGGCGCCGCCTGCCGGCGCTGGAGGCCGGCGCCGTCGGCCAGCTTGCGCGCAAGGTGATGCTCGGGGAAAAATGGCTGAAGCACAGCGCGGATTATCCCGTCTTCGTGCCCCGTCTCGTCCATCGCCGCGGCCCGCGCTACGTCATGCGCGGCCACGGCGAAACGCTGGCGGCCGCGTCCGGAGCCGCCGTCTATTTCGACGCGCCGCTGCGGCACTACAATTTCTCCAAAGGCTGGGCCGAATGGCGCGTGCGGCACTTGCGCTATGCCGCCGCCGAAGCCGCGCGCATCCGTTCCGGCGGGGCGGCTCTTTCCTTGCGCGCGCTGGTCGCGCCGGACCGCTCCGTCCGCCGCGCCGCGTTGCGGGCGCTGTCCTACCGGCTGCCCGGTCGGCCGGCGCTTCGGTTTCTCTACGCCTATCTGCTGCGGCTGGGCTTTTTGGACGGCCGGGCCGGCTGGACCTTTTGCCGCGCCATGGCCTCCTACGAACGCATGATCGACGCCGAACTGCGCAAGCCGCAGGCGGAAGCGAAATGAACGTCGTGCTGGTCAACCAGTTCTTTCCGCCGGCGGAGGCGCCGACGGGGATCCTGCTGGGCGACGTGGCCGCGGAACTGGCGCGCCGGGGACACCGCGTGACGGTCGTCGCTTCGGCCGCGGCCTACGGAGCGGGCGCGGAGGCGCCGGTGCCCGCCGGCGTGCAAGCGGTCCGGGTGGGGCCGGAGACCCGGCATCGCGATGGCCCCGCCGCGAAGTTCGCCGATTATCTGTCGTTCGTGCGCGGAGCCTGGAAGGAGCTGTCGCGCCGGGAGCGTCCAGATGCGGTGCTGTGCCTGACCACGCCGCCGTTCATCGGTCTTCTGGGCGCGCATCTGCGAAAACGCAGAGGCGTGCCGTTCGTGCTGTGGTGCATGGATCTCTACCCCGAGGCGTTGTCGGCGCACGGTTGGCTGCGGCCGTGGAATCCGCTGAAGCCGCTGCTGGCCGCTCTGGCGCGGGAAGAACGCCGCCGGGCTTCCGCCGTCATCGCCCTCGGACCGGACATGGCGGAACGGCTGGCCGCCTCGGGCGCGCGGCGCGTGGAAACGGTTCCCGTCTGGAGCGGTCTCGCGGTTTCGCCGTCTCGGGAAACCGAAGCGCGCGCCCTGCGCCGCGCGCGCGGCTGGGCCGACGACGACGTCGTCCTGCTTTACAGCGGCAACATGGGGCGCGCCCACCGGGCGGACGACTTCGCCGCCCTGGCCGAAAGCCTGCGCGGCCGCTCGCCGCGCTGCCGGTTCGTTTTTTCCGGCGGCGGCCCGCTGCGGTCGGAATGGGAGCGGAAATGGAGCGGGCTTTTCGAATTCATGCCGGCGGTGGCCGGCGATGCATGCGTCGCCCATTTGCTCGCCGCCGACGTCCATCTGGTTTCCCAGCAGCCGGCCTGGACGGGCGTCGTGGTGCCGAGCAAGTTCCCGGCCGCCTGCGCCTTGGGGAAGCCCGTCGTTTTCGCCGGTCCGCCGCAGAGCGCCGTCGGCCGATGGCTGGCGGAAGCGGATGCGGGTTGGCTCTTGGCGCCCGGCGCCGCCGCGGCTTCCGAGCAAGTCGCCCGCGAAGTTCTCCGGGCGGATGTGCGCGCCGCCAAGGGCGCGCAAGCGGCCCGCCTTTTCCGGCAACGGTTCGCGCCGGCGGAAAATTGTGGTAAGATCGCCAACTTGATCGAACACGTCGCGGAAGAACGGCCATGACCTTCGAAGCCATCCTGAAATATCCGGCGGTATTCCTCGCGGGGATGCTGGCTGTTTGGGCGCTGACGCCGTTGTGGCGGCGGCTCGCGCCGCGCTGGGGATTTCTGGACCGGCCCGGCCGGCGCAAGGTGCACCGCCAACCCGTTCCGCGCGGCGGGGGGCTCGCGGTGTTCGTCGGATTCCACGTCGCCTGCGCGGTTGTGTTCCTGTTCCCGTGGGAACCGTTTGCGGGCCAGTTGTCCATCGCGTGGTGGTTTCGTTTCCTGCCGGTGAGCGCCGGCGTGGTGCTGCTGGGCCTGCTGGACGACCGCTGGGATCTCAAGCCGATGGTGAAACTGGCGGGGCAGGTGGTCGTCGCGGCCGCCGCCTACGAGTCGGGCATCCGTCTCCAGAACATCCTGGGGTTTGCGTTTCCGGGCTGGGTGGATGCGCTCGCGACGATTTTCTGGTTCGTCGCGCTGATGAATGCGTTCAACCTGATCGACGGCGTGGACGGCTTGGCGGCGGGCATCGCGCTGATCGCGGCCACCGGCATCGGCTTGTCGCTGGTGTTCCGCGGCGCGCCGGGCGACGTGCTGCTGTTCCTGGGCCTGGCGGGCGCCTGCCTGGGATTCCTGCGCTACAATTTCCATCCGGCGAGCGTGTTCCTGGGCGACGCCGGCAGCCTGTTCCTGGGGTTTGCGCTGGCGGCGCTCTCGATCTCGACGAATTCCAAGGGACCGTTCATGGCGGGTCTCGGCGTGCCGCTGCTGGCGGTGGGCGTGCCGTTGTTCGACGTGGTGCTGGCCGTGTGGCGCCGCGCCATGCGCCGGCTGCTGAACCGCGCGGACGGCCAAGGGCCGGCGCCCGGCTTGGACGAAGGGGACGCCGAACATTTGCACCACCGCCTCCTGCGGCAGGGACGAGGGCAGGGACAGGTGGCGGGGCTGCTCTACGTCGCGACCTTGGCGCTGGTGGCGGTGGGGTTGCTGGCCACCATATTCCACGATCGCGCTCTGGGCATCCTGGTGCTGGCGTTTCTGCTGGCGGCCTACACCGTCGTTCGCCATCTGGCGGGCATCGAGCTGCACGAAAGCGGCCGAGTGGTCCTGCAGGGACTGGCGCGACCGGTCCGGCGCAACCAGACGCTTTTGTTCTACATCGTGGGCGATTTGTTCATTTTGAATATCGTGCTGCTGGCAGGACATGCGTTGCTGGACTTGCAAGACGGCGTGCTGGACGTGCCCCTGAAGACCGCCTGGTTGCAGTCCGCGCCCATGGACCTGTTCGTGCCGTTCGTGGTCCTGTTGCTGTTCCGGTCCTACTCGCGCGTCTGGTATCTGGCGCGGGTGTCGGAATACGCGGCGACGGGCTTGGCCGTGACGTTGGGCTACGCCATCGCCGCCGGGCTCCAGTTGCTCGTCGCGCGCAGCCGCGGGGAAGTGCTTTCGCTGGTGCTGTACTATCTCCTGCTGGCGGGGCTCGCGGCGCCCGCGGTGGTGATGACCCGCGCCGCCTTGCGCGTGGTGCAGGACCTGATGCAGTGGCGGACGCGCGGCTCCCGGCCCGACGGCGCCGCGCCCGCGCGCGCCCTCGTCTGCGGCGCCGGCTACCGCACCACGCTGTTCCTCCGGCAGATTCCTTTCCGCGTCGCCGATCGCGCCCCCGTCGACGTCGTCGGCTTGGTCAGCGCGGATGCCGCCATCACGGGACACGCCGTGCACGGCATTCGCGTCGTGGGCACCTATCGCGATTTGCCGGCGCTGGTGGTGCAGCACCGGATCGACGTCCTCTATCTCGTCGAAGCCGTGGACGACGCGGAAGTCGCCGGATTTTGCCGGATGCTGAAGGGGCTGCCCGTGCGGCTGGTCCGCTGGGACATCGTCGAAACGGACGTTCCGCTGCATGCGTAGGCTGCTGGTCAACGCGCTGTCGGTCGCCAATCCGAGCGGATTGCACGTGTTGCTGGGGCATCTGGATCAGGTGGCGGACGCGTTGCGGGATCGCGTTCGCCTCGTGGTGCTGTGCCGCGCGGACGCGGCCGGCCTGCGCGCGGGGCTGGGGGAGCGCGCCGATTGGGAGTTCGCGCCCGCGTTCACGCGCGGCTGGTTCCGGCGCGCGTGCTGGGAGCGCGCGCATCTCGCGCGGCTCGCGCGGCGGCACGAAGCCTGCGCGGTTTTCACGCCCAGCGGCATCGCCGCGCACGGCCTCGACGTTCCCCAGATCGTGTTTTGCCAGAATCCGTGGGCGCTGGTGCCGGCCGCCCGCCGCCGCCGCGACGCGTTCAAGGCGGGATTGCAGCGCCGGGCCTATCGCCGCGCCATGCGCGCGGCCGACGTCCTGGTCTTCAATTCCCGCTACATGCAGGCGGCCTATCGCGCCAACGCCGGCTGCGAAGAAAAACGCGGGCTCGTGGTTTACCAGGCCGCGGACGACGCCACCCGCGCCCGGGCGGCCGCGGCGGCGGACGTCCCGCGCCAGGCCGGCCAGATCCTCTGCGTTTCCGTGATGGCGCCGCACAAGAACGCCGAAGCGCTCGTGCGCGCCTTGCGCGTCGTCCGGGACGGGAATCCGGCGGCGCGCCTCGTTTTCGCCGGTTCGTGGCCCGACGCCGCCTACGAACGGAAGATCCGCGCGCTCGTCGGCTCGCTGGGCCTGGGCGGGGCCGTCGAATTCCTCGGATTCGTTACGCGCGAACGGCTGGACCGCCTGTACGCCGAGTCGCGCGTCTTTTGCCTGATGAGCCGGTGCGAATCCTTCGGCATTCCCGCCGTCGAGGCGCAGGGGTTCGGGACGCCCGTCGTCGGTTCCACGGTCTGCGCCGTTCCCGAAATCGGCGGCGCCGGCGGCTTGTTCCGCGATCCGGACGACGTTTCCGGCATCGCCGCCGCCCTGCGGACGTTGCTGGAAGACGACGCGGAATGGCGGCGGCTTTCGGCTGCCGCGCGGGCGAACGCCGCGCGGTTTACCTGGGCCGAATGTTCCCGGCCCTTGGTCGATCTCGTCGCCGAACTGGCGGGATCCGGAACCGGCGGCATCCGCGCATGAACGTCGCGCCGGCGAGCCTGAAGATGAAATTGGCGTTGTCGGCCGGCGCGTTTCTCGTAGCGGGCGGGCTGCTGGAATTGGCCTGCCAGGCGACGTACGCCTTCGGCGTAGCGCCCCAATTGGCCGCGCAGCGGAACGATCCCGCGCATTACTACGAGGCGTCCGACGATTCCGTGTTGGCGTATCGCCTCAAGGCCGATTGCCGGATCGAGAAGGACGGCCGCGTCGTTTGCATCAATCGCCATGGTTTGCGCGACGATCGCGACGACTTGGCCGCGCCGGCCAGCGTGGCGTTGCTGGGCGACTCCGTGCCGTTCGGCATCGCGCTGTCGCAGGACGAAACGCCGGCGGCCGCCCTGCAGCGGCTGGCCGGCGCCGAAACGCGCGTCCTGAATTTCGGCGTCCCCGGCTACGGAGTCCAGGAATTGCGGCGCGAATTGGAGCGGATCTTTTCCCTGTGCCGCCCCAGCCGCATCTATTACGTTCTCAACCCCAACGATTTTTCCGTGCGCGGCACCTTCACGGAGGGCGGCGACAACGGGTTGTATCGCATGTACGTCCCGCCGGCGCTGAAGACGCCTTTTTTCGTGCGCAAGGCGATCTACCGTTTTATGAAGGGGGGAAGGATGTCGTCCGTGCGGTGGTACCGCTGGCTGTACGAAAGCAACAAGACGCAATTGCTGCCGGTCATTGCGGAGATGGCGGAATTCGCCCGTGCCCGGGGCAGCGAACTGGTCGTGGTGCCGTTTCCGCCGGCCGTGGCCTATGCGGCGGACGGCCGGTTCGCCCTGCAGGACGTTTTCGACGAAATCGGCGATTATCTGCGGGCCAACCGCATCCCCGCGCTGGCGCCCGTCGCCGAATTCGGCCAAAACGTCTACGCGCTGCAGGACGACACCGACCACTTGACCGCCGCCGGCAGCGAAGTCCTGGCACGCGCGATCTGGCGGGATTTCACAAAGGAATGAACGGGAACGCAGCGATGGCGGAACGCGAACAGACCGGCCGGGCATGGACCTGGGGCATGATCGTCCTGGCGGGAGGGGTACCGTTCGCGGCGGACATGTTGCGCAATTTCCAGCTGTTCGCCCCCGCGCAGCTGGCCTGGTCGTTCGCGGCGGTACTGGCCGGCACGACCGGCGCGTTCAGCCTGTGCGCGCTGGCTCTCGCGGCGCTTGGGCGGCGTTGGCCGGCGATCCGCGCGCGCTGGGCCGCGCGGACGTTCGCGGGCGTCGCCGCGCTGGTTTTCGCCGCGTTCCTGTACGACGCGAACCTGACGGAATTGCGGATCGGCTACGGTTTGCCCCGGCTGGCGGCGGTCGCCGCCGTGGCGGCGCTTTTCGTTCTCTACTGGGCCGTGGCGGCGCGGCTGGGCGCCAAACGAACCAGCCTGCTGCTGCTGATCCTGCTGGCCGTCCGCGCCGATCAGGCCGCTCGGACCGTCGCATCCACGGCGACCCGCGGCAACGAGCTGATTTCGGCGGCGGAAATGGGAATCTACGATCAAGTGAAACTGGCGCGCACGCCGAACATCTACTTCATCTGCCTGGAGTCCTACCACGGTTTCGGCGCGATGCGGGAGCTGTACGGATTCGACAACGCGGAGTTCCGGGAATTTCTCGGCGAAAACGGATTCGTCGTCGCGGAAGACGTGCTGTCGAACTATTCGTTCACCATGACCAGCCTGCACTCCATCCTGCTGATGGGACACCACTACGCGGCGGGCGCGTTCGGCAACCACGATTCCCTCTATGCCCGCGGCTTCATTTCGGGCAGCGGGACCTACTACAATCCGACGCTTCGCATTCTGAAGCGGAACGGCTACGACGTCGTTTACCTGCTGCCTTCGGACTACTACTACCGGCCCGGCGCGGGCTTGGTGGATTACTCCTTGCTGAACCGGTCCTGGCCGTTCGCGCCGCTGAAGGTCAGCCTGCCGCGGTTCATCGGCCGCGAGCCGGACACCTTGGTGCCGGATTACCCGCGCCAGGTGGCGGAAACCCTCGCGCGCTGGCCGCTGGACCGCCCGGCGTTCTTTTTCGCCAAGCTGGGGGCGGAGCATGCGGCGGACGGCTACGACTATCGGACCGACCGGGAGGCGTTCGCCGCGCGCTACGTCGAAACCGTCGCGCGGGAAAACGCCGCGATCGAGGTGCTGGTGCGGCAGATCGCCGCGCGCGATCCGCAGGGCATCGTCGTGCTGGCCGGCGACCACGGCGCCCAAAGCTACAAGTGCCGCGCGCGCGGTTTCGCGGCGACGAAGCAAGCCGGCGAAGTGCCCGTTGGCCGGCTCGTGCGGGATTGCCACGACGTCTTGCTGGCCATCCGCTGGGGCGCCGGCCAGGAAGCGGCGCCGTATCCCTACCGGAGCCTGGTCAACCTCATGCGGTTCGTGTTCGCGCAACTGGGCGGGGGCGGGGCCTTGGAGCAAACGGCGGCCGCCGATTCCTCCTATCTGCTGGACGACGTCGGCCTGCTGCGCGTGGCCGAGGACGGGCAACCGTTGGCGGATTGGACCCTCGTGCCGCGGAAGGGGTGGCGGTAGCCGTCGTCACGAACCGCCCAGCGCGCCGCGCGCCGGACGAAGCAGCCAGTAGAGTCCGCGCAGCGCGGGCGGCAGGGACAGCCGCCGGAAATCGCCGTCGCCCGGCGTGAACGTCCGGCGGAGACGGTAGGCCAGGATTTCGCTCCGCGTCATGAACCGTTCGTGGAAGCGCCGCAGCTCGCGGCCGTCCATGCCGCGCGCCTGGCCGGCGAGCCGTGCGACGGCATGGGCGACGACGTCGGGATACATCCGGCCGACCGGCCCGAGCCCGGGACCGAAGATCGCGTCGGCGACGGCGCAACCGGCGGTCAGCGCCCGTTCGGCGAAAGGGCACGAGCGCGCCAGGGCCAGCGCCTGCGGAAAAACGTCCGGATGCCGCGCCAGCAAGCCGGCGACGTCCGCGATCCACGCCGCGCGGGCCCAGCCGTGCCAGATGGCGTGTTCGCAGCTCAATAGCAGGTGCAGCGCGGGCGCGGGCGCGCGCACCGCGGCGGCATCCAGCGGTTGGGGCGCGAAGCCGTCCGTTCCCGAAACGCGGATCCGGCGCGGCCAGGGATAGTGCGGCGGAAAGAACCGGTGGTTGACTTCGACGAGAAACCCTTCCGGATGCCGGAACGCGATGCCCCAGCCATAGTGCCACAAGTGTTCCAGGCGCCGGGGATCGTCCGTGGCCGGGACGTAGCCGGCCGCCTGCAGGCCGGCCAGCAGGTGCGGAAAACCCGGCTTGGCGCAAAGAAAGTCGAGATCGTCGTAGCTGCGCAAGCCGGATTGGGGCCAGGCTTGCGCGGCCAAGGCCGGGCCCTTGACCAGCGCCAGCGACGGCAGGCGGGGGGCCAGCAAGGCGAACAGCCGTTCCGCTTCGCGGGTGAACCGCGCCGCATGTTGCGCCTGGCCGTAGGCCGCCGTTTTCAGCGCCTCGTCCGCGGCGGGGGCGGCCGTCGCCATCAGGCCGGTCAACCGGTGCCGCCGGGCCCAGGCGAACAGCCGCGCGGGAGATTCCGGCGCCGGAACGGTTTCGCCGGCAGGCGGCAGGCCGTGCCGCGCGCGGAAAGCCTGCCGGGCCATGGGAAGAAACGCGTCCATGCCCGGATTCGACACTTCCCGCCGTTTGCCGTCAACCGCAAAGGGTGGGGAGGGTTATGCTTGGCGCGGAGGGGGCGGGAGGCTAGAGTCTGCGCCTGATTGAAATCGCCGGTCGTGGCGTTCCGGCGTCCGTAGCTCAATTGGACAGAGCTTCTGACTTCGGATCAGAAGGTTGCAGGTTCGAGTCCTGCCGGACGCGCCACTTTTGCGACGAGTTTCGCATTTCATCGGCTTCTGGTTATCTCTTGATCGCCGGATTTGTCCGAACTTGCGGAATGCATTTTCAGGCCGAATCACTTCCGGACTTGCGTTTCCGGGGGAAAGTGAATTACATGCCTCCAACACGCAGGAGAAAGCATGGTAAAACCAGTGAGTCGGCGAATGGAAAGCGGATGGCCCCGGAACGTTTCTTTTGGTCGGACGGGCCTGACGTGGAGAGCATGGGGGCTTCTCTGGTTGGTTCTGCCCATGGCCGCTCAGGCCTATCCGGCCGATCCCTACGAGCCGGACAATACGGCCATGTCGGCCAAGATCGTCTGCAACCGGCAGGTCCAAAATCACAACATCCACCTGATCGGCGACGTGGACTGGGTCAAGTTCAAGGTGGGGGGCTTCGGGGCGAAGAACGTGCGGGTGCTGACCTCGGGCGCAGCCGGAAACACGCAGATCTGGCTGTTTGGCCCGAATAGCGCCACGAAATGCATTGCATACGACGACGACAGCGGCATCGGGAACTTCTCGGCGATCGACGTGGGGCCGTTGGCCCCCGGGCTCTATTACCTCAAAATCAAGGAATATGGCAACAATGCGGGGATTCCGGGCTACACGCTACAAGTCAGTTGGACGACGGCCGCGGGGGGCGCCTTGGATGCCTACGAATACGACGACGTGCCGCTCTGGGCCAACGCCATCGCCAACGGGCAGACGCAAAACCGGACCATGGAAGCTGGCAACACGGATTGGTTGAGATTCAACGTGACCGGCGCGGGAGGACGCAATTTGCGGCTGGAGACGGCCGGGGCAACCGCCGCGGCCACCGGCGACACGCAGGTGTGGCTGTATGGGCCCAACACCGCCAGCTCGCTGATTGCCGCCGACGACGATTCCGGAGCCGGCAAGTTTTCGTTGATCCAAGTAGCCTCGTTGAGGCCGGGGACCTACTATGCCAAAATCCGGGAGTATGGAAACGACGCGGCGATTCCCGCCTATCGGGTGCGGGCCGGTTGGACGACGGCCGACAGCAACGGCGCGTGGCCCGCGGAAATCACGGGACCCATTACCTGGTTGCACACGGATGTGTCGAGCTGGCCGGTGACCGCGAGCCTGACCGCGAGCGTCGGCGGGGGCTGGATCAATTTTCCGTACAGCAAAGCCCGCGTGTGGCCGGCGGTGAACGGCGTGAATGCGAACCCGTGGGTGATCGTCAAGTGGACGGATGGCCGTTGGTACGCGGCGACCTTCGAGTGGCTCCGGTTTGGGCAGGCGTCGAAACCCGTCGGCGTGCTGGACGGCAGCATGGGCGACCACATCAAGAAGCCGCCCCTTTCCAACTGGCGTCCACACAGCGGCGAGCGGTTCGGCATCATGGTGAGCGGTTTGGCACGCGACGGGAATCGCAACGTGCTCGAGCGCAGCAACGTCGTTATGGTCACGTGGCCGTAGCGCCCAAGCCCCAAGCCCCGATCCTGTGTCCTCGTTCCATGGTGACTGCCATGTGGCCGGAAACATGAGGCCAAAACCTTGTCCCGCGGTTGTCGGCCGCCTGCGCTGGCGAGCATGGGCAATCTGGGCTTGTGCGGCCGGTCTCGCCGCCTGCGGCAAAAACAGCGAAACCGCGAAGCCGGCCGGAACGTCGTTGACGGCCCTCCCGTCCACGGAACGTTCTGCCATGGCCTTGGTCCCACCGGATGACGAGGTGAGGAACCCGGACAAACCCTTTGACGGCCTGCCGCCATCCGAGGCGGGATTCGACGCAGCGGATGGGCCGATGGATGACCGGGATGTTCCCGAGGAGGGCAGGGAAGCGGGGGGCGCGGCGGACGACGAGCCTGGGCCCGTCCTTGGGCCGGAGTCGCCCTTGGCGCCCGCCGATTTTCTGCCTGCGGTGCGGCAGGCCATGGCGGTCAACGCGGATCCCGTCGAGATCCGACTGATTCTCGAACGCGTCCCGGCCGATCCGGCACTGCTGGAGGAACTCGCGGCTCTGATGAACGATCCCTCGGCGGCCCGCGCCCTGCAGGGATACGCCGCCGAGGCGTTGGTGCGTGCGGGTACCCCCGATTCGATTCAGCACGTGCTGGACGAGTTGTTGGCCGCGGGTCTTGCGGGCGACGCGGACCGGACCATGCTGGGGATGGCCGCGCTGGAGGCGCCGACGACAACCGACGGCCTGCGGGCGTTGTTCGATCTGGTGCTGGGCCGGGGTGGTTACGCGGGTCTCCAAGGGGAACTGCCTCCCGAAGTGCTGATCGCCGCTCGCAAGGCTTTGCTGTCGCATCCCGACCGGGAAATGGTCGGCAACATGGCGGTCGAGTTGTATCTCGACCGCAACGCGATGGCGGATGAGACAGCCATGTGGGAATTGTTCGACGGAGTGTCCCATCCTGTCATGTTGTCCAAACTCGCTGCGCGCGCCTACGCGGCAGACTTGCCCGACAATGCCGCGCAATTCATGGCGCGCCTCGACGAATCCGACGAACCCGGCGTCGTCGAGGCCGTCGTGCGGATGACGGCCAGCCCGTCGGTTCCCGTGGTCGAGGCCGCCGAGACCCTATACGAATGGAGTCGGCAACATCCCGACGATGCTCAGCCGGGTCTCTTCATGGAATATCTATCCGACTCGACTTTGCCGCCAGATCAGCGCAGCGTCGCCGCCTTTGGCTTGGCGGGAACCATGGATCCCGAGCATGCGCGGGAAATGCTGCAGAAAGCGTTGGAGAATGAGGCGGATCCAACCGTCCGTTCCGATCTGCAGACCGCGCTGGACCTTTTGGCCACGCACTGACAACCGGCTGTCGAAGGCACCGGAAAACGGGGAGCGGCGGCAGCGGGGGGGGATCTTGACCCGGTAGGCGGCGGATGGCATTCTTCTTCCCGACGAGGTTTTTCGCCGAGGCGCTTGCCGGAATTCCTCGGATCCATCGGCGGAAGAGATCGGAATGAAGAAAACCGCTATGGCCGTCATCGCGATTGTCGCCGTTCTGGCGACGATTTGCGCGATCGTCTATCGTTGCTCGGAAAAGGAAATGCTGGTGGATCGGCGGGCGGTCCCGTCTTCGCGCCTACCCGCGGATCTCCCGTCGCCCTCCGCGCGGCCTGAGCCGTCCACCGTGGTTCCGGTTGCCGAACCCATCGCGCCGCCTCCGCTGTCGAATCCAGCCGCCGCGGCCGTCCGCGTCATGCTGGAGGGGGCCACGCCGGACGACTGGGAACCCGCCTTGACGGCGCTGGTGGAAACCGCCGATGCCGACGTCGTGGCGGCGTTGGCGGCCGCTTTGGCGACGGAAACCGACGCGCATCGGCTCCAATTGATCGGCCGGGCCCTGAACGGCATCGGCACCGCGGAATCCTTCCGGATTTTCCGGAACTTCCTGAGCGACGAGAAGAACCTCGGCTATCGCGAGCACATGGCCGGCACGATGCTGGCCCTCGAAAACGCGGAGCTGTCGGGGCAGGTGCTGGACTGGATGATGGAGATGCAGCGGGTGATGGATTACGACATCACGATGGCCTGCCAGGAGGCCGTCGGGCGGCTGGCCACGGAGGAAACCCTGGCGCGGATCGTCGCCGAGCACGGCCGGACCAACTGCAACGAATACGCGCTGGAATTGATGCGAACCTCGCTGGCGAACAGCGAATGTCCGGAGGCCATCGATCTGTTCCGGAACGTGCTGGAGCATCCGGAAGGGCGCCCGACGCCCGACCTGCAAGCGGCTGTGGCCCAGGCTTTGGCCAGGATCGGCACCCGGCCCGCCATCGATGCGTTGATCGCCGCTTTGGAGGAATCCACCCGCTCTCCCGAAAACGATTATCTGGCGGATGCGGTTCTCTTGCTGCAACGTTCCTACCTGCAGGCCTATCTGCAGGAACAGTTCGACCGGGCCACGGCGCCCAACGTGAAATATGCCCTCGGCCGCGTGTTGGCCGAAACCGTTCCGTTGCTGGGGGACGACTCGGAAGAGCCGCCTCCGGGCACGGACGGGTTGCCGATTCCGCCGGAGGAAGAGGCACATGCGGCCGTTCTCGGGATCGAGCCTTCCGCCGGAGCAGGGGGCGAGGGGGCGGAAGAGCCGGATTCCACGTTGATCCCGTCCGGGGCCGTTCCGCCGGAAGCGGTGCCGGCCGGGGTGGATTGAGAACGGATCTGGCAGGGCCGGATCCATAGTCGAGCCGCGCGGGGGAAAATAAAATCGGCTCGCGCCTCCTGCGAGGTTCGCGAGCCGATTCGCCGGAATCCGGACCGGTACTTAATAGCTGACGTAGCCGTAATCCTGCACCCAGCGCGGGCCCCAGCTGTCGGTGGACCCGTAATAGCCGAATCCGGCGTTCCGCATGTTGGCGTTCAGGATGTTGGCCTGGTGTCCGGCGCTGGCCCACCAGGCGTTCATGACCGCGGCCACGGTGGTATAGCCATAGGCGATGTTTTCGCAAAAACCGTAGTAGCGCCAGCCCGTGCCGAGATAGCCCGTTGCCTGGATGCGCTGCGACATCGTCCAATTGGCCGCCGTGCTGCCGTGATGGTCGGCGCCGCCGTAGTAGTGTTTGGAGGCCATGTCGTAGGCGTAGTTCTGGGCGGCGGTCTGCAACTTGGAACTCGTGGTCAACGCCGTCCGGCCATATTGGCGGCGGTAATTGTTGACGCGGCTCAGCATGTCCGACCGCCAGTCGTACGTGGTTTGGTGCGTGGTGGTGATCCGGAAACAGGCCATGTAGTTTCGATAGGCGTAGAGCTTGACGTAGTAGCGGCCGGGCGTCGGATTCAAGAGCTGGATGCGTTCGACGTAGCTGTTTCCGGCCGACCGCCGGGTATAGCTGGTGAAACTGGGCCACCCGCCGAACTTCAAATACAAATCGACGTCCCCGAAGCCGCAGTGCCCATCGTTGAGGGTTTCGACCGTGAGGCTGGCGCAATTGGCGCCGACGTCGAAGGAGTAGCCCCCCAGCCAAACCGAGTTTCCGTTCAGGAAACTCCATCTGCCCTGGGTCGATCTCACGTAATGGCCATTGAAAACGCCCCAAAGGGGGGCTGCCGTTGCCGTGATCGCCGTCAACAAGAACACGCCGATCGCCACCCGTCCCAGCCCGCGCATGGATTTCATGTTTGTTCCTCCAGTGCTTCGTTGTTTCCCGATTGGACCGTCGCCCGACACGTGGCATTCCAACCCCAAGCACTTCTCCTTTGCCATAAAATTGAACTCGGCCGGGACGGGTGTCAATTCCCTGATGAATACGGGCGCACGATTTTTGATCGATGCGGCAGAATGCCGCCGGGAGGGGGAGCCGGGGGGCGGGGAGGATCGGGCGGCAGCCGCCGGTCCCGTTGCGGCGAAGCGGTCCGGCGCCGGAACGACGGCTTCCGGACATTGGCATTTCTTTCCGGCATTTGGAGTTAAGCGAAAAGCGCGCTCGCGCCCACATGTTCCAGACGGGGCAAATCGCGCCGAACCGATGCCCCTCCCAGACTGCTCGGCTTGACTCGAGCCGTCGTCAGGTGGCATTCTGCGTCGGATTTTGTGCTTTCCGGTGTCCGGGCCGGCCGCGAGTGCCGTGCCGGATCGGAGGCCAGGGAATTTCAGGAAGCGACGGTACAATGAAAATCGGTTTGGGTTCGGATCACGGCGGCTTCGAAATGAAGCAGAAGATCAAGGATCTGCTGGCGAAGCGCGCGGGCGTGGAGACGACGGATTTCGGCACCTACAGCCCGGAATCGGTGGATTACCCCGATTTCGCGATCGAAGTGTCGCGCCGGGTGTCGGAAGGCGCCCTGGAGCAGGGCGTCCTGATCTGCACGACGGGCGTCGGCATGAGCATGACCGCCAACAAGTATCCGCGCGTGCGCGCGGCGCAGGTGTTCAACGCGAAGATGGCCCGCATGGCGCGGGAGCACAACAACGCGAACGTGCTGGTCCTCGGGGCGGCCATCACGCCGATGGAGGACATCCCCGCGATCCTCGACGCCTGGTTCGCGGCGGAATTCGAGCCGGGCACGCGCCACGACCGGCGCGTGCAGAAGGTCAACGCCTGCGCGATGCGGGTGACGGAACCGGAGGCGATCCACGAGCGCGACACGGAAGTCTACGCGGCGATGCAGGGCGAGGCGAAGCGCCAGCGGCAGAACGTCGAGCTGATCGCGTCGGAAAACTACGTGAGCCGGGCGGTGCGCGAGGCGCAGGGCTCGGTGCTGACGAACAAGTACGCGGAAGGCTATCCCGGCAAGCGCTACTACAACGGCTGCGAATTCGTGGACGAGGCGGAGCGGCTGGCCATCGAGCGGGCGAAGCAGCTGTTCGGCGCGGAGCACGCGAACGTGCAGCCACACAGCGGCAGCGGCGCGAACATGGCGGTCTATTTCGCCATGCTGCAGCCCGGCGACACGGTCCTGGCGATGAGCCTCGCCGCCGGCGGCCACCTGACGCACGGCCACAAGCTGAACTTCTCGGGGCGCTTTTTCAACGTGGTGCCCTACGGGGTGGATCCGGGGACGGAGCGCATCGACTACGACGCGATCGAAAAGCTGGCGGCGGAGCACAAGCCGCGGATGATCTGCGCGGGCGCGAGCGCCTATTCGCGCATCATCGACTTCAAGCGCCTGCGGGCCATCGCCGATTCCGCCGGCGCGCTGCTGATGGTGGACATGGCGCACATCGCGGGGCTGGTGGCGGCGGGCTTCCACCCGAGCCCGGTGCCCTACGCGGATTTCGTCACGACCACGACGCACAAGACGCTGCGCGGGCCGCGCGGCGGCCTGATCCTCTGCAAGGAGGCCTTCGCGGCGGACGTCGACAAGCAGGTTTTTCCGGGCATCCAGGGCGGGCCGCTGATGCACGTGATCGCGGCGAAGGCGGTCTGCTTCCTCGAGGCCCTGCAGCCCTCGTTCAAGGAATACGCGCGGCAGGTGGTGGCCAACGCCCAGACGCTGGCCGCCGAACTGGAAAAGGCCGGCCTCCGCATCGTCTCCGCCGGGACGGACAACCACCTGATGCTGGCGGATCTGACGCCGCTGGGCGTGACGGGCAAGGACGCCGCCACGGCGCTTGACCGCGCGCTCATCACCGTGAACAAAAACGCGATTCCCTTCGACAAGCAAAAGCCGTTCGTGACCTCCGGCATCCGGCTGGGCACGCCCGCCGTCACGACGCGCGGGATGAAGGAAAAGGAAATGGCCCAGATCGCCGCGTGGATCGGCCAGATCGTGGCGAAACCCGCCGACGAAAAGCTGCAGCGGCGCATCCGCGAGGACGTGATCGCCTTCACCGAAACCTTCCCGGTTCCGTAAGGGCCGGATCGCGCGCCGTTCGCGGCGCAAGGCAACGGGGCCGGAAGGGATTCCGGCCCCGTTTTTCGTCCCGCCGGCGGACGGGGGGGGGGTCAGACCTGTCCGCGGTTGACCTTTTCGGCGAGGTCGAGGACCTCGGCGGAGGTCAGGACGGGCGGATCGAAGCAGCGGTCGTTGATGTAGCGGATGGCGTCGCGGACGAGGAAGGCGCGGCCTTGGGCGTTGGCGATCTGCAGTTTCACGCCGGGATGGGTGAACACCGCCAAGGCGTGGATGCGGTCTTCGGGAACCTTCGCGGCGAGGAGGGTGATGAACATCCGCCGCTGGCGCTCGCATTGCTGGACGGGGCTCTTGACGTGGCGGACGGAACCGTTGGACTTCGTCTGGGTCCATTGGGCGTCGTGGACGTCGCCGGAAAGGGTGCCGGCCCAGTATTTGGATTCCACGACGTAGATGCCGGACGGCGCGATCACGAGGTGGTCGATCTGGGCGCGCTCGTGGGCGACGCGCAGCTCGAGGTCGTTGAGAATGAGGTGGTCGTCGGCCAGCCGCTCGGCGAGGAGCTCGGCCATTTTCTGTTCCCCGCGGCGGCCGCCTTCGAGGTTGCGGCTTTCGACGGCGATTTCGCGCAGGTGGACTTCGTAGCCGACGGCGAAAACCAGGGCCAGCGCGCCGAATACCGCGCCGTGGAACGTCCCGGTCCGGACGGAATGGGCTCCCAGCAGCAAGGCGACCACGAGGGCCAGTCCCCAAACGCCGGCCCGCGTGGCCGTGCGGAGGGACAGTTCGCGCCCGATCGCGAGCTGGCGCTTCAGCAGGCTGCTTTCGCTGCGGAGGATCTTGGCCATGCCGGAATTCCGGAGGAGACTAGGCCTCGCGCGAACGCTCGTTCAGGCCGTTGGCCAGTTTCTCGACTTCGGCGCCGGAGAGGACGGGGTTTTCGAAGCAGAAATCGTTGATGAACGTGACGGCCTGTTCGGGGACCAGGACGCGGCGTTCGGCGTTGGTGACCTGGATCTCGGCGTTGGGATTCGCGAGGATCACCAGCGGGAACACGCGCTCCCAGATCAGATTGGTGCCCTTGAGCCAGTTGCAGAGGATGCGGCGCTCGCGCAAGACCCGGCCGACCGGATTGCGCGCGGGCCGGATCTTGCCGTCGGGCGCGCGGATTTTCCAGAGGTGGCACTGTTTGCCCGTGTCGCCGACGATTTTGCCGTCCCAATTGAGGGTGTTGAGGACGAACATGCCGGAGGGCGCGACGACGAGATGGTCGATCCAGCATTTTTCGCGGCCGACCTTGAGGCGGAGGTCGTTGAGGACGTAGTGGTCGTTGGCGAGCTTTTCGTCGAGCAGGCGGGCGACCTCTTCCTTGGCGCCGCGCATCTGCTCGGTTTCGGCGAGCTCCTGCATCTGCTCTTTGCGGCGGGCTTCGTGGCCGAGGGCCAGGAAGACGAGGACGCCGCCGATGGCGAGCGGAAAAGCGCCGCCGCCGAGCGCGAGCTTCCAGATCAGTCCGCCGGCGACGAACAACGCGGCGGCGCCCCATTCGACGAGCCGCATGCGCTTGAATAAGTTCAGCTCCTGGCCGATGGCTGCCTGCCGTTGGAGGAGGTTCCGTTCATTCGTGAGAGTTTTGGCCATGGGATTCTCCGGGAGGGCGGTGGACGATCGAATCGTTCGTTCAGGGGACGTCGGGAGTTGCTTCCGCGGCGGCCGGGGCCGGGGTGGCCGTAACGGGATCCGCGGTGACTTCGCCGCTGGCGGCGCGGGCATTGCGGTCGGTGATGCGGACGTTCACGGTTTGGCCGGGCGTGGTCGCGCCCTTGACGAAGACGACGAGTCCGTCGATCTTGGCCACGCCCTCGGTGTCGGGATTCTTGTTGGACGGTTCGGCGATGGTCGCCGCGATCACGGCGCCGGGGACGACCTGGGGCGCGGAGTCGCCGGCCCGGGGCACGAAGTCCCGGCGCGGCGCGCGGACGGGCCGGGACGCTGCGATCGTCGGCAGCGGGCCGTCGCCGGCGGGTTTGCCGGTCGGTTCGGCGAAGGCGATGCGTTCCTTGCGGTCGACGATGCGCACGTTGACGCGTTCGCCGACGGTCGTCGCGCCCTTGACGGCGACGACGAGGCCGCCGATCCGGGCGATGCCTTCCATGCCGGGATTTTTCTCGGACGCCTCGGAAATGACCACGTCCATTTCGGCGCCGACGGCGACGGGGTCGCCGGCGGGGGGCACGAACGCCGCGCGGGGGGCGCGGGCCGGCCGGGACGGCGCGATTTCGGGAATGGGGTCGGTGCCGGCGGGTTTGCCGGTCGGTTCGGCGAAAGCGATGCGTTCCTTGCGGTCGACGATGCGCACGTTGACGCGCTCGCCGACGGTGGGCACGCCGTTGACGACGACGACCAGCCCGCCGATCTTGGCGATGCCTTCCATGCCGGAATTCTTCGCGGAGGCTTCGGCGATGATCACGTCCATTTCGGCGCCGGGGACGACGTGCGCGGCGGAATCGCCGGGAGCGGGGACGAAGGCGCGGCGCGGGGCGCGGACGTCGGCGTCGGGCAGGGGGTCGGTGCCGGCGGGCTTGCCCGTGGGTTCGGCGAAGGCCAGGCGTTCGCGGCGGTCCGTGATGCGCACGTTGACGCGCTCGCCGATGGTGGGCACGCCGTTCACGAAGACGACGAGGCCGGCGATCCGGGCCACGCCTTCGGTTTCGGGGTTTTTGGAAGAGGCCTCGGCGATGATCACGTCCATTTCGGCGCCGGGAACGACGTGCGCGGCGGCATCGCCGGCTTCCGGAACGAAGGGCGCGCGGGGCGCCTTCGGCGGCAGATCGATCTGGGAGAGCACCTTGATGAGAACGGCGTCGGCGACGCGTTCGCGCACGCGGGTGATGGCGACGACGGCCGTCTGGCCGCGGCGGGTCTCGGGAATGAACGTGACCAGACGGCCGATCTTGGCGATGCCGGAGGAGCGGTCGTCGCTTTCGTCTTCCACGAAGACCTTGTAGCGGTAGCCCAATTGCGGCGCGGCCACGGCGCCGGGAACCGTGGCGTCGATGACGTCGCCGGTGTTGATGGCGGCGGCGGCGGCTTGGTCGTCCGAGACGACGACCGCCACGGTCGCTTTCTGCTTGGACCGCGTGGCCAAGATCGCGGCAAGCACGAGCGCAATGCCGAGGAGAGGCAGGAGAATCAGCGCAAGGGTGCGCAGGGGGCTGGAAGAATGGGAAACGGGACTGCTCATCGGACGGCTCCTTGTAGATGCATAAACAAAAGAAGATAGGCGGCGAAGGGGATGGAGGCAAGGAAAAGAACGCCCGGCCGGCGGCGCCAAGAGCGCAGTTGTGATGCGGCCGAAGATGGTGTATGTATACCTTCGTTTCCCAAAAGCGTTTTACCTTTCGGGAGAACGTCGATTTGCGGGATCGCCCCCGCCCGAAAACGGGGCAGAAGCAGGCAATCAGGTTCAGGCCGATGGAAGCGAAAAACAATTGGATGAAGGCGCGCATCGCGCCGGCGGAGATCGAAAAATATCTGCGCGCGGACGGGACGGACTTCGTGGACGACGCGGAAATCCTCCGCTTGCTGGCGCCCGCGGGCGAACCGGAAGCGGCGCAGGTGCGCGAGATCGTCGCGAAGGCGCAGGCGGTGCAGGCGCTGTCGCAGGCCGAACTGGCGACGCTGATGCGCGTGCGCGATCCGGAACTCTGGGCCGAGATGCGCGCGGCGGCCGGCGCCATCAAGCGCAAGGTGTATGACAACCGCATCGTGACCTTCGCGCCGCTCTATCTGAGCAGCAAATGCGTGAACGACTGCGCCTATTGCGGGCTGCGCCGCTCGAACCCCGCCGTGGAACGCCGCGTGCTGACCATGGACGAGGTGCGCGCCGAGACCGAGGCGCTGGCGGGCCAGCTGGGCCACAAGCGCCTGATCGTGGTCTACGGCGAGCATCCGGAGTCGGACGTGGACTACATCGCCGAGAGCATCCGGACGGTGTATTCGGTGAAGGTGCAGACGCGCAAGGGGATCGGCCAGATCCGCCGCGTGAACGTCAACGCCGCCCCGCTGCGCGTGGACGAGCTGAAGATCCTGCACGGGTGCGGCCTCGGCACCTTCCAGGTGTTCCAGGAAACCTACGACCGGCGGGCCTATGCCCGGCTGCATCCGGCGGGGACGATCAAAAGCGATTTCCGCTGGCGCCTGACCGCGATGCACCGCGCGCAGGAGGCGGGCATCGACGACAACGGCATCGGCGCGCTCTACGGCCTGTCCGACTGGCGCTTCGAGCTGCTGGGCCAGCAGGCGCATGCCCTCGAGATGGAGCGGTTCTGCGGCATCGGGCCGCATACGCTTTCGTTCCCGCGGCTCGAGCCGGCGGTCAACACGCCGTTCCTCGAAAATCCGGAGTGGCGCGTGAGCGACGACGACTTCGAGCGCATCGTGACGCTGGCGCGGCTGGCCGTGCCGTACGCGGGCCTGATCGTCACCGCGCGCGAATCGCCGGAAATGCGCCGCCGCCTCCTGCCGCTGGGCGTGACGCAGATGGACGCCGCCTCGAACGTCGGCGTCGGCGCCTACGCGGATGGGCAGGAAAAGCAGAAAGGCGAGCGCCAGCAATTCATCCTGGGCGATCCGCGCGGCCTCGACGAGTGCATCCGCGAATGGGCCGCCGCGGGCTGCATCACCAGCTTCTGCACGGCGGGCTACCGCTGCGGGCGCACGGGCAAGTGCATCATGGACCTCCTGCGCAGCGGCGCCGAAGGCAAATTCTGCAAGCTCAACGCGATCCTGACCTTCAAGGAATGGCTCGACGATTTCGCCACCCCCGAAACCCAGGCCGTCGGCGAAGCCCTGTTGCAAAAGGAACTGGACGAAGTCCGCCGCACCCAGCCGAAAATCTGGCCGGCGTTCTCGGCGAACGTCGCACGCATCGTCGCCGGCGAGCGCGATCTCTACTTCTAGGATGGACAGGCGCGGGCGCCCGGTGGCAGGATAACCGTTTTGTGAGGACCGAACCGTGACCATTCGATTGTCGCCCAACCATCGGCTGAAACCGCTGTTCGAGCGGAACCACGTGGCGTGGCTGAGCGAACAGGAGGCCGAACACCAGGACATCCGCCCGCTGCGCATCGGCATCCTGAACATCATGCCGCACGCGGAGGACTACGAGTTCAACCTGCTGGCGCCGATGGGCCGCAGCATCCTGCAGATCATCCCCGTCTGGATCCGGCTGCGGACGCACGACTACAAGAGTTCCGACCACGCGCACCTCGACAAGCACTACATCCCCTTCGACTGGGCGCAGTCGGTGGCGTCGCTCGACGGGCTGATCGTGACGGGCGCGCCGGTCGAGGAAATCCCCTGGGAGCAGGTCACCTACTGGCAGGAACTGTGCGGCATCGTCGACGCGGCGAAGGCCGGCGGCACCTGCATCCTCGGCATCTGCTGGGGCGGACTCGCGCTGGCGAAATACCTCGGCATCGAAAAAACGATGTATCCGCAGAAGGTGTTCGGCGTCTATCCCACCCGCAACCTCGTGCCGGGCCATCCCATCACCGGCGATCTCGACGACGTGTTCTGGTGCCCGCAGAGCCGGCATTCCGGCATCGACGACGCCGTGCTCGAAGCGGCGGAGAAAGCCGGCCGGGTCCGCCTGCTCGCGCACGCCGAAAAAGGCGGCTACACGATTTTCGAAACGCCCGACCACCAGATCGTCATGCATCTGGGGCACCAGGAATACAATTCCTCCCGCCTGCTGTCGGAAGCGAACCGCGATCGCCAGAAAGGTCGCCCCGACGTCGGCCCGCTGGAAAACCTCGACGAGAACCATCCCGTCAACAACTGGCGGGCGAACCGGAACGAGTTTTTCAATTCCTGGATCAAATACGTCTACCTGACCACGCCCTTCGCCAAGGCGCAGGCCGCGCCCGCGCAGACGAACGAGATCGTGGTGGAGAATCCGGGCGGCGGAACATGAGAGTGGCGGTCATCGGCGACGGGGGCTGGGGCACGGCGCTCGCGCTGACGCTGGCCCGCAACGGCCACGCGCCCCGCGTCTGGGGGCCCTCGGCCGCGTACGTCGACGAAATCCGGACGACCCGCGCGAACCGCAAGTTCCTGCCCGGCGTCCCGCTGCCGGAATCCATCGCCTGGACCGCCGATCCGGACGCGGTCTTGGCCGGCGCCGAAGCCGTCGTGTGGGTCGTGCCGTCGAAATACGTGCGCGCCACGCTCGAGCGCTTCGCGCCCGCCTATCGCGCCGCGGGCGCCCCGCCCGTCGTCAGCGCCACCAAGGGGTTCGACGAAACCACTCTGGAGCGCATGACGGAAATCCTGGCCGAACTCTGGGGCGTGGAACGTCCGGCGGCGCTGTCCGGCCCGAGCATCGCGCCCGAAACCGCGCGCGGCGTGCCCACGGCCGTGACGATCGCCTGCGCCGACGAAACGCCTGCGCGCCGTTTCCAAGAGCTGTTCACCGGCGACACCTTCCGCGCCTACACGAGCGACGACGTGCGCGGCGTCGAACTGGGCGGGGCCCTCAAGAACGTGATCGCGCTCGCGGCCGGCATCTGCGACGGCCTGGGGTTCGGCAACAACGCCAAGGCGGCGCTCATCACGCGCGGCCTGGCCGAAATGACGCGCCTGGGCGTCGCCCTCGGCGCGCATCCGCAGACCTTCTACGGCCTGAGCGGCATCGGCGACCTGATGGTGACCTGCATGAGCCCGCAGAGCCGCAACCGCACCGTCGGCGAGCGCCTCGG
>CALMNW010000071.1 GCA_937872095.1 uncultured Verrucomicrobiota bacterium
CCGCAGTTCTACTTCCGCACGACGGACGTGACCGGCGACGTGACGCTGCCCGAGGGCGTCGAGATGGTGATGCCGGGCGACAACATCGACATGGCCGTCGAGCTGATCACGCCGATCGCCATGGAGAAGAACATGCGCTTCGCCATCCGCGAAGGCGGCCGCACGGTCGGCGCCGGCGTCGTGGCGGACATCGTGGAATAATCTTCCGGGAAGGTCGCGGGGCGGTCGCGGAAGCGCGCCGCCCCCCGGTCCCCCGCATCTGGAGCGTGAATCATGCCTAGGGAAAGCATTACGCTGGCGTGCACCGAGTGCAAGCGGCGCAACTACGTGAACAGCCGGAACAAGAAAACCAAGACGGAGCGCCTGGAGCTCAAGAAATATTGTCCGGCGGAACGGAAGCATACGCTGCACCGCGAGGCGAAATAGGCGGAACTTCGCGGCCAGGCAGCCCACAGGCCAGTAGCTCAATTTGGCAGAGCACCGGTCTCCAAAACCGGTTGTTGGGGGTTCAAGTCCCTCCTGGCCTGCCAACTTCGCGAGAAGCGGCCGGCCGGAACACAGCAGACGAGAAGGCGAACGGAACATGAGCAAGATTGCAGAAAGCGTCGGCGGGATCCGCGGGTTCTTCGGCGAGGTGAGCGCCGAACTGAAGAAGTGCGCGTGGCCCACGCGGCCGGAGCTGTTCGATTCCACCGTGGTGGTGGTCTTGTCGGTGGCGTTGCTGGGCGGGTTCGTGGCGGTTTGCGACGTGGTCCTGCGCGAACTGATGCGGCTGGCGATCTAAAGGGGCGACCGGCGTCATGGAAAAGAAGTGGTACGTGTTGCACGCCCTCTCCGGCCAGGAGGGGAAGGTGCGGGAAAACCTCGCCAAGCGCATCCAGATCGAGGAGATGCAGGACTACGTGGGCGAGGTGCTGATCCCGACGGAGAAGGTCTCCGAGGTCAAGCAGGGCAAGCGGACGACGCAGACGCGGAAGTTTTTCCCGGGCTACGTGCTGATCCAGATGGCGCTGTACGACGAGAACAAGCAGCTGATGGAGAAGCCGTGGTCGTTCATCCAGGCGACGCCGGGACTGATCGGCTTCATCGGCGGCGACCGGCCCGTGGCGCTGCGCCCGGACGAGGTCGAGAAGATTTTGCAGCAGATCGAGGAAAAGAAGGAACGGGTGAAGCCCAAGGTGGTCTTCGAGCCCGGCGAGTCGGTGAAGATCACCGACGGTCCGTTCCTGAGTTTCACCGGCCTGGTGGAAGAAGTGGATCCCGAACGCGGGAAGCTGAAGGTGTCGGTTTCGATTTTTGGCCGGACGGCACCGGTGGAATTGGAGTATTGGCAGGTGGAAAGGGGCGAATAAGCCCGGGTGATTTATGGCAAAAAAAATTACAGGCATAGTCAAGTTGCAGATTCCGGCGGGCCAGGCGAACCCGGCACCCCCGGTGGGTCCGGCGCTGGGCCAGCAGGGCGTCAACATCATGGCGTTCTGCAAGGAGTTCAACGCGGCGACCCAGAAGGAAGCCGGCATGGTCATCCCCGTGGTGATCACCGTCTACCAGGACAAGAGCTTCACGTTCATCACGAAGACGCCGCCGGCGGCGTCGCTGCTGAAGAAGGCGGCGGGGATCGCCAAGGGCTCCGGCGTGCCGAACCGCGACAAGGTCGGCAAGGTCACGAAGCAGCAGCTGGCGGAAATCGCCAAGCTCAAGGCGAAGGATCTGAACTCGTTCGACGAAGACCATGCCGTGCGCATGGTGGCCGGCACGGCGCGAAGCATGGGAATCGAAGTGGAGTAAGGTGCGACCATGGCATTTCACGGTAAAAAATACGTAAAGGCGGCGTCCAAGGTGGACCGCGAGACCCTCTATACGATCGAAGGGGCGCTGCGGTTCCTCAAGGACAACCCGACGACGAAGTTCGACGCGACGGCGGAAATCGCTTTCCGCCTCGGCGTGGATCCGACCAAGAGCGACCAAGCGGTGCGCGGCACCGTCACGTTGCCGAACGGCACGGGCAAGACCGTCCGGGTGCTGGTGTTCGCGAACGGTCCGGCGGCCGATGCGGCCCGCGCGGCCGGCGCGGATCTCGTGGGCTACGAAGACCTGATCGCCAAGGTGGCGGGCGGCTTCACCGATTTCGACGTGGCGGTGGCCACGCCGGACGCGATGAAGGAAGTCCGCAAGCTCGGCAAGGTGCTCGGCCCGCGCGGCCTCATGCCGAACCCGAAGACCGGCACGGTCAGCGACGACACGGCGTCCGCGGTGAAGGCCTGCAAGGCCGGCCGCGTGGAATTCCGCATGGACCGCAACGGGAACGTGATGGTTCCCTTCGGCAAGATGTCGTTCGAAGTGGCCGCGCTGCAGGGCAACTGCAAGGCGGTGATCGACGGCCTGAACGCGGCGCGGCCGGCGGCGACCAAGGGCCTGTTCATCAAGCGGGCGACGATTACCTCGACCATGGGTCCCGGGCTGCGCCTGGACCCCCGCGAGACGGCGTAAGACCCCCCCAACCGGAAGAAAGACCATGAGACCCGAAAAACAAGCGATTGCCAGGGAAATCAAGGAGCAGCTCGCGGGCGCGACGTTCGCGATCCTGACCGACTTCACGAGCATGGACACCGCGAAGACCGCCGCGCTGCGGAAAAAGCTGCGCGAGACGGAAGCCCGGTTCCAGGTGGTGCCCAACCGCCTGTTCCGCGCGGTGGCCAAGGAATTGGGCTACGAGGGGATCGAAGCCGGCCTGAAGGGCCCGACGGCGCTCGTGTTCGGCGCGGGCGACGTGGCCGCGACGGCGAAGGCGCTGCGCGAGTTCATCAAGGAGAACAACAAGATTCCCGTGGTGAAGCTCGGCCACATGGACGGCGCGACGCTGAGCGCGGCGGACGTCGAGGTGCTGGCCACGCTGCCCTCGAAGAAGGCGATGCAGGGCCTGCTGGTCGGCACGATCGCGGCCCCGATGTCGAATTTGGTTGGCGTGATGAGCCAAAAACTGGCGAGCCTGGTGTATGTGCTGAAGGCCGCGTCGGACAAGAAGAACGCCGCCTAGGCACAAGGCGGAAACGAAACAATCACGGATTTAAAAAACAAGGATCAGGAGATCAAACCCATGAGCGATGAAGTGAAATTGGAAGGCAAGATGGCGGAGTTCGTTGACTGGATCGAGACGATTTCGGTCTTGGAGCTCTCGCAGCTGGTGAAGGCGCTGGAAGCCCGCTTGGGCGTTTCCGCCGCCGCCCCCGTGGCGGTCGCGGCCGCTCCGGCCGCCGGCGGCGCCGCCGCGGCGGAAGAGAAGACGGAGTTCACCGTGGAACTGACGGATGCCGGCGCCCAGAAGATCGCCGTCATCAAGGAAGTCCGCGCGATCACGGGCCTGGGGCTGAAGGAAGCCAAGGACCTCGTCGAAGGCGCCCCGAAGCCGGTGAAGGAAAACGTCGCCAAGGACGAAGCCGAGAAGATCAAGAAGCAGCTCGAAGCTGCTGGCGCCAAAGTCACCATCAAGTAGACCTTACATTGACGTGTGACGGCCGCCCCGGGGCGCTGAAAAGCGCGTCCGGGGTGTGCCCGTCTTTTGGTTTTCGCGGTTTCCACCCTTGAACGATAGGTGACCCGGATGGTTGACAGGATTAATTTTGGCCAGTTGTCGGACGTGGTCGAGCTCCCGGATCTGATCGAGATCCAGACGCGCTCGTACTTGGAATTTCTGCAGATGGACGCGGCGCCGAACAAGCGCAAGCCCATCGGGTTGCAGGCGGTGTTCAAGGAAGTGTTCCCCATCGAGAGCTACGATGGGCACTGCACTCTGGATTTCGTGAAATACGAAATCACCCCGCCGAAGCAACCGGCCTTTGAAAGCCTGAAGGAAGGGGAGTCGCATACCGCGGCGCTGCACGTGACCTTCCGCCTGAAGAACCAGGCGGAAGTGCGCGAGGAAACGGTGTTCATGGGCGAAGTGCCCCTGATCACCGAGCAGGGCACCTTCATCATCAACGGCGCGGAACGCGTCATCGTCAGCCAACTGCACCGCTCGCCGGGCATCTGCTTCGAGCAGTCCGTCCACGCGAACGGCACGCTGCTGCACTCCTTCCGGATCATCCCGGACCGCGGCTCGTGGGTGGAAGTGCAGTTCGACACCTCCGACCTGCTGAACATCTACCTGGACCGCAAGAAACGCCGCCGGAAATTCCTGGCGACGACCTTCCTGCGCGCGCTGGGCTACGGCACCGACGACGAGCTGCTGGGCCTGTTCTACAAGTTCGAGAAGCTCGACGTGGCCCGCCCGAAACCCGAGCAGCTCGAGAACCGCGTGGTCAAGGCCGACGTGGTGGACGCCGACAGCCAGAGCATCCTGGTCAAGAAGTTCGAGCCGGTCACCAAGGACCTGCTGAAGCAGCTCCAGGCCGGCGGCATCGCCGCGCTGGACGTGGTGGACGTCTCCTGGGACGAAGGCCTGCTGCTGAAGAGCGTCCGCAAGGACGTGGCGGCCAGCGCCGACGACGCGCTGAAAGACATCTACCACAAGCTGCGGCCCGGCGATCCGCCGACGACGTCGAACGCGCGCCAGCTCCTGAAGCGCATTTTCTTCGATCCGCGCCGCTACGA
>CALMNW010000072.1 GCA_937872095.1 uncultured Verrucomicrobiota bacterium
CCTTGGCCGCCCGCTTCGCCCGCTTGATCTTCTCGAACTTGTAGATCGCCGTGCTTTGCCCGAACTGGGCTCCGCCGATCCGCTCCGCAAATAGGTTCTGGATATCCATCGTTTTCCTTTCAAAATCGCCCTGATTATTCACGAACCGCCCGCCGGATCAACCGCTTTCTGCCCGTTCCGGCCGCCGGCCGAATTTTAGCATTGTCTTTCCCCTCCCCTTTGTGGCATCAACTCCACCTTATTGTTTCACTTTTCCACCGGATAGGAGCATCGGAATGAATGTTTTGCACGTGATCGCCAACCCGCGCCCCGCGGAAACCTCGTCGTCCAAGAAATTGGCCTTCGAGTTCTTCGCGGCCCTGACCGAGAAAAACCCCGACGTGGTGGTCAACAACGTCGATCTCTACCAGAACAAGCCCCCGTTCGTGAGCGCCGAAGCCCTCAACTACTTCTGGGGCCCCGTCGCCAATCCCGCCTACATCCCCTCCAAGGCCGAGGAGACCGCCGCGAACTTCTCCAACAACAACGCCCAGGCCCTGATGGACGCCGACGTCCTCGTCCTGACGATGCCCGTCTGGCTCAACGGCATGCCCTCCATCCTCAAGGCCTGGCTCGACCAGGTCGTCGTTCCCGGCAAGATGTTCACCTTCGGCGCCGAAGGCCTGATCCCGACCCACCACCTGCGCACCGTCGTCCTCCTCGTCTCCTCCGACCAGGTCTACAAGGAAGACGACGTCCGCGACGGCCTCACCCCCGCCATCCGCGCCATCTTCGCCTACATCGGCGTGGACGACATCCAGATCGCCTGGGCGGACGGCCAAGACGCCTCCCGCCACTTCGATTCCGAGCAGCGCCGCGAAATGGCCATCGAAGCCGCCCGGGAAATCGCGGAAGACGTCGCCGAAATGGCGTAAGGGCTTCCGTCCCTGCGCTCCGCCGGCTTGCCGGCGGAGTTTTTTTTCGATACAAACAGGCATTCGGAGTCGACCCGCATGAACGCAGAACCCAACCTGATCGGTCCCCGCATCCGCCAGCTGCGCGAGCGGCGCGAATACACCCTCGAGACCCTGGCCCAGCAAAGCGGCTGCAGCGCCGAAATGATCGCCGCCCTCGAGGCCGGCGAACTCGTCCCGTCCCTCACGCCCCTTCTGCGTCTCGCCCGCGGCCTCGGCGTCCGCCTCGGCACCCTCCTCGACGACCAGTCGCAGGACGGCCCCGCCGTCGTCCGCAAGGGCGCGGCCGGCGCCGCCATCCACTTCTCCGGAAACGACCCCGCCCGCACGCGCAGCACGCTCGATTTCCACTCCCTGGCCCCCCACAAGGCCGCGCGCAACCTGGAACCCTTCCTGATCGACGTCCATCCGGCTTCCGGCGACGTCGCCCTCAACGAACACGAAGGCGAGGAATTCATCTTCGTCCTCGCCGGCCGCATCGAAATCCGCTACGGCAAGGACGTCTACCAGCTCGACGCCGGCGACAGCATCTATTACGAATCCGCCGTGCCCCACCACGTCCATGCCCTCGGCGGCGACGCCCAGATCCTCGCCGTCGTCTACGCCCCCGCCTGACCGCCTTGAATTTCAAATCTCAAATTTCAAATCCCGGATTCCCATGACCGCACCCACCGCCACCGACGCCCCCATCGGCGCGGGTCCCGACGGCTTCACCGAACTGACCCTCGGCCGGCAGCTCGAGTTCTGGGCCCGCGAAACCCCCGACCGCGATTTCCTCGTCTATCCCGACCGCGGCCTCCGTTGGACCTACCAGCAGTTCGACGCCCGCGTCGACCGCCTCGCCAAGGGCCTGCTCGCCATCGGCATCGGCAAAGGCGACCACGTCGGCATCTGGGCCAAGAACGTCCCCGACTGGCTGACCTTCCAGTTCGCCTGCGCCAAGACCGGCGCCGTCCTCGTCACCGTCAACACCGCCTACAAGGGCGAAGAACTCGACTACGTCCTCCGGCAGTCCGACATGAAGATGCTCGGCCTCATCGACGGCTTCCGCGACGTCGATTACGTCGCCATCGTCAACGAACTCGTGCCCGAACTCAAGGAACACCCCCGCGGGCATCTCGCCGCCAAAGCCTATCCCCACCTCAAGTTCGTCTGCTACGTCGGCCAGGAAAAGCACCGCGGCATGTACACGACGGCCGAACTCATGCTGCTGGGCGACCACCAGCCCGACCAGATCCTCGCCGACGCCCAGGCCGCCATCGGCTGCCACGACGTCGTCAACATGCAGTACACCTCCGGCACCACCGGCTTCCCCAAGGGCGTGATGCTCACGCACCACAACATCCTCAACAACGGCTGGAGCATCGGCCACCGCCAGCGCTTCACCGCCGCCGACAAACTCTGCCTCCAGGTGCCCCTGTTCCACTGCTTCGGCGTCACCCTCGGCGTCATGGCCATCCTCTCCCACGGCGCCACGCTCGTCGCCGTCGAGGTCTTCGATCCCCTCCTCGGTCTCGCCGCCATCCACCAGGAAAAGTGCACCGTCCTCTACGGCGTGCCCACCATGTTCATCGCGATGTACACCCACCCGATGTTCCAGATGTTCGACATGGCCAGCCTGCGCACCGGCATCATGGCCGGCACCGTCTGCCCCATCGAGGTCATGAAGCGCGTCATCGCCGACATGCACGTGACCGAAATCACCTCCGTCTACGGCCTCACCGAGGCCTCCCCCGGCATGACCCAGACCTACGGCACCGACCCCGTCGAACTGCGCGTGGCCACCGTCGGCCCCGCCTTCCCCGGCGTCGAAGTCGCCGTCCTCGATCCCGCCACCAACCGGCCCCTGCCCCCCGACGCCGAGGGCGAGGTCTGCTGCCGCGGCTACAACGTCATGAAGGGCTACTACAAGATGCCCGACCAGACCGCCGCCGTCATCGACCCCGACGGCTGGCTGCACTCCGGCGACCTCGGCACCTGCGACGCCCAGGGCTACTACCGCATCACCGGCCGCATCAAGGACATCATCATCCGCGGCGGCGAAAACATCTCGCCCAAGGAAATCGAGGATCTCCTCCTGACCCTCCCCCAGATCATGAACGCCCAGGTCGTCGGCGCCCCCGACGAAAAATACGGCGAAATCCCCGTCGCCTTCGTCATCCTCAACCGCGGCCAGACGCTGACCGAGGAAGATGTCCGCGACCACGTGAAGAAGCACCTCGCCGCCTACAAGATCCCCAAATACGTCTTCTTCGTGCCCGAATACCCCCTCACCGCCAGCGGCAAGATCCAGAAGTACAAGCTCCGCGAGCAGTCCAAGGACCTCGTCGCCGCCCGCCGCGCCGAAGACGCCTGAGCCCCCGCGCTCCGGGAATCGCGGCTTGCGGTTTTTCCACGGCGTGGAAAATAGCCGAGTGCCGAGCCCAAGTCCCGCGGCCGCGGGACGCAGGGCGAACGCGAGGTCTATAGCGCCGCGCGTTTGCGCGGCGAGCGAGCGAGGCCCTGCGAGCGGAGCGGCAACATTTTTCCACAGCGTGGAAAAATCCATCAAAGTTTTTACGTAGCGTGGAAAAATCGACGAAAGTTTTTACGTTCTACGTAAAAATCGGCCAAAGTTTTTACGTAGCATGGAAAAATCCGCGTAACTTGTTACGTAGCGTGGAAAACCGTCAGCCGGCGGCGAGCACCTGGAAGGCGAGATCCCGCGCCTGGGGCGAAAAATCGCCGTGGTGCTCGAGCAGGCCGCCCAGGATCGCCCGCACCTCGCGGAAGGTCCGTTCGGGCAGGCCGGCCGGCAGGGTTTCCCCGCGCATCTGCCGGAGGGCGGCGAGCGCGGCGGGGGAAACGGAAGCCCCCTTCCCCTCCGCGCAGGCCTCGCAGCGCACCGCGCCGTGCGCCGCGTCCAGCCGCGCGGGCGCGCCGCTGCGCAGGTCCGCGCGGCACTTCGCGCAGGCGTCCCAGCTTGGCGCGAGCCCGAGTTCCTCCAGCAACCGCAGCTCGAAGCGCGGCAGGGAGGCGGCGCCCGGCGTGCGCGCGGCCCAGCGGTCCAGCGTCGCTTCCAAGAGCTCGTACAAGCCCCGCGGCGCGGGGCCGAACGGCATGGCCCGATCCAGCAAGCCCGCCGCGTAGGACGCGGCCGCGCAGGCCCGCCAGTCCGTCCGGAACGCCGCGCGGGGTTCCAGCGGCGCGCATTCTTTCAGGACGTGCAGGTTGCGCTGCTCGCGCGCGTAGAACAGCAGTTCGCAGGTGTAGAACAGGTCGACCTGCCCGAGGAATCCGCTGCGGTCCCGCTGGCTCCCCTTGGCCAGCGTCGCCAGCTTGCCGTGCGATTTCGACAGCCACACGACGATCCGCGACGTGTTGCCGAACGGATAGATCCGCAGCGCGAGAGCCTCGTCCTTCAGGATCATCGCCCCGCGATCCCCTTCCACGCCGCCGGATCGGCGTCCAGCCAGGCGGTTTCGCGGCGGCGCATCGCGCGGCGGCGCGCGGGGGTATCGTCGTCGGCCCCCGCCAGATGGTCGAGGCCGTGCGCGAGATAAAGCGCGAGTTCCCGCGCCGGGCCGCCCGGCCGCGCCCGGCCTTCCGCCTGCGCCCGTTCGGCATTCACGACCAGCTCCGCCGTCGCCGCGCAGACGCCGGGCACGGCTTCGTAGGATTGGGTCACCACGTCGGTTTGCCGGCGCACGCCGAAACAGCCCGCCTTGTAGGCGGGCATCGCGGCGTCGTCCGTCAGCACGACGGCGAG
This sequence comes from uncultured Verrucomicrobiota bacterium, assembly GCA_937872095.1. Taxonomy (GTDB): domain Bacteria; phylum Verrucomicrobiota; class Kiritimatiellia; order CAIQIC01; family Lenti-01; genus Lenti-01. The sequence goes on from CALMNW010000072.1 coordinate 4,702, forward strand.
TTCGGCGAAGGGCGCCTCAGCCGGGAACGCCCGGGCCGCCAGCGTCCGGAGCAGCGTCCGGAGCGCCGCCGGGCGCACCCGCAGCGTCCGCTGCCGGTTGAGCAGATGGATCTTCACGGGGATACGGATTCCTTCCATGCAGGACGTTCGCGAGCGCGAACACGAACGCGGCCCGGATCTCGTGCAGATCCTCGAGCGTGAGCGGACAGCGGTCGAGCTGGCCGTCGAGCAGCTTGTCGCGCATCAGGGTTTCGACCATCTCGGCGATGCGGTTGGGCGTGGGCTTCTCCAGCGAGCGGGAGGCGGCCTCGACGGTGTCGGCCAGCATCAGGACGGCCTGTTCGCGCGTCCAAGGCTTGGGCCCGTCGTAGCGGAAGCTGCTTTCCAGGCCGGCGTCCTCGGTCTGGCCGGCATCCTTCAGCGCGCGCCGGGCGATCTGGTAGAAGTAGGACGTCAGCGTGGTGCCGTGGTGCGTGCGGATGCCGTCGCAGACGGACCGCGGCAGCTTGTAGCGCTTGGCCAGGGTGAAGCCTTCCTTCACGTGCGACTGGATCACCAGGGCGCTCATGCTCGGCGCCAGGCTGTCGTGCGGATTGTCCCCGCCGCGCTGGTTTTCGGCGAAGAACTCCGGCTTGGCGAGCTTGCCGACGTCGTGGAAATAGGCGCAGACCAGCACCAGCAAGCCGTCCGCGCCGATGCGGTTGGCGGCGGCCTGGCCGATCGCCCCCACCAGCAGGCTGTGGTGATAGGTACCGGGCGCTTCGAGCGCCAGCCGCTGCAGCAGGGGGTGGCTCATGTCGGTCAGCTCGAGCAGCGAGATGCCGGTGGTATGCTGGAACAGCCATTCCAGGAACGGCAGGAGCAGCAGCGCGAGGAGCGCCGCCAGGAGGCCGCCGCCCACGCCGGTGCCCATCTGCGTCAGGCACGTGGTCGTCGTCTGATGGACCATCGCGGCCAGCGCCAGCGCCAGCGCGCCCGCAAGCAGGCCCACGAACAGCCCGGCGCGCATCACCTGCGACCGTTTGCGCACGTTCGTCAGGAAGATCGCCGCCAGCACCGTCCCGCCCAACCCCAGCAACAGCAGTTCGAAACTGCGGCCGAAGATCAGAGCCGTCGACAGGGCGCCCCACAACCCGACCGCCAAGGCGGACGGCGCTCCCAGCAGCAACATCGCCAGCATGGTGGGCAGGGCGAGCGGGATGGCGAACGGCACCAGCCACGGGGGAATCCAGTTCAGGCCGATCGATAGATAGCGGTAGAGGCTGGCCAGGCCGAGGGCCAGCAAGCCCAGCAGCACCAACAGCAGCTTGCGGCGCAGGTTCGCATACACGCCGCGCTGGGTCCCCCGCAGCCAGCCCGCGCACATCGCCAGCACGAACAGCATCAGCGCGGCATCGCCGATCCGCTTGATCCGCCGGTCGCCGGGCGATTCCAGCTCCGCCATCCGGCGGTTGTAGGCATCGATCATTTCCACCGTTTGCGGAACGACGGTGGCCCCCTCCTCCATGAGCGTCGTGCCCTCGCGCACGGTCATTTCCACGGGCTCGATGCCGCGCTGGACCGCCGCGCGACGTTCCTGCGTCGCGGGCATGTCGTAGTCCAGGTTGGGCCGCAACACCGGCTGCACCAGTCCTTCGATCGTCGCGGCGCTCGCTTCGATCCCCAACTCGGCGAGCCGCCGCTGCGCCTCCGTCCGGCAGGTCGCCAGCGCCGCGGCCAGCGTCGGCAGATCGTCCAGCGCGACCGTGCGGAACGTGCGCTCGCCCGCGTCCGCCGGCTGCGCGACGTCGATGGTCGCGCCGGGCGACAACCCCTGAAATCCGGTTTCCCGATCCGCTTCCGACAAGATGCCGTTCATCCACACGCCGGACAGGCTGTCCTTCAGCGCGGTCAGCACGTCCATTTCCTTGCCGGGCGGGAACAGGGCCACGAGCGCGTCGCCCGAGCCCGACAGCCCCAGGAGATCGGCGGCGACCGCCAAGCGGGCCTCCAGCGTCTTCGCCGAAGCGGCCTCGGCGGCCGGCGCGGCCGGCGCGCCCTTGGGCGCGGCGGGCTCCAATTCCTGCCGAAGGGCGACGGCCCGGGCCGCCAGTTTTTCCAAGGCGCGCCACCCCGCCTGCAACGGGCCCATCTGGATGGAGAAGACCGGCACGACGGTTTCGGCGGCTTGCCGGCGAAGCAATTCCGTCGCCGCCAGGTTCACGCAGTCGAAATCGACGGCGGCCACGACCGTGGCCGGCGCGCGCTGGCCTTCCGCCAGCCCGGCGTAGCGCTGGGGCCCCCCGAGGTGGATGAACGCCACGCCGGCCAGCCAGAGCGCCAGCAACAGGCCCAGATCCCCCGCGACCCGTCCGCCGCGGCCGCGGCGCGGCGGCGGCACGATCCGCACGCCCCAGCCGCCCTTCGCTTTCTTGCCGAATCCGAAGGCCATCAGCCGGTTCCTCCGTTGCCGCCGCCTTTTTCGCGGCCCTTGTAGGCTTCGATGATCCGCTGCACCAGCGGATGCCGGACCACGTCCGCGCCCGTCAGGCGCACGACGCCGACGCCGGCCACCTTCTTCAGCAGGAATTCGGCTTCCAGCAGGCCGGGCATCTTGTGCGCCGGCAAATCCACCTGCGTCAGGTCGCCGTTCACCACGGCCTTGGAACCGAAGCCCAGGCGCGTCAGGAACATCAGCATTTGCTCGCGGGTCGTGTTTTGCGCTTCATCGAGAATGACGAAAGCGCGGTTCAGCGTGCGCCCGCGCATGTAGGCCAGCGGCGCCACTTCGATCACGCCGCGCTCGACCAGGCCGGGCACGTCTTCGGCGGGCATCATTTCGTAGAGAGCGTCGTACAGGGGCCGCAGATAGGGCAAGATTTTCTGCTGCAGGTCGCCCGGCAGGAACCCGAGGGCCTCGCCCGCTTCCACGGCGGGCCGGGTCAGGACGATGCGCGACACTTCGTTTTTCAGCAGGGCCGAAACGGCCATGGCCATCGCCAACCAGGTTTTGCCGGTGCCGGCCGGGCCGAGGCCGAACGTCAGTTCGCTTGTGCGGATGGTTTCCAGGAAGAGCGCCTGCCCGAACGTGCGCGGGAAAACCGGGGCGCGGCCGGGAGCCACGTCGATCCGCATGCCCGCCAAGCGGTCCAGCTCCGCGCCGCGGCCTTCGGCATAGGCCTGCCGCGCGTAGTCCACCGTGTGCCGGGTCAGCATCATGCCCGCGTTCCGCGCCCGCAGCAGGCCCTCCACGAAGGTGCCCGCCGCCGCCACCTTCGCGGCGTCGCCTTCGATCTTCAGCCACAGGTCGCGCGAAACCGCCGACACGCCGAAGGTCCCCTCCAGCGGCGGCAGGTATTCCCCGCTGGCGCCGGTCACGTCCTGCGCCTCGCGCGCGTTGTCGAAATGGAAGGTGCGTTCCGCCATGGGGATTCGCGGCCCTAGGCCCCGGCTCCTTCCCGGGCCAGTTCCGCCGCCAGCGCCGCGTGCAACTCATCGAGGGCTTGCGGCATCACCCGCACCTGCCCCAGCACCGGCATGAAGTTCGTGTCGCCGTCCCACCGGGGCACGACGTGCATGTGCAGGTGGTCTTTCAGGCCCGCTCCCGCCGCCGACCCCTGGTTGAGGCCGACGTTGAACCCGTCGGGATGCACGACCCGCTCCAGCAGGCGTTCCGCCAGGCAGGTCAGTTCCATCATTTCCCGCATTTCCGCGGCGGTCAGCGCGCCCAGCGTCCCCACGTGGCGCAGAGGCGCCGCCATCAGATGGCCGCCGTTGTAAGGATAGCGGTTCATCAGCAGCAGGCAGGTCTGGCCCCGGCGGATCACCAGATTTTCGGCGTCTTTCGCGGGACCCTCCCGGACGATCCGGCAGAGGAAACATCCCTCTTCCTTCGGCCCGCGGATGAACTCCATGCGCCAAGGAGCCCACAACCGGTGCGCTGTCTGGAATTCGTTCATGCGGAGGCACCTTACCCCATCGAAGCCCGAAAAACATCCAAAAAAACGCCCGGACGGCGCCGGATGCCCCCCCCAGGCCCCCTTCCCGAACGCAGCCGGGCAAAGACTTTTCTCGAACTTCTTGAACCGCGAAAGTAGAATGCCGCCCAATTTCAGAGCCCCCATGGAAACCGCGCCCGACCATCTTCCTTCCCCGCCGGATGCCACCGACCGCATCGGCACCGACCGCATCGGCCGGCTGCTGCTGCGCTTTTCCATCCCCGCCATCGTCGGCATGCTCGTCAACGCGCTCTACAACATCGTCGACCGCATGTTCATCGGCTACGGCATCGGACCGCAGGGCATCGCCGGGGTCACGATCAGCTTTCCGCTGATGATGGCCACGGTTTCGTTTTCGATCCTGGTCGGCGTGGGCGCCAACACGCTCTTCTCCATCCGCATGGGCGAAGGGCGGCGGGAAGAAGCCGAGCGGATCCTCGGCAACGCGTTCGGGCTCCTCTTCTTCATTCCGCTGGTCGCGGCCCTCGCCGCCCTGTTCTGGCTCGATCCCCTGCTGCGGCTCGTGGGCGCCAGCGAAGAACTCCTGCCCTATGCCCGTTCCTACGCCCGCATCGTCCTCGCCGGCGCCGCTCTCAGCACCGCCGGGCACGGGCTGTCGCACTTCATCCGGTCCGACGGCCATCCCACCGTCTCGATGGCCGCCATGGTCATCGGCGCCGTCGTCAACACCCTCCTCGATCCCCTGTTCATCTTCGTGTTCCGCTGGGGCATGGCCGGCGCCGCCTGGGCCACGGTCATCGCGCAGGGCCTCTCCTTCGCCTGGTGTTTCGGCTATTTCCTGCTGCCGCGGGCCGGCACCCGCCTCCGGCGGCGCCATCTGCGCCTCGAATTCCGGCACATCGTCTGGCCGATGCTGGGCATCGGCTTCGCGCCGTTCGCGATGAACCTCGCCAACAGCCTGCTCAACGTCATCCTCAACCGCGGCCTGCGCCAGTACGGCGGCGACGCCGCCATCGCCGTGATGGGCATCCTCTCGGCCTACATGAGCATCATTTTCATGCCCATTTTCGGCCTCGGCCAGGGGGCCCAGCCCTTGATGGGCTACAATTACGGCGCCCGCAAATTCTCCCGCGTCCGCGGCCTGTTCTGGACCTCCGCCGTTGCGGCCAGCCTCTTGATGGTCTTCGGCTGGGGCATCAGCCAGCTGTTTCCCGTGCCCATCCTGCGCCTGTTCGTCGCCGCGGATTCGGAGTTGATCCCCGTCGGCGTGCGCGCGTTGCACATCTTCACCCTCGCCTTTCCGATCATCGGCTTCCCGATCATGGGCGGCCAGTTCTTCCAGGCCATCGGCAAGCCCATCCAAGCCACCTTCATCGCCCTCTCCCGCCAGATCCTGCTGTTCATCCCCTTCCTCCTGGTGTTTCCCCGCTACTGGGGCCTGCCCGGCATCTACGCCGCGGCGCCGGCCTCCGAGCTCCTCACGTTTTTGATTTCCGTGCCGCTCGTATTCCACCAGCTGCGCATGCTC
>CALMNW010000073.1 GCA_937872095.1 uncultured Verrucomicrobiota bacterium
CGCGGCGGGCGAGGAAGCGGTTGAGGGATTGCGAGCGTTCCTGCGCGCAGCGGACTTCGAGGCCGGTGGGCTTGTGGCGCAGGCAGACGGTGGAAGAAGTCTTGTTGGTCTTCTGGCCGCCGGGACCCCCGCCGCGGATGAACCACTCCTGCAGATCGCCTTCCGCGATGCCGAGCTTGGCCATGCGTTTCAGAAGTTGGTCTTCCTTTTCGAAGTTGACGGGGAACAGGCTCATGGGGAGCACGATAGCGGAAGGAAGCCGGGGGGAGCAAGCATGCGGAAACATGCCGATGGGCCGTCGGATTTCCCGCTCATGTTTTACAAATACCATATATGTTATTTATAAATATCATAATTTCGGGAGTGCCGGTTCCGGGGGGGCAACCGACGGGTCATGGATGGGAAGCGAACCGGTGCCGGAAGGGGCGCATTTCGTGCAGGCGGAGGAGAAGCGCTCCGTTTTGCCAGGCGCGAAAGGCCATCTGCGCGCTGGCCTCGTCGAGATCGGCATCGGGGTGCAGATGGCGCACGATGCGCTTGCGGGAAAGGCCGATCAGGACCGGATAGCCGAGGGCGACGAGCGGCGCGAGGTTGTCCAGGATCGCGGCGTCCTGCGGGCGCGTGGTGCCGAAGCCGATGCCGGGATCGACGGCGAGGCGGTCGCGCGCGAGGCCGAGTTCGGCGATGCGCGCGGCGAGCCAGGCCGCGACGGTTTCGGCGGGATGCGCGTCGTCTTCGGGCAGGGCGTGCGCGACGCCGTGCATGAGGATGACGGGGAAATCGCCGCTCCGCGCGAACTCGGCCATGCCCGGGCGGGAAAGCGCGGCGACGTCGTTCAGGATCGCCGCGCCGTGGTCGAACGCGGCGCGGGCGACGGCCGCCTTGCTGGTATCGACCGAAACCGGAATTTTCAGTTTGTCGGCGAGGCGGTCGAGGACGGGCAGCAGGCGGCGAAGCTCTTCTTCTGCCGAAACGAGTTCATGGCCGGGGCGGGTGGATTCCGCGCCGACGTCGAGGATCTGCGCGCCGTCGGCCTCCAACTTCAGCGCCTGTTCTTCGGCGGCGCCGGGATCGAGGAAACGTCCGCCGTCGGAGAACGAGTCCGGCGTGAGGTTCAAAATCCCCATCAGGACCGGCGCGCGGGACGCGCGCCGGTCGGAGGTCGGAGGTTGGAGGTCGGAAGTCGGAGGGCCGGGGAAGTTTTCCACGGTGTGGAAAACTTTTTTCCACGGTGTGGAAAAATCGCCCAACCTTTTTACGTAGCGTGGAAAATCCTGTGAACCTTTTTCCATTGCGTGGAAAAATCCGCGAGCCGCGATCAAGCGGGCGGGGGGGGCGCCTTTTCCGACTCCTTGGCGACCTCCTCGGCGTTGCGTTCGGCGGCGGAGAGGATGCGGCCGTGCTGGAGGATGTCGTCGACGTCGCGGCCGTCGAGGGATTCGCGCTCGATGAGGATATTGGTCAGCAGGTCGAGCTTGTCGCGGTTCCGGGTGAGGAGGTCGAGGGCCTTGTCGTAGGATTCGTCGATGATGCGCTTGACCTCGGCGTCGACCTTGCGGGCGGTTTCGTCGGACATTTCGTTGGAGCGGGACACTTCCCGGCCGAGGAAGAGGAGTTCCTCGCGGGTCCCGAAGTATTGGGGGCCGAGGTTGTCGCTCATGCCCCATTCGGTGACCATCATGCGGGCGATGTGGGTGGCCTGGCGGATGTCGGAAGCGGCGCCGGTGGTGATGTCGTCGAAGCAGATTTTTTCGGCGGCGCGTCCGCCCATGGTGCCGACGATCATGCCGAGGAGCTGTTTGCGGCCTTCGGTGTACTTGTCTTTTTCGGGGAGCTGGATGGTGGCGCCGAGGGCCTGGCCGCGCGGGATGATGGTGACCTTGTGGAGGGGTTCGGTGCCTTCGGTGAGGGCGAGGGCGATGGCGTGGCCGGCCTCGTGGCAGGCGGTCATCCGCTTTTCTTTTTCGTCGAGGACGCGGGAGCGGCGTTCGCGGCCCCAGCGGACTTTGTCGCGGGCTTCTTCGAGATCCTTTTCGAGGATGGTGTCGGCGCCGCGGCGGGCGGCGAGGAGGGCGGCTTCGTTCATGAGGTTGGCGAGATCGGCGCCGGAGAAGCCGGGCGTGCCGCGGGCGATGTTGCGCAGCTGGACGGCGGCGTCGAGCTTGACCTTGCGGGCGTGGATCTTGAGGATCGATTCGCGGCCTTCGACGTTGGGGAGATCGACGACGATCTGGCGATCGAAGCGGCCGGGGCGCAGCAGGGCGGGGTCGAGGACGTCGGGCCGGTTGGTGGCGGCGATGATGATGACGCCTTCCTGGGTGTCGAAGCCGTCCATTTCGACGAGGAGGGCGTTGAGGGTCTGTTCGCGTTCGTCGTGTCCGCCGCCGATGCCGGAGAAGCGGGAGCGGCCGACGGCGTCGATTTCGTCGATGAAGATGATGCAGGGGGCGCTCTTGCGGCCCTGTTCGAACATGTCGCGGACGCGGGAAGCGCCGACGCCGACGAACATCTCGACGAAGTCGGAGCCGGAGATGCTGAAGAAGGGGACCTGGGCTTCGCCGGCGATGGCGCGGGCGATGAGGGTTTTGCCGGTGCCGGGCGGGCCGACGAGCAGGACGCCCTTGGGGATGCGTCCGCCGAGGCGCTGGAACCGCTTGGGATCGCGGAGGAATTCGATGATCTCCTGGACTTCCTCGCGGGCCTCGTCGACGCCGGCGACGTCCTTGAAGGTGATCTTGTTGTTGTCGCGGTTGAGGAGCCGGGCGCGGGACTTGCCGAAGGAGAAGGCGCCGCGAGTGCCGTTGGCCATGTTGCGATAGAAGAGGAAGTAGATCAGACCGAAGACGAGCAGGAAGGGAACGGTGCTGGAGAGGATCTGCCAGAGCAGGGGATTCTGCGGCTTGAATTCGAAGGGCACCTTGGCGTCGGTGAGCTTTTCGACGAGGTTTTCGGTGATGGGCGCTTCGACGCGGAAGGTGGTGGGTTTGCCGGTGGCCGGATCGAGATCCTTGAGTTCGCCGCGGATGAAGTGCTGTCCGCTGACTTCCATGACCACTTCGGCCTTGTTGATGCGGCCGTCCTGCAGGAGGGTGAGGAAATCGGGATTGTAGGGGAGGCTGGTCTGCTTGGAGGCGTGCTGGGTGGCCAGCTGGAACATGGTGACGAGCAGGGCCATGAGGAGGAACCAGGCGAGCAGTGCCCGCATGGGCATGGGCGGGCGGCGCTTGCCCGAAGGATCTTGGGACGAATTGGGTTGTTTGGGGTCCATGATTTCGGAAATTCCAATGCAGATAGTTGGGACGTGAGCCATCACCCTATCACGCGGACCGGGGCGGGGCAACCCGGGAAGCGGCCGAGATAAAAAGGATGAAGCGCGGGGAAAATGCGGTAGAATGGCCCGAACGCGATGGAAAAGAAACGGAACAAGACGGTGCTGTTCGACATCGACGGCACGCTGCTGGACACGCACGGATTCGGGCGCGAAGCGTTCATCCGCGGTTTGGCGCACGTGACGGGCGCGCGCGACGAACTGGCCTACGTGTCGTTTGCGGGCAATACGGACCGCAACGTGCTCGATCAGGTGATGGCGCATCGCCAGCTGCATTTGGCGGAGCGGGATATCCGGCGGATTTTCGAGCGCATCGCCGAGGAGCTGAAAGAATTGCTGCGGGAGAACCCGGGCAAGGAAATCGCCGGGGCGCGCCGTTTTCTGCAGCGGCTCGCCGAAGACGGGACGGCGCTGGGGCTGGTGACGGGCAACATCCGCGCCTGTGCCTATTTAAAGCTGGGGAGCGTGGGCTTCGACCGGTTTTTCGGGTTCGGCGGGTTCGGAGACGACCATGCGGACCGAGCGAAAATCGCCCGAGCGGCGCTGGCCGCGGCGAAAGAGGCGGGAATCGAAGTGGCGGACGGCGCGATCTGTCTGGTGGGCGATACCCCGTTCGACATGGCGGCGGGGCGGGCATTGGGAATCCCGGTGGTTGGCGTGGCGTCGGGGAAATACGGGGAGGCCGACTTGGTAAAGTCTGGCGCAACCCTCACGGTGGCAGACTATTCCGATATCGGCGGTCTACTGGATTGGCTGGGGAAGACCCTCAAGTAAAACGCTTGACCCATCGCGGGGCGGGGAGGAGAATGGCGGGACCATGAGAAAAACCAAGATTGTTTGCACCATCGGCCCCGCCTCGGCCAGCCCGGACGTTCTCGGGCGCATGCTGGAGGCCGGCATGAACGTGGCGCGCCTCAATTTTTCGCACGGCACGCGCGAGGAGCATGCCGCCAAGATCGCCCTGATCCGGAAAATCGCCGAGGAAAAGGGCTTGCCCGTCGCGATCTTGCAGGATTTGGCGGGGCCGAAGATCCGCACGGGCGCGTTCGCCTGCGGCAGCATCTCGCTCAAACCGGGCGATGCGTTCATCCTGACGGCCCGCGACGTGCCGGGCAACGAGCAGGAGGTGGGATTGACCTACCGCGAACTGCCGCAGGACGTGCAGGTGGGCGACACGCTGCTGCTGGCGGACGGCGCGCTCGAACTGCGGGTGGAAAGCGCCGATGGGCCCGACATCCATTGCCGCGTGATCCTGGGCGGGAACTTGAGCAGCCACAAGGGCATCAATTTGCCTTCGCGGAGCATCCGCGCGCCGATTTTGACCAACAAGGACTACGAAGATTTGGCGTTCGGACTGGCGCAGGGCGTAGACTACGTCGCGCTGTCGTTCGTGCGGTCGGCGTCGGACATCGAAGTCGCGCGCGCCTACATGCGGGCGCAAGGGAAGCTGCGGCCGATCATCGCCAAGATCGAAAAGCACGAGGCGTTGGCGGAGCTGGACGAAATCATGGCGGCGGTGGACGGCGTCATGGTGGCGCGCGGGGATCTGGGCGTGGACATTCCGCCGGAGCAGGTGCCCACGGCGCAGCGGCTGATCATCGACAAGGCCAATTTCGCGGGCAAGCCGGTCATTACCGCCACGCAGATGCTCAAGAGCATGACCGATTCGCCGCGGCCCGCGCGCGCCGAGGTCAGCGACGTGACCAACGCCGTGCTGGAAGGCACCGACGCCGTGATGCTGTCGGAAGAGACGGCGATGGGGAACTACCCCGTGGAATCCGTGGCCATGATGGCCAAGATCGCCGAAGAGGCGGAAAAAGGGTTCCAGCACGTGGCCTGGTGGCAGCGGCTCCAGCAGATCCGTCCGGCGGACGAATCGGAAGCGCTGGCGCGGGCGGCCTGTTCGCTGGCGGAGACCATCGGCGCGAAGGCGCTGGTGATCGCGACGCAGACGGGCGGGACGGCGCGCCTCGCCGCCAAGACCCGGCCGCTGCAGCCGATCCTGGCCGCCACGACGGAAACCGATGCGTTCCGGCGCCTGGCGCTGGTCTGGGGCGTGCGCCCCATGAAGACCCGGCCCGTCGACCTGTTGATCAACCAATATGCCGAAATGCATCGCGCGGCCAAGGAAACCGGGCTCGTGAAGGCCGGCGATTCCGTCGTCTGCACGGCGGGTTTTCCGGTGGGCAAGGCGGGCGCGAGCAATCTCATCAAGGTCGAAATCGTGCCGTAGCGGTTTTGGAAAAACGCGCTCCCGGGCGTTGCCAAGGATGGCGCCCGCGAGTATCTTGGAATTCTTGCGAACGCCCCGTGGGCGTTCGAATACGAAAGGAAGGCGCTCCGTGGCCATGATTCCCGATTTGCAATCCACGCTGCTATGCGACGACGTCCGCCAGGAGCGGACGGGCAAATTCATTTTGATCGGCCTGTTCGATTCGCTCGGCAGCCCCACGTTCCCGTTCCGGCACGCCCGGATGTTCCTGGCGACGCGCTGGTGTTCGGGCGAGGGCGAGTTCCAGCAGCGCACGCGGATCCTGCGGCCGGACATGAGCACGGTCGTGGCGGAAGGCCGCCCGATCCCGGTGAAGCTGCCGAATCCGGAAGCGACGGCCACCAACGTGGAACTGTTCCTGAATCTGGAATTCCACGAGCCCGGCACGCACTGGGTCGAGGTGCTGCTGGACGGCGACATCAAGATCCGTTTCCCGTTGCGGGTGGGCAAAGTCAACCCGCCGCCGACGCCGCCGGCCCACGGCGGCCAGCACTTCGAGCAGGGCGGCTGAACCGAGATGTGCCTCGCGATTCCAGGCCGCATCGTGGCGATTTCGGACGGCGAAGGCTTCGACCGCCGCGGCACCGTGGACTTCGACGGCGCGCGGCAAGAAGTGTCGCTGGCCTATCTGCCCGAAGCGAAGATCGGCGACTACGTGCTCGTGCACGTCGGGTTCGCCATGACGCTGCTCGACGGCGAAGAAGCCGAGCGCATCCTGCGGGAAATCCGCGAACTGGAAGCCGGCTGACGTTCGCGGCGGGCGGTCATGGGTCCCGGCCTCTACATCCACGTTCCCTTCTGCGTCCGCAAATGCGGGTATTGCGCGTTTTTTTCGCGGCCGGCGGAACCGGATCTCGTGGCCGCGTGGTTCGCGGGCCTTGAACGCGAACGGCAAGCCCTGCCCGAAGGATTTGCGCCCCGGAGCGTCTTTTTCGGGGGCGGCACGCCGACCGCGCTGGTTGAAAGCGATTTGGCGCGGCTGATCGAGTTCGTTCGCGCGCGGACGGATTTGCGGAACGTGGCCGAATGGACCTGCGAAGCGAATCCCGGCACGCTGACGCCGGCCAAACTGGCGCAGCTGAAAACCGGCGGCGTAAACCGCTTGTCCATCGGGGCGCAATCATTCGACGACGCCACGTTGAAGCGGCTCGGTCGGATCCATGCCGCGGCCGATACGCGCGCGGCCGTCGCGCAGGCCCGGGAAGCGGGCTTCGAACGTATCGCGATCGACGTGATCTACGGCGTGCCGGGGACGTCGCGGAAATCGTTCGAAGCGGATGTCGAAGCCGCGCTGGCGTTGTCCCCGGAACACGTTTCCTGCTACTGCCTCGAAATCGAAGAAGGGACGCCCTTCGCGCGGCAGGCGGCGGAGGGGCGGCTGGCGGTTTCCGAAGAGGAGCAGCGCGCGCAATTCGATTGGGCGCGGAAACGGCTGGCCGCGGGAGGGTGGCGGCACTACGAGATCTCGAATTTCGCGAAGCCGGGGCGCGAGTGCTTGCAGAATCTGCTGTACTGGAGCGGCGGGGAATATATCGGGGTCGGGCCGGCCGCGCATTCCCATTGGCGCGGCGTGCGCTGGGGCAATTCGCCGGAACTGCCGGTCTGGCGGAAATCGTTCGAGGAAAAACTGGATCCCGAGGCCAAGGCGCGCGAAACGCTGGTCATGGGATTGCGGCGCCTCGCGGGCTGGGGCCGCGCCGAATTCCGCGCCGCGACGGGGTTCGATTACGATGCGCTGCGCGGGACGGAAATCGCGCGGCTGGCGGCGGCCGGCTTGCTGGTCGTCGAACCCGACCGGATCCGCCTCGCGGAAGACGCGTTGTTCGTGAGCGATTCCGTTTTTGCGGAACTGGTCTGATCAACGGCTTCGTCTGGAAGAACCAATTAGATCGACCCCAAACAGATCATACTTAATTAACTATGTGCTGCTGATATCTGGTCATTATGAGGATATAATTTCGATATATGCCAATAAAATACTAGAATTACATGTTCATACTTAATTAACTATATGTTGGCCATTGGCCGTTGGTTGGGGAATAGGCGGACGGGAAATCGATCAAACCAAAAACAGGAAAAAGGCGCCGAACATGGCGAATCCCAGCAGGGCGAGGCCGACGGCCAGCAAAGGCGGCAGCAGCCAGGCCAGGATGTTCGCGGCGAGGGCCTTGCCGAAGGTCGTGTCGAAGATCGGGGTCATGACCGCCGCGGACACGCAGAAGCCGAACAAGAGACCTAGGCCGGTTCCAACGTGCGGCGCGGTAGTAAAGACGGCCCGCACGAGGCCCCAAGCGACACCCCCGAGCAGGATCGTTCCGACGGCGCGGCCGAAGGAGCGCCGCTCGATGCCGGCCAGCCGCGCGCCCCACAGCAGGAAGGCGGCGGAGACGAACAGCCAAAGCAAGGCCACCGCGCCGACGAGCGCAACGACGGCAAAAAACGGAAGGATTGGATTCATCGGAAGTCACCCCGCGCGTGCATGGCCTAATAATACGTTCCCAGCAGTTGCTGATATTCCTTCAACACGTCCAGCGATTTCTGGAAGGATACGACCGTGAGCCAAGTCAACGCCAAGACGGCGATCGTCCAGACGATTTTCCAGGCGGTCCCGGTGCGGGGGCGCCACCAGAGCAAAGGCAAGGCCAATGGGCCGACGCAGAGAACGGCGATCACGATGGTGGACGTGCGGAAATACCAGGGCAATTGGTTGCTCGGCGCCGGGGTCCGGACGGTCCCGTCCAGAAACTCGCCGCAATGCTTGCATTTGATGGCGGCGTCCTGGATTTCTTCGGCGCAATACGGACAGATTTTCATGCCGAGCGGTCTGCCGGTCAAATCACGTAATGGCTGGAACTGCCGGCCGCGGCGTGGCGGCGGAGGATCTCGGCGAGCGTAAGGTCGGCGAGGGCCTTGCGGACGGCTTGGCTGACTTCCGACCAGACGGAATGGGCCACGCAGTTTTCCGTGCGGGAACAATAGGCGGGGTCGTCCACGCATTCGACGAGCGAAACCGGGCCTTCGAGGACTTGGATGACGTCCAGCAAGGTGATGGAATGGGGATCGCGGATGAGGATATAGCCGCCTTTGGGACCGCGCGTGCCGCGGACGAAGCCGGCCGTTTTCAGGAGGTTCACGATCTGCCAGAGATACTTGGCGGAAATGCCTTGGCGTTCGGCCATGTCGTTGAGGTTGACGGGACCCTTCGCCTGATGGTCCGCGATATCCATCAGCGTGCGCAATCCGTACCGGCCTTTGGTTGAAATCTTCATGGAAAACAGCCTTTGGTTATAAACTTCCTTTAATCTACTCCTCTTCTCGACAATTGCGAGAAAATGAACTGGATTTTATGGGCCGGGTCGCGGGCTTGACATGGTTCCGCCGCAACGCCATCGTTTGAAAATGCTCGGGATCTATCAAAAGATCAACGCCCTCCTCGGCAAGAAGATCCTGCCGTTTTTCTGGGCTTTTCTGGCGTTGTTTTGGGCAATCCGGACCGGCTACGTCTGGGGAACGTTGGCGCTTTCATGTCCGGAAGGGGTCTGGCCGGTTTTCCGCTTCGGTTTGATCGCGGTTCTTTTGCTTTTCGCTCCGGGCCTGTTTTTCAATCGGGCCTTGCGCGTCCGGTGCGAAAGCTTGTCCATTCGCCTGTTGTTGGTTCTCGTCATGAGTTTGAGCGCCAGCGCATTGCTGGCGTGGCACTTCTATCTGTTTGGCGCTTACTCGCGCGGCGCGCTGCTGGCCGGATTGATCGTTTGGGCGGCGGGGGGAATCTACGGGCTTCGAGGAACGGGGGCGCTTCGGTTGGTTCGGGCCGTGCATGCCCGGTGGAATGCGCTTTCCGCGCTGGAGCGCATCGGCCTCGCCGTCGGCCTCGTGTTCTTGCAGGGAATTTTCGAGTCGGGCGTGGGAGCGCCCTTCATCCATTGGGATGCGCTGGTTTCTTGGGACAAGTGGGCGGTCGACATGGCCACGCGCCATGGGTTGGGACAATACGTCATGGGGGGCTATCCCCAGTTTCTTCCGGCGGTGCACAGTATTTTCTACAAAATCGCGGGAACCGGCGTCGAGGTGTTCCCTGTGGAGCATTTGCTGCTGCATGGGCTGGTGGCGATCTACGTGGCCATCCTGATTTTGTCGATTTGGTGCCTGGGGCGGCGGATGCGCGTTCCCGGCCTGCTGGCGTTCGCGGCGTTCGCCTGGAACCGCGACGTGTTCGATTATCTGGTCGGCGGCTACGTCGACGTCCCGCTGGTCGCGATGGTGTTCGCGGCGTTCGCCTTGGTCCTGACCCTGTGCCGGGGCACGTGGTCGGCCTCCGGCTGGATGGCCGAGGGGTGGATCCTGGCGCTCAGCCTGTTTTCCGTGGTGTTCATGAAGGGCAACGGGGTGGTCTGGACGTTCTGGATCGTGCTCTACATGGCGACGTTGTCGTGGCGCCGCGCGATGATCCCGGCCGTCGCGTGGACCGCATTGTTCACCGCTCCGTTTTTCGGGCACCAGCTGTGGTACACGCGGCATTTCGACTTGGCGGAAAGAAGTCCCTTCCTGCACGCGTTTCGCCTGGTGCCGGCGCATACGTCCTTGTTCAATCCGAACGGGGCGCACGCCCGCATGTGGCTGGAACGCCTGCAGGAATACTATCAGGTGCCGGACGCGGCGCTGCCTTTTGTGTTGGTCGCGGTCGTCGGCTTGGGGCTCTGGGCGTTGAGCCAGCGGAGGTTGATTTTCTTTTCCCTGGCGGGATTCCTGATGCTGGCGCTGTGGTTCCATACCGGTTCCTACGATTTGCGGAACGCCTACGTTCCGCTGGGCCTGCTCTGTTTCGCGCTGGTCGGGGCTCCGTTCGACGCCCGGCTCGGGAAACGGGGCAAGTGGGTGTGGCTGGCGTTGGCGCTGGGCGCCGTCGGGGTGGGGTTGGCCGGCGGCGGCGGCAGCCGGTTTGCGCAGGTGTTTGGGCTGCCGTTCCGTTCGTTTGCGCCACCGCAGGCGTTCACGTTGCCGGTCGGTTCGCGCCACCGGGCGTTGCGGCCCGAAAGCGACGCCTGGAATCTTCTGTTCGACACGCCGTTCGGGCAACGGGCCGCGCATTTGAATTCGGGCTTCTGGGGACTTTATCGGATCCTGGCGCCGCGCGGCACGTATGCGCTCAACGACAATTCCTATCAGGACGCGCGGCGGTTCGACGTGCTGATCCGGGAAGAAGCCTTCATGGATCTGCCCACGGGTTTCGTGCCGGTCGCGGTTTTGCGCCGGATGGGCGCGCAGCGTTCGCTGTGCCTGTACGAGCCCGAATTCCAGCCGCTGGCCGTGGAATGGCGGCCGGCGGCATCGCCGGCCGGGACTCCGCCGTTGGCCGACGCACGGCTGTCCGCGGGCCAGGCGTACGTGTTGACGGTCGCCGGCGACGTCGCGGCGTCCCCGACGGGGGAGGCGCCGCGGGACGGGGTCATCTCTCTGCAAGTTTCCCCGACGGATGCCGAGGTGACGGTGCAACTCCACCCGGACGATGCGGGCCGGGATCCGTATGCGTCCTATTTTGCGCCGATCCGCGACGGGGAT
>CALMNW010000074.1 GCA_937872095.1 uncultured Verrucomicrobiota bacterium
CCAGCAAATCAGACGCTTTCACTCCCCCGCTTTGCCCTTGTGGGATGATAGTGGAAAAATTCCCCAAAGTTTTTACGTAGCGTGGAAAAATCGGCCAAAGTTTTTACGTAGCGTGGAAAAATCGCCGAAAGTTTTTACGTAGCGTGGAAAACCTGCGATACTGTCCGCCATGAACACCGTCGTATCCGCCGTCATGATCCTGTGGATTTTCGGCATGGTGATCTATCTCACCAAGGACATGTAGAGCCGTCCGGCTCCCGCCGCGCGGCGGGAGCCCGTTCGGGCGATCATTGCAAGGGGTGGATGTTGGGATGGCTCGGCGGCCCGATCGGGGCATCGTTTAATATCGGTTCGACATAGCGCTTGTCGGCCGCAGGCGCTTCTTGCGTGTAGCCGCCGCCGCCCGACAATCCGAATCCGATCCCGACTTCGGCCGATGCGCCCGACGCGCCCACGGTCCCGCCGACCCCGACCAGGCAGGCCGCAAACCCGCTGGCGCTCCAGCCTTCGAGGAAGTTTTTCATCTCGGCGTTGGTGGGGAGGTAGCCCTTGGCGCGGGCGGTTGCGAGATAGCCCCCGCGCAGCGAGATGCCGGCATCGATGTCGCCGGTCAGCACGCCGCCCCCGCCCTGGTAGATGCGCCCGTAGCGGTCGATCGTGATCGTGCCGCTGACGGCGCCGAGACCCACGTCGAAACAGAAGTAATCCGGGAAGGCCGCCGTCGCGAGGTCGCGCACGTTCCAGCCGAGTTTCCTCCGTTCGGTCGGCACCGGGCCGAGACCGGTGGGGTCGATCAGGTTGATCGGATCGCCCAGCGCGTATTCGTACAGATTGAGGGTGCCGCCGCCGAGCAGGAGGGGATCGGGACTGAGCCAGCGCCCGGTTTCCGGGTCGTAGTTGCGCACGCCGATTTTCACCAGCCCGGTGTCGGGATCGTAGAGGCCCCCGGCGAAGCCGAAGGGCTGGAAGCCGGGATTCGTGTCGCTCGTGACCCGGCCGAGCGGATCGTATTCCAGGCGCTGGGCGATGGCGCCCGTGCCGGCGTCGACCACCATGCGCGGACTGCCGCGCGAATCCGAGAGGATCCGGTAGACCGTGCCGCTGCGGACCACGTAGTCCGGCACGTTGCCGCGCGTGCCGTAGACGAAACGGCTGATCACGCCGCCGCCGGCATCCAGTTCGGCGATGGGGTTGAGCTGGTTCATGTAGAGATATTTCCGGACGGCGACGCCGTTTTCCAGGCGCGCGGTCCGGCGCATGCGGCCATCCACCGCGTAGGTGTAGACGTTCGTCTGGCCCGCCGGCTTTACTGAGAGGAGGCGGCCGAGACCGTCGAAGGAATATTCCGCCGTTTCGGCGCCGTCGGTGCGGTTCGTCCGGAATCCGTTCGCGTCGTTCGCGTAGACGGCGGTGCCGCGGCTCAGCAGGCGGTCGCAGGCGTCGTAGACGGCGGCGGTCGGGCCGGCCGGCGCGATCTGGTTGGTGAGGTTCCCGTTCGCGTCGTACTCGTATTGCGCGCACAGGGCGCCGTTGGTGCGGACTTCGGCGAGGCGCAGGGCGGCATCGTAGGCGTAGGCGTTCGTCGTGGCCGCGCCGTCGAGCGTTTCCACTTCGTTCGTGATGCGTCCAAGCGCGTCGCGCTGCCAGGCCAGCGACCAGGTGCCGGCGCCGAAGGAGACGCTCTGTCCGGCGGGCTCCCCGAAGGCGTTGTACGAACGGGTTTCCGTCACGCCGCCCAGCGCGGTTCCCTCGATGCGCCCGAGGGCGGGCGCGCGCTGGATGGCCAGATCGCCCGCCTGGACCAGCAGGCCGTCGAGATCGTATTGCAGGGCGATTTCGTAGCTGCCGTTGACGGTTTGCGAGGTGACGGCGAAATTCGCGTCGTAGCACCGGGACACGACGCCCGTGACGACGCCGGACCACGATTCCGAGACGGGCAGGAATCCGTCGTAGGTCCATTCGCTCCCGCCGCCGTTGGTCGCGGTCATGCCCAGAAGGCGCCCGCCGCCGTCGTAGCTGCAGAGCAAGGCGTTGTCGGGCGCGCGCACTTCGGCCAGCCGGCCCGCGGCGTCGTAGACGTTCGTGAGGACGGAGCCGTCGGGCCGCGTCAGCGACGTGAGCTGGCGTTCCAGGTTGTAGGCGTAGGCGATGCGGGCCGTCGTGCCGGAAACTTCCGGCGCGCTGTAGTTCGTGGCCAGATTGAGCGCATCGTATGCGATGGCGTGCCGGGTGCCGGCCGGGGTGGTGACCTGGACCAGATTCCCGTTTCGATCGCGCGCGAAGGCCACGCTGCGGCCATCGGCGAAGACGACGTTGGTCAGGCGGTCGGCCGCGTCGTAGGCATAGGCGTTGGAAACGGCGAGCGGCCAGGCTTCGTAGGCGAGTTGCCCGACGCCGTCGTAGCCGAGATGCGATACGCGCGCATCGGGACCGCTGCCGCGCGTTACGGCGGTCAGGCGGCCGGAAGCGTCGTACGACAGGGTCGTTTCCGGCAGGCTGGGCAGGCGGATGACGTCGTAGAGCCCTTGGGCGGTGAAGACGATTTGGTTCGTGCGGCCCATCGGCGTGACGCGGGTCAGCGTGCGCGTCGCGGCATCGTAGACGGCCGTCAGCGTGCGGCCGTTGAGCGTGGCGATATTGGTGAGCGAAACGACGCTCAACGGATCGTCGGGATCGGCCAGCGCGGCCTGGCGCGCGAGCGTGCGGGTCGAAACGAGGCCGGCCGGCGTCGTGGCCGTTTCGGTGGAGACCAGCGGCGCTTGCATGCCGAAGCGGGGATCGGGGGAGACCTCGCGGACCGTGGTCATGCCGTCGGGGGTTTGATTCGTGGCATAGACGCCCGGCACCGACCAGATCTGCATGGAAAGGCCGTCGGGCGTCTGCAGGGTGCGGTGGGAAGCGGCGGCGCCTTCCTCGTAGACGAGCCGGCTGACCCGTCCGAGGGCGGAGGTCATCGCGACCCCGTAGGAACTGGTGGCGCGCGCGCGCGAAAGCGTCGTCGTGGCGCCGCCGGGATCCCAGAAGGCCGCCAGCCGCCCATCGTCGTAGCGGGCGCCGTACGTCTGGCCTTCGGGACCGATGACGGCGGTAAGCAGGCCGTTGGTCGTGTAGGTCATCCGGTTGGTGGCGCCGCTCGGATCGACCAAGGCCGCGAGGTGTCCGTTGCCGTCGATCGTGGCCGCGGTGCGCTGGCCGTAGGGTCCGACGATGCCGGTCAGGCGTCCGCTGCCGTCGCGCTCGAGGGTCGTGGCGAGGCCGAACGCATCGACGATGCCGGCGAGGCGTCCGTCGACGTAGCTGAAGTCGTAGCGTTTGGCGCCGGTCACGGCGTCGTACGTGGCGAGGTGGCGGCCGTCCGGGGCGAAGGTATACAGTTCGTCGCCCGCCTCGGATCCGATCAGGATGTCGCGCGCGCTGTAGCCGGGCATCGGGGCGCCGACCACGCGCACGCGATGCCCGGAATCGTCGGCGACGAAGAGGCGTCCGTCGGGCGCGACGGCGGCGTCCATCGGCTCGACGAATTGCGTCTTGAGCGCGGGCTGGTCCTCGCCGTTGTAGCCGCTGGCGCCGGCGCCGGCCACGGTGTTGACGATGCCGTCCGTGCCCACCATGCGGATGCGGCAACTTCCCCGGTCGGCGATATACAGATTGCCGCTCAGGTCGAACGCCAGGCCTTCGATGACGGCGAACGCGGCATTCGTGGCCGGCCCCCCGTCGCCTTCGAATCCCGTCCATGGATTGCCGGCCACCTTGTAGATCCGGCCGTCGTTGGCAAGACGCCGGACGGCGGAACCGCCCGGCCCGTCCTGGACGAAGTAGAGTTCGCCGCCGGGTCCGATTTCCATGTCGTCGCCGGGGTTCACGGCCGCGTCGATCGCCGGGCCGCCGTCGCCGGTCCAGTCGGCCACCCCCGTTCCGGCGACCGTGGAAATGATCCCGTCGGGGCCGACGCGGCGGATGCGGTGCGTGCTGGCGTCCGCCAGGAAGACGGTGCCGTCGTCGCTCGCGGCGACGGCGAACAGGCCGTCGAGCGCGGCGTTCGTGGCGGGGCCGCCATCGCCGCTGAAGCCGAAGGTGCCGCTGCCGGCGACCGTGGCGATCGTGCCGTTGGGATCGACCTTGCGGACTCGGCCGTTGCCGAAGTCGGCAATATAGAGCGTGCCGTCGCTCGCGACGTCGATGCCGCATGGCCAGGAAAGCCGCGCGAACTCGGCGGGACCGCCGTCGCCGCTGAACCCCGCGACGCCGGTTCCGGCCACGGTGCGGATGATGCCCTCGGGATCGATGCGCCGCACGCAGTGGTTGTCGTAGTCGGCGATATAGACCGAACCGTCCGGCCCCGTGGCCAGCGAGCGGGGCGCATCGAAGGTCGCGTTTACCGCGGGACCGCCGTCGCCGCTGTAGCCCGCGATGCCGGTGCCCGCCCAGGTGCGGGTCACGCGGGTCACGTCGTAGGCGTTGTGGTGGGACCCGTTGCCGCGGTACAGCGTCTCCGACACCGGATCGTAGGCGTGGTGCGCGTCGAGGCTCCAGCCGCCGAAGCCCAGGACGCCGGGGTTCCAGCCGCCGACGTAGAGGATGATGGATTGCCGGTAGGGCGTGGTTCCGCGGCCGAGAACCGGGTTGGTGTACGAGAGGCCGGACATCATGCCGAAACTGGCGGGAAACCCGGCCGGCAGATAGTAGTAGTTGGGGTAGTGGTAGGTGATGGTGCATTCGGCCTTGTGCCGCCCATGGGCCGGACGGCCGTAGACGTCGAACCCGTCCCAGTAGGCCGTGAATTCCAGATTGGTGTCGGCCGCATACGCTTGGTGGTAGGAGCGGCCTTCGATCAACACCGCGGCCTCGACGCGGAGAAGGTCGGGGTGGATCGATTCGCCCGTCAGCGGAAGCCTCACGGCATCCAGGCCGCGGTCGCTCGAGTAGCAGAGCCGGAACGGGGTGCCGGCCACCGGCAGGAATTCGCGGAAGACCTGGTTGTCGACGTCGATGACGCCATGGCCGCCGACCACGGCCGGCGTGGTTTCCCGGCGCTCTTCGATCTCGAATTGCTTGTACTCGGGCACCGTCGGCATCGGGGCGTTGGGCGGAGGCGAGGCCGGCCAGTTGAGATCGATGGTGCTGAAGTGCGTGAGGGCCACGCGCCACAGGCTTTGCGTGGGGGCGTAGTCGAGCGCGAGCCGCGTCCGTTCTTCGTCCGTGAATCCGAGCGCGGCCAAGGTGGCGGGATCGTCCGCCGCCGCGTCGCCGTCCGTGTCGATTTCCGCCAGGCCGGCGGCGTTCGTGCCGACCAGCTGGATGACCCGGCCGTTGGGCGAGGGCAGCCAGCGCTTGCTGTCGCGGTCGTAGTAGCCGACCGGGACGTCGCTGCCGGCGGGGAAGCCGATGAAGTTTTCGAGGTAGAGGTAGACCGGCCGATCGAAGACGACGTCGCGACCGTCGATTTTGCGGATGGTCTCGTCCGAGCCCAGCTCCACGGCGTAGGTGTAGGCCACGCCGGGCGGAAGTTCGCCGGGCATGGCGGCCAGGCCGTTGGTGCCGACGGTGTACTCGGTGAACCGCGTGGTCAGCGACGACACCGGTTGCGGTTCGCCGTCCATGCCGTACACGGCGGCGGCCGTCGCCTCGGGAATCAAGATGGAGATGCGGCGCTGGCCGTCGGCATCCGAGACGGTTCCGCCGCGGGCGACCTTCAGCCCGCCGGCGGCGAGGTCGAGAGCCGTCGCGTTGGTGTCTGCCGGAATCATCACCACGTCGGGCAGTTCGGCGTAGGCCTGCCAGGGCGCGGCGACGGACCGCTGGAGCGGCAGGAAGCCGGCCTTGTCGTAATTCACGTGGAGCGCGTCGCCGCCGTTGACGACCAGGTCGAACCCGCCGTTCGTGCGCGTGACGGTCAACCCGTATTCCGGATGGCTCTCGACGGCGACGACCACGCCGGCCAGGGGCGCGTCGGACCGGTCCAGGACGCGCCCGCGGAGCACGCAGGTGCGCACGGCGTCGAACGCGTTCGTGTCCGCGCCGGTTTGGATCGCGTCCGGACCGCTGTAGAGAAACGCGACGTTTTCCGCGACCAGGCCGACGACGCCGTTGTCGGGCGAGGGCGCGATCTCTTCCGGCTCGGGCCCGCCGATCCGGATGGCGAAACCGGGACCGTTCGTGGACCAAACGCCGTCTTCGTTGCCGGCTTCGATCGTGAAGGTATGCGTCGCGCCCGTTGCCAGCCCCGTCACGCGGAAGGAACAGCTCGTGGGCGCCAGATTCGTGAACAGGACGCCGTTGACGTAGATGCGGTAGCCGGCCAAATCGAGCAGGTCCTCCGCCGGCTGCCAGCGGAACAGGACGTTCGTTCCGTCTTCGAGCGCGACGTCCGGAGCGGTCTCGTCCGTCCAGTTCCAAACCGGCGGATTCGTGCCGGGCAGCATCAGGAGGCGATACA
Organism: uncultured Verrucomicrobiota bacterium; assembly: GCA_937872095.1. GTDB lineage: Bacteria > Verrucomicrobiota > Kiritimatiellia > CAIQIC01 > Lenti-01 > Lenti-01. The sequence continues at coordinate 6,437 of CALMNW010000074.1, forward strand.
TTTGCTTGGGCGGATCGGCGGGGATGCCGTCGACGTAGGTGAAATTGCTGGAATAGGCCGTAAAGGAATCCAGCAGAGACCAGTTGGTGGGGGTCTCCCCGGCCTCGATGCGGAACACCTTGCCGGCCCGGCCCGAGACGTCGAGCTGCGGTTCGCCGGTTTCCGTCATGGACAGGGAGTTGAAAACGGGCGGGGGGTTGGTGGCGGCCCGGGCCGGGACGCCAAACGCCAGGAATGCGGCGGCGGGAAGAAGGAAATTGGCGGAACGGCCCGGAGAAATGAATCGCTTCATGGCATCAACTCTTTCTGGCGCATTATGGCCGGCAGGCGGATGGTCCGGCGGCGCTAATGATAAAAACTAGGTATGGGAACGGGGGAAGTCAAGAGGGGAATCGGCGGATTCGGAGCGCGCGGGCCCGCAGGCTTTTCTTCTGCCGTTGGACGTGCGATGCTCAACGCCATGAACGTCGTCATTCCAACCGCTCCGATTATCCGGATTTCCGGCATGGCGATCGACCTCGCCCGGTGTGCGTAGGAGCTCCTGCCGTGCCTTCCGCCATCGCCAAGATCCTCACCGAGATCGCGCTCGACCGCGAATTCGACTATCTCATTCCCGGAGATCTGGCCGAACGCGTGCGGATCGGCAGCGTCGTCTGGGTGCCCTTCGGGCGCCGGCGCGCCCGCGGCTTCGTCGTCGGCCTCGCCGACCGCTCCGATTTCCCGAACCTGAAGGCCATCGAAGCCGTTGTCTCCGACCTGCCGCTGTTCGACGAGGCGATGCTGCGTCTCGCGCGGTGGCTGGCCGACTACTACGCCGCGCCTTTCGAAAGCGCCATCGCCGCCATTCTGCCCGCCGCGGTCCGTCGCGACGGCGCGAAATTCAAGGAGCAGCTCCTCGCTGCCGTGCGCGAAGACGCCGCGCCATCGCCCGCCGACGAAGCCGCCCTGGCGAAGAAAAGTCCGAAGCAGGCCGCGGCGTGGGCGCTCCTGAAAGAACGCCGCGAAATGACCGCCGCCGCGCTGGCGGAGGAAACCGGCGTCTCGCCGGACGGCCTGCGCCGCCTGGCAAAGAAGGGCTGGATTGCGTTGGCCAAGGGCGTCGTCCGGCGCGATCCGCACGCGCAGATGAAGATCCTGCCGACGGTCGCTCCGACGCTGATGGATGAACAAATCGCCGCGCTGGAGGCCATCCGCGCGGAGATGGCCGCGCCCAAGCCGGGCGTGGTGCTGCTGCACGGCGTGACCGGCAGCGGCAAGACGGAGGTCTATCTCGCCGCCATCCAGACCGCGCTGGACGCGGGGAAGGGGGCCATCGCCCTCGTGCCCGAAATCGCCCTGACCCCCCAGACCATCGAACGGTTCCGCGGCCGCTTCGGCGATACCGTCGCCGTGCTGCACAGCCATCTCTCCGACGGCGAGCGCCACGACGAATGGCGGCGCATCGCCGCCGGCCAGGCGCGCGTCGTCGTCGGCGCGCGCAGCGCGCTCTTCGCCCCCGTGCGCCCGCTGGGCCTGCTGGTGGTGGACGAGGAGCACGAGCCGGCCTACAAGCAGGACGAAACCCCGCGCTACGGCGCGCGCGACGTGGCCGTCATGCGCGGCCATCTCGAAGGTTGCGCCGTCGTCCTCGGCAGCGCCACGCCTTCGCTCGAATCCTACCGCCACGCGCGCGCCGGCAAGTACCGGCTCGTCCGTATGACCAAGCGCGTCGACCGTTGCGTCATGCCCGCCGTGCGCGTCGTGGACATGCGGGTCGAGGCCGAGAAAGCCGGCGGCGCCCATCTGCTTTCGCAGGAGCTGATCGAGGCCATCCGCTTGCGTCTTGCGCAGGGCGAGCAGACCATGCTCTTCCTGAACCGCCGCGGTTTTGCCACCACCGTCCTGTGTCCCGTCTGCGGCCACGTCGAGACCTGTCCGCACTGCAGCGTCAAGATGACGTACCACAAGACGTCGGATACCATGATCTGCCACGTGTGCGGATCGGTGCGGTCCGTGCCCGCCCGCTGCGCCAATCCCGAATGCCGCGCCCCCAACGTCAAGATGGCCGGCGTCGGCACCCAGCGCGTCGAAGCCGCCGTGAAGAAGATTTTTTCCCATGCGCGCGTCGCCCGCATGGATTCCGACACCACCGGCGGCAAGGATGCGCATGCCCAGATCCTCGGCCAGTTCCGGCGCGGCGACGTCGACATCCTCATCGGCACGCAGATGATCGCCAAGGGCCTCGACTTCCCGAACGTGACGCTGGTCGGGGTGATCTTCGCGGACCTGAGCCTGCAGATGCCGGACTTCCGCGCGGCGGAGCGCACCTTCCAGCTGCTGACGCAAGTGGCGGGCCGCGCCGGGCGCGGCGACGTGCCCGGCGAGGTCTTCATCCAGACCTATGCGCCGTTCCATCCCGCCGTGCAGGCGGCGCGCAACGCCGATTTCGAGACCTTCTTCGACCAGGAAATCGAATTCCGCCGCGAGATGCGCTATCCGCCCTTCACGCGCCTGACGACGGTGCTGTTCAAGGGCAAGGACGAGGCCGCCGTGGACGCCTGCTCGAAGGACTTTGCCGCGAAGCTGAAGCCGCACCTGCCGCCGTCCGTGCGCCTGAGCGGCCCCGCGCCCGCGCCATTGGCCAAGGCGAAGAACTACTACCGCGCCCAGCTCCTGCTGTTCGCCTCCTCGTCCAAGGACGCCGGTCCCGTCCTGCGCGCCTTTCTCAAAACCTACAAGGCGCCGAAAGGGGTCGCGATTTCCGCCTGCGTGGATGCGCTGTCGCTGATGTGACGTTCTGGGCACCGGAATTTTTTTCCGCGATTTGCTCTCCCTTTGCGCCCGCGACGTGGCATATTGGACCGTTGCAATGAAGTGTTGGACGTCCATGCGGTTGGCGATCGGCGCGGGGCTGGCCCTGTGGGCCTGGACCTGCCCGGCGTCCATGCTGAAGTTCGACGTCGATCCGTTCTACAAGGATTCCGTGATGCAGGGACGGTTCGGGGACACGCCCGTCTACTTTTTCCTGGGCCCCTCGCCGAGCATGGAAAAGGCGGTGACGGCGTTCATCGCCTCGGCGGACAAGACCCTCGACGTGTGCGTCTACGACCTGGATCTGCCGGAATTCGCCCAGGCCCTGCTGGATGCCCATGCGCGGGGCGTGAAAGTCCGCGTGATCATCGCCGACGACAACGCCGCGAAGGCCTACGCCGTGGCCGACCAGCTCAAGCAGATGGAAAAGGAAAAGATGCTGACGCTGGCGCACAACCGGTCGGGCTTGATGCACAACAAATTCATGGTTGCCGACGGCCTGCGCGTCTGGACCGGTTCCTACAATCTCACCCGCAACTGCTCGCGGTTCAACGACAACCACGCCATCGTCCTCGAAAGCCCCGAGCTGGCCGAGAACTATGAAAAGGAATGGCAGGAGAGCTTCGAGAAGCGCCATGGCAAGCGTTTCGCTTATCCCACGCCGCATCCGGAAGTGACCATCGGCGGCGTCGCCGTCCGCAACCTGTTCACGCCCGAGGACGACGTGCGCGGCGCGCTCGTCGCCGAAATGGACCAGGCCACCAACGAAATCGCCATCATGGCGTTTTCCTTCACCGACGCGGCGATGACCGAGGCCGTGCGGCGCGCGCTCGAGCGGCAGGTGCGCGTGCTGATCGTGCTCGATTCGGGGATGGCGACGCATCCCGGCGCGAACACGAAGGAGCTGGAGGCTATGGGCGCGAGCGTGCGGATGTCGCCCGGCGTGCTGCTGCACCACAAGGTGATCGTGGTGGATCGCCAGACCGTCGTGCTGGGCTCGGCCAATTTCTCCGGCAGCGCCTTCGATCGCAACGACGAAAACGTGTTGATCGTGCGCGCACCGAATTTTGCGCAGGCCATGTTGCGCGAAGCCATCCGGTGCTGGCGCGCCGAACCCTATTCCATCACCAAGTGGCGCACCATCCTGCCCGCCGGCATGTGAGCCGTCCGCTGCCGAGATCCGGAATCGAACAGCCAAAAGCCATGTTTGCCGCAGCGAGCGCAGAGATGCACCGAGATGAAGCCGGGTAGGCTGCATCCGGGAGAAGATCGATGGCTGTTCCATCCCGACAATGTGGCGGTTCCTCTGTGTCCCTCTGTGTTCTCTGTGGCGAAATGTCTTCCGGCTGTTTCCACCCCAACATCCCCGTTTTCTTTTCGTGTTTTTCGTGCCTTTCGTAGTCGGCGCCTTCTTCAAGATCCATATCTCATTGTTTTATAATTAGTTGCAACATAATCGAATTTCGCCTTTTTTCCCTATCTAGGTGTTGACACCTATGGCCCATTTCCCGTATCTTCTTTAGCAGTGGAAGAGGGCTGGACAAGCGCAGCCCGTATGATTTAAAAAAGAAACACTACGGAGAAGACCATGAAAAAAGCATTGTGGATCGCAATCGCCGGAGCGCTCGCCGTTTCCGTCGTCGCCGCGTCCGCTCAGGAAGTTCTGAGTGCCAACGCCGTCGGCTACATCAAGAGAACCGTTCCCGCGGACGGAGGGCTGGAAGTGATTGCCTACGCCCTCAACCCGATGCCGTATACCGGCGTTACGTATTTCACCAACACCGCCGTCGCTTCCGAGATGCCGAATCTGTCTGTAGCTTACTTCTGGAACGACGGGACTCAGCGGTGGGTGGGTTCGCAAAAGAGCGGCAAAGGCATTTGGGATGGCGTGGGGCCGACCAAGCAAATCCTGCCCGGCGAGATGTTCTTCTTGAAGACGCCTCCCGGTAGCGCTGCCATCGATGTCACCATCACGGGCGAAGTTCCGGATGATGCGACCTTGGAACGCGCGGTCATCGGCAGCGGCAACAACGCGGCCCTTGGCAATCCCTATCCCGTGGATGTCGCGTTCACCAACATGGAAGTGGCTATAAACGCTGCAAATTTGTCGGCGGCGTTCTTCTGGAATCCCGCCACGGGGCGCTGGGTCGGTTCGCAAAAAAGCGGCAAGGGCATCTGGGATGGCGTGGCACCGACTAAAATTGTTTTGGCTGGCGAAGGCTTTTTCCTGAAGGATATGAATCCGGGTTCGGTTTGGACCAACACGAAGCCCTATACTTGGCCCTAACCTAGACCCGTCAATTGAACGATTTAAAAAAGAAAAAGTAAGGAAAGTAGAATAATGAAAAAATTCCTGACGACATTGTTGGTTTTGGCGGCTACGATTGCCGTTGCGACCGCCGGCGTGGGCATCCAGTGGCAGACCGGTTGGGGCGGATATACGCATGACGCTCCGAACATCACCGATGGCAACAACGCCATCTTGGATTCCTACAGCGTGATCTGGCAGCTCATCTATGCGGGCGCCGACAACGTGATCAATCCGATCCCCAACGCGTTGGGAGATCCCCTTCCCGTTGCCGGCGGCCCGAATGGCGACTATGTCCAAGGCGACGATGTCGTTTGGGCCCAGCGCACCATCGTTCTTGGTGGTGGTACCGCGGCTGAAGACGGCACCGTGTGGGACAACTGGCTGGTACGCGTGGGCGCGGCTGGGGATCCAGTTTATGAGGACCTTTCGTGGTCCACGGCTGGTTTTGTTTATCAGCGTGTGTTTGAAGGCACGCCCACATGGAGCAGCTATTATTACGATAGCCCGTTGTTTGCGTTCGATGAAACGTGGACGGACAGCTTGGCTCCGGAGTTGTTCAATGCGGAAGTGAATGCGGGTTCTGGTGGCTTCCAAGGCAATCAGACGATGCCGCCTCCGGTTCCGGAGCCGGCGACGATGGGCCTGTTGGGCCTCGGCGCGTTGGTGATGGCTTTCCGCCGTCGCCGTTAATCTTCGCCTAGCGCGAATGCGATCCCCGGCGGACTTCCACCGGGGATTTTTTATGTCCCTGAACACCCATCATGAACTGCAGAGAGTACAGGGGGTTGCGAGAATGAATAACAGGGAAGGGCGCGGACTCTGGCGGAGCGGTTCGTGACCTGAGGCCTTTTCTGTGTCCCTCGGCGCCCTCCAGTTCAAAGACCCTATATTCGGAAATTATTTTACCGGCTCTCAAGAACTAGGTGTTGACACCTATGGCTTCATGGGCTATTTTTCCAAGATAGTTGGAGAAGGCTGTACGGCTAAACTTGCATCCCTTTAAAAAGCGAATGAGGAGAACGGAAATGAAGAAATCACTGTGGGTCGCGATGATCGGGGCGTTGGCCGTTTCCGTCGTGGCGGCATCGGCCCAGGAAGTCCTGAGCGCCAATACCATTGGGTACATCAAGCGTCAACTGCCCGCCGGCGGCGATCTCATCACCGTGAGCGTTCCGCTCTTCAACATGACCGCGCCGAACAACGTCTTCAGCAATCTTTCTGTTGCTGCCGAAGTGCCGACGCTGTCTTCTGCTTCGTTCTGGGATCCAGGCACCCAAAGCTGGAATTCTGGCACCAAGAAGGCCAAAGGCGGCTGGGATGCCAATGTCGCCACCCAGATTGTTGGAGTAGGCGAATTTTTCTTTGTCAAGGGACCCGCCACCAGCACGGTGCCGACCGAGATCACGATCGCCGGCGAAGTGCCGGATGTCGCCACGCAGATTCGCGCGATTCCCGGCAGCAGCAGCTTGGGCAGCATGGCGAATCCCTATCCGGCGGACTTCGTTTTTGGGACGTCTTCGTTGGCTTCGAATGCCACGGTGTTGTCGTCGGTTTCCATTTGGGATGCAGGTTCTCAGAGTTGGAATTCGGGCACCAAGAAGGCCAAAGGCGGGTGGGACTCCAATGTGGCCACTGCCAGGGTTGCCGCAACGGAAGGGTTTTTCCTGAAGGAAGTTGGCACCGTCACTTCGTGGACAAACACCAAGCCCTACACCTGGCCCTAAAGCGAGCCGGTTTGGACAGGGGCGCCTTTGCGGCGCCCCTTTTTTTATTGGCCGGCTCCCTGCAGCTTTTTCAACCACAGAGGACACAGAGGTCCGCAGAGAGAAGAAGAGCAGGGGGCGATGAGCCAATCTTTGTGCCGCTCTGTGGCCTCTGTGGTTATAAATTCCCTCGTTTTCGTTGGTAAAACGGCCTGAAATATTTCTGTAATAATGCTTGCGCCCCCTTGTCTGTTTCCGCTATCTTGTCCACCGATGGTTGAAAAGGGTTTTCAATCGTCGTCGATTTAAAAAGAAACTAAGGAGAAAACAGCAGATGAAAAAGATTCTCTTGGCTCTCGCGGTTCTCGCTCTGGCCGTTGGTTCCGCTTCCGCCGCTACCGGCGTTTCGATTCTTTGGGACACATATTGGGGAGCCTATACGCACGATGCGGCCGATCTGACCGCGATTCCCGGCGACTATCTGCTCGATAGCTATAGCCTCACTTGGCAGCTCATCTATTCCGTGAACGATACGGCTGGTGCGCCGGATCTCGACAACGGCGCCAATGGCTGGGTTTCCGGCGACGACACCGTTTGGGCGACCCGTGCATTTTCGATGGGTGATGGCAATGCTTCCGATGGTACCGTGTGGACCACCGATCTATATTGGTCGAGCGGAAGCCGGTTTTACAACGATATCACTTGGGCCGGCGGCGATGTAGGCTATATCTACCAGCGCATCTATGAGGGTGCTCCTGCGGCGGGGTCTTGGTATTACGACAGCACCCCTGTGGCGCTTGACGCCGATCCGATTACGCAGCAGGATTCGTTCCTCGATGTCGCGGGTGGCGGGACGGAAGGCATCCAACCCAACCAGCAGATTCCGTCTGTTCCGGAGCCGGCGACGATGGCTCTGTTGGGCCTCGGTGCGCTGACGATGGCGATTCGCCGTCGCCGTTCCTAATCATCAAATCTTTCGCCTAGCGCGAACGCGATCCCCGGCGGGTTTCCGCCGGGGATTTTTTTTGTTCCCGGACAACCGACAGATCGTTTAACAACGAAACACACGAAAGGCACGAAAGGGAAATCGGGAATCATGAAGCGCATTGGCCACAAAGAGCACAGAGAACACGAGGAAACAGCCGCTAGAGAGATGGGTTGAAACCCCCAAATCCGGCTCTTCATTGTGCTCTCTGTGGCCATTCGTCCCGGCTGCTCTTTCGTGAATTTCGTGTGTTTCTTGGTTGGATCCCGCGGTTTGATTGTCTTTGGCTGTTTCAACGCTTTCCGATATTCTCTCTTCCATGAGTACATCGAATCGCACCTGCTGGCTGAATGCCACCGTTTTCCTCGTCGGCGCCGGGCTGATGACCGTCGAATTGGTCGCCAGCCGCCTGATCGCCCGGTTTCTGGGGTCGTCGCTCTACACGTGGACGGGCGTGCTGGGCGGCATTCTGGCGGGAATGAGCTTGGGCAACTATCTCGGCGGGCGGATGGCGGATTCGGCCCGGAATCTGCCCAAGCGCATCGCCGCGATGTTTTTCGCCGGCGCGGCGGCGTGCGTGGCCATCCTCTGGCTGAACGCGGCGGCGGGCACGTCGGTTCTTCTGCTGGGCTTGTCTTGGCCGCTGCGGATCTTGTTGCACATGACTTGGGCGTTTCTGTTGCCGGCGACGGTGCTGGGCACCATCAGCCCCATGGTCGCCAAACTCGTGATCGAACGGGCACCGCACGTGGGCCGCGCGATCGGCACGCTCTATGCCTGGAACGCCGTGGGCAGCATCGCCGGCACCTTCCTGACGGGATTCTATCTGACCGCGTGGATGGGCAGCGTGCGCATCGTCGTGTGCATGGCGCTCTTGCTGGCGGTTCTCGGCCTGCTCTATGCGCTTTCGGCCCGCCGCACCGCCGGCGGTTCGACCCGGAGCGTGGCGGGCGCCACCCTCGTCCTCGCGCTCTTCTTTGGCTTTTTCCTCCTGTCCGTCCTGCCGGGCGAGAGCGTCGCCGGCGTGGCGCAGGCCCTCAAGCTGCGCGATTCCTCCAATGAGCCGAATGCCGTCTACTTCGCCGAGACGCAGTACCAGTTCCTGACGGTGACCGCCGAACCGGGCAATCCGGCGCATCGGTCTTTTTTCCAGGACAAACTGCGGCACAGCGAAGTGGATTTGTCCGTTCTGACGGATTTGAAGTATCCCTACATGCGAATTTACGACGCGCTGGTCAATCGGAAGCTCGGCAAGAATTCCGCGCCCGTGCGCCTGCTTTTGCTGGGGGGCGGCGGCTATGTTTTTCCCAACTTCTTGTATCGTTCCCGTCCCGGCAGCGAAATCGTCGTGGTCGAGATCGATCCCGGCGTCACCCGTGCCGCGCAAGAAGCCTTCGGCTTGCCCAAGGATGCACCCATCGAAATCCACCATATGGACGCGCGCAACTACGTGGCCGATGCCATTCGGAAGAACCGCGAACATCCCGGCAGCATCCCGCCGTTCGATTTCGTCGTTTGCGATTCGGTCAGCGACTACTCCGTTCCGTACCAGCTCACGACGAAGGAATTCATGGGGCAGATTCGGCAGTTGATGAAGCCGGACGGCCTCTACGTGATCAATCTGATCGATGCCTACGAGGTGGGCGCATTCATGAACGCCATCGCTCAAACCGTCGCCGAAGTTTTCCCGAACCGAGGGGCGATATCCGCCATTCCCGAACTGGGTCCCCGCAATACCACCGTTTTCGTGGGTTCCACTGCCTCCTTGGATTTATCGGACATCGCCAAATGGGCGTCTCGCCCAGCCGATTTTGTGGGATTGGTTTTGACGGAAGATGATTTTGCGGATCTGCGGGCTCGGAACGGGGTCTGCGTGCTGACGGACGATTGGGCGCCGGTGGAAAATCTCCTCGCGCCGGTGGTGAAAAAGGACCGCATGGGTTTGTTGTCGGCGGCAGTTGCGGCGGGCATTCGGGCGGGAGAAAGGAAGGACTACTCGCGGGCAATCCGGTGTTTTCGCAAGGCGCTGGAGATCGAACCTGGCCACGAGGATGCGCTGAGCAACTTGGCTTATGCGCAGGAATTGGCGGGCGACGAATCCGGCGCACTGGACTGCTACGCGGCGATCGTCCAACTCCATCCGCAGAACGTAAACGCGCGCAACCAGGCGGCAATGATTCTGATGAGGAGGGCGGGAGCCAGCGGAAATCCGGCCTATATCGCCGCCGCGCTGGAGCAGTGGGGCGAAAGCCTCCGCATCAATCCGGCCCAGCCCGAGGTGCTCAACAACCTCGGCGCGGTCGCCATGCGGGCCGGAGAAAAGGACAAAGCCATCGCTTACTGGCGGCAAGCGCTCCGGTATGCCCCCGATGCGCCTATTCTGCTTCAAAATCTCGCTGCGGCCGAGGCCAAACTGCCTTAGCCGTCCTTTCGCCACGGAGGGGCATAGAGAAACAGCCGGGAGGGCGGAACTGAACGGACTACGGTCTTCTCCGGGCGAAACCCACGCGTTTTCGAGGGGTTCCTATGCGCGCCTAGTGTTTTCGGGTATAAGAATTTCAGCCGTTGGCTGTTTCTCCGAGGTCTCGCTGGTGAATGTCTTTGCTGTTGGATTGCTTTGCGCTATTCTCCGCTCCCATGAGTACGTCGCAACGCACTTGCTGGCTGAACGCCACCGTCTTTCTCGTCGGCGCGGGCCTGATGACCGTCGAGTTGGTCGCCAGCCGTCTGATCGCCCGCTTTCTGGGATCGTCGCTTTACACGTGGACGGGCGTGCTGGGCGTCATCCTGGCGGGAATGAGCTTGGGCAATTACCTTGGCGGGCGGATGGCGGATGCGGCCCGGAATCTGCCTAGGCGCATCGCCGCGATGTTTTTCGCCGGCGCGGCGGCCTGCGTGGCCATCCTCTGGCTGAACGCGGCGGCAGGCACGTCGGTTCTCCTGCTGGGCCTGTCTTGGCCGCTGCGGATATTGTTGCACATGGCCTGGGCCTTTCTGTTGCCGGCGACGGTGCTGGGCACCATCAGTCCCATGGTCGCCAAACTCGCGATCGAACGGGCGCCGCACGTCGGCCGCGCGATCGGCACGCTCTATGCCTGGAACGCCGTGGGCAGCATCGCTGGCACGTTCCTGACGGGATTCTATCTGACCGCGTGGATGGGCAGCGTGCGCATCGTCGTATGCATGGCGCTCTTGCTGGCGGTACTGGGTTTGCTCTATGCGCTTTCCGCCCGCCGTACTGCCGGCGGTTTGACCCGGGGCGCGGCGGGCGCCACCCTGGGGCTCGCGCTTTTCTTCGGCTTTTTCCTCCTGTCTGTCCTGCCGGGTGAGGGCGTCGCCGGCGTGGCGCACGTCCTGAAGCTGCGCGATTCCTCCAACGAACCCAATGCCGTCTATTTCGCCGAGACGCAATATCAGGCGTTGACCGTGACCGCCGAAGAGGGCAATCCCGCCCATCGGTATTTTTTCCAGAACACGCTTCGGCACAGCGAAATCAAATTGAACGAGCCGGACAAGCTGCAATACCCCTACCACCAGCTTTACGAGGCGTTCATCAACAAGGTGAAGGGCAAGAATGCCGATCCCATCCGGCTGCTGTGCCTCGGCGGAGGGGGGTATGCGTTTCCGCAGGCCTTGCTGAAAGCCCGGCCGGGCAGCGAAATCGTCGTGGTCGAAATCGATCCCGGCGTGACGCAGGCTGCGCAGGAAGCGTTCGGGCTGGCGCCGGATGCGCCCATCGAAATCCATCATCTCGACGCGCGGAACTATCTCGCCGACGCGATCCGGAAAAACCGCGACCGTCCGGGCAGCGTCCCGCCGTTCGATTTCATCCTGTGCGATTCGCTGGGCGAATACGACATCCCTTGGCACATGACCACGCGCGAGTTCGACGGGATGGTGACGGCCCTGCTGAAGCCCGGCGGGCTCTATCTGGTCAATCAAATCGACGCCTATGCCCATGGCGGTTTTCTGAACGCCATGAACCAGACCTTGCGGACCGTTTTTCCATCCGTGGCCGCGGTGTCGGTCATCCGGGATCTGGGCGAACGCAACACGGTGGTTTGGGCGGCGGGCGCTGTGCCGCTGGCCGCCGGCGATATTGCCGAATGGATGGCCGATCCGGAACTGTTTTCCGGCACGACGTTGACGGACGCGAATTTCGCGGATTTGCGGGCCCGGAACGGGGTCTGCGTGCTGACGGACGATTGGGCGCCAGTGGAAAATCTCTTGGCGCCGGTGGTCAAGGACGACCGCATGGGGGTTTTAGCGTCGGCGATGCAGGCGGGCATCCGCTCGGCGGAGAAAAAGGACTACCCGCGCGCGATCCGGAGTTTCCGGAAGGCGCTGGAGATCGCGCCCAATCATATGGACGCCCTCGGGAATTTAGCCCATGCGCAGGAATTGGCGGGCGACGAATCCGGCGCGCTGGACAGCTATGCGGCGATCGTCCAGCTCTATCCGCAAAACGTGAACGCGCGCAACCAGGCGGCGATGCTTCTGATGAAGAAGGGGGCAGCCGGCGGGAGCCCGGCGTATGTCGCCGCTGCGCTGGAGCAGTGGGGCGCGAGCCTGCGGATCAATCCGGCCCAGCCCGAGGTGCTCAACAACCTCGGCGCGGTCGCCATGCAGGCCGGAGAAAAGGACAAGGCCATCGGCTATTGGCGGCAAGCCCTCCAATATGCTCCCGACGCTCCCATCCTGCTTAAAAACCTCGCCGCTGCGGAGCGACAGTAGCCTTTTGGCCTTTTTATGGGGGGCTTCCAGTTCGGAGGCCCGTGGCTTTTCTTGTTTTTTGGGGGGTTCCTGTTAAGCTGGCCACCCATGAATGACTCGCCTCTTAAGCGGACTCCGCTGTTCGATGCGCTGCTCCAGGCCGGCGGGCGGATGGTGGATTTCCATGGCTGGGAGATGCCCGTGCAGTTCGCCGGCATTCTGGCCGAGCATCAGGCTGTGCGCGCGGCTTGCGGGGTTTTCGACGTTTCCCACATGGGCCAGGTGTTCATTTCCGGCCAGGAGGCCCATCGGTTCGTCGAGCACGTGAACTGCAACCGCATGAGCTCCGATCCGGGCAAAGGCACTTATGCCCATATCCTCGCGGAAGACGGCGGGATCCTCGACGACGCCATTACCTTTTGTCTCGGGCCGGAACGGTTCCTCGCCATCGTGAATGCGGCGACGGCCGACCGGGACTTCGCGTGGTTCCGGAAGCAAGCCGCGGATTTTGCCGTGGAATTGGATCACGCCAGCGATCGCTACGGCATGCTGGCGGTGCAAGGTCCCGCCGCCCCGGCGCTGGTGGGCGAGCTCTTTCCGGCGGCCTTGGCGTTGCCGCGGTTCGGGATCGCCGAATTGCCTTGGGCCGGCGAGATGGCGTTCGTGATGCGCACGGGATACACGGGCGAGGACGGCTTCGAGGTCGCGGCCTCGCCGGCGGGCACCTTGGCTTTTTGGGAGGCCTTGCGGGCCAAGGGAGGTCCGCACGGTCTGGTGCCTTGCGGGCTGGGCAGCCGCGATACCCTGCGTCTGGAAGCGGGCTACCTGCTCTACGGAGCCGATGCCGACGAGACGCGTACCCCCTACGAGGCGAATTGCGGTTGGGTGGTCAAATTGCAGAAGGGCGATTTCATCGGCCGCGAGGCGCTGATCCGCCGCAAGGAGGCCGGTTTCAAGGAAAAGTTGACGGGCGTGCGCCTGTTGGCACGCGGCGTGCCGCGCCACGGCTGTGCGGTGTTCCGCGACGGCCGAAAGGTGGGCGAACTATGCAGCGCGACCTTCGCGCCGAGCCTGGACGCCGGTATCGGCGTGGGCTATCTGGCGCCGGAAGCCTGGGAGGCCGGTACGCGCGTGGAAGTCGAAATCCACGGCAAGAAGATCGCGGCCGAGACCGTCCGCGGTCCGTTTCGGAAAAATTCGGTTTGAATACGGAAGGAGTTCCCATGTACGACGAGAAAAATTGCCGATTCGCCAAGAGCCACGAGTGGGCGTTCGCCGAAGGCGACGTGGCCACGGTCGGCATCAGCGACTACGCCCAGAAGGAAATCAGCGACATCGTGTTCGTGGAATTGCCGAAGGCCGGCGCGCAGGTGGAGCAGGGCAAGCCCTGCGCCGTCATCGAATCGGTCAAGGCGGCGGCGGATTTCTTCGCGCCGGTCTCGGGCGAAGTCGTCGCGGTCAACGACGCGATCGTGGACAACCCGGCCTTGGTGAACCAGTCGGCGCACGGCGAGGGTTGGTTTTTCAAGATCAAGATGTCCAAACCGGCCGAATTGGAGGCGCTGATGGATTTCGCGGCCTACCAGAGCACGGCGGCGCACTAGCATGTACTCTCCCCACACCGCCGCCGACCGCGAAGCGATGCTGCGCGCGATCGGCGCGGCGTCCCTGAACGAACTGGTGGCGCAAATCCCGGCGGACTTGCGCGCGGACGGCTTCGACTGGCCGACGGCGCTGGCCGCGCCGGAACTGCTGGCCCATGCCCGCGCTTTGGCCGCGAAAAACCGGCCGTTGGCGTGTTTCGCGGGCGGGGGCGCCCGCGACCGGTTCGTGCCGGCGGCGGTGAAAGCCCTGACGCAGCGCGGCGAATTCCTGACGGCCTATACGCCGTATCAGGCGGAGGCCAGCCAAGGCACGCTGCAGGCAATCTACGAATTCCAGAGCTCCGTATGCGCGTTGTACGGCATGGATGCCGCCAATGCGTCGCTCTACGACGGGGCGACGGCGCTGGCGGAGGCGGTGGGGGCGGCCGCCCGCATCGCGGGACGGAAGAAAATCCTGCTGCCGGAATCGCTGCATCCCGAATGGCGCGTCGTGTTGGCGACCTATTTCGCGGCGAAAGGCGAGCCGACGCTGGAAACGGTGCCGTGTCCCACGGGCCGGCTGGAGCCCGATGAACTGGCGCGGCGCCTGGACGAAACGGTGGCCGCCGTGGTCGTGGCCACGCCGAATTTCTTCGGGTTGCTGGAAGACGGGGCTGGGATCGCCGCGCTGGCCCATGCCCATGGCGCGCTGGTCGTCGCCGTGGCCGATCCGGTCAGCCTTGGCCTGCTGGAAGCCCCGGGCGTCTGGGGTGCGGACTTCGCCGTGGGCGAGGGGCAGGGATTGGGCAACGCGCTGAACTACGGCGGGCCGTATCTGGGACTGTTCGCCTGCAAGAAGGCTCACGTGCGCCATGTGCCGGGACGCATCTGCGGAATGACGGCCGATGCCGACGGCAAGCGCGGCTTCGTGCTGACCTTGCAAGCGCGCGAACAGCACATCCGCCGCGAGCGGGCGGCGTCGAACGTCTGCTCGAACGAGGCGCTGTGCGCGCTGGCCGCCACGATCCATTTGGCTCTGCTGGGGCCGGCGGGACTCCGCGAAGTCGCCGAACTGTCCGTGGACAAGGCACACCGGCTGGCCGCCAAGCTGGGCGCGGTGCCGGGCTTCCGCCTCCGGTTCGCCGGGCCGTTCTTCGACGAGTTTGCGCTGGAATGCCCGGTGCCGGCGGAACGCGTGCGCAACGCGTTGCTGAAGGACGGAATTCTGGCAGGCATTCCGCTGGGCGGCTACGATCCGGCCTGGAAGAACGTCCTGCTGGTGGGCGCGACGGAACAGCGCACCGACGAGGAAATCGATCGGTATGCGGCGGCATTGGGGAGGTTGGCGCGATGAACCTTCTCGAAAAACTGTCGATCGAAAAAAGCGTGCCGGGCCGGCGGGGCGTGCGGTTCGCGCAGCCGGCGCAGCCGGCCGCGGCTTGGCTGCCGGAAACCGCGTTGCGGAAGACGCCGCCGCGCCTGCCGGAAATGTCCGAATTCGACGTGGTGCGGCATTACACGCGGCTGTCGCGGCTGAACTACTGCCTGGACACGCATCTGTATCCGCTGGGTTCGTGCACGATGAAGTACAATCCGCGCGCGAACGAGGAAATTGCGGCGCTGGACGGTTTCGCGGCGACGCATCCAGGCGCCCCGGATGCCGCGGCGCAGGGCACGCTGGAAGTTCTCTGGCGGCTGGAAAGAATGCTGTGCGCGCTGACGGGCTTGGCGGCGTTCACGCTGCAGCCGGCGGCGGGCGCCCACGGCGAATTCACGGGCATTCTGATCGCGGCGGCCTACCACCGGTCGCGCCGGGACCGGCGGCGCACGGAAATCCTGGTGGCGGATTCGTCGCACGGCACCAATCCCGCGTCCGCGGTGCTGGGGGGCTTCGCGGTGAAAACCGTGGCGTCGCGCCCGGACGGCCGGCTGGATCTCGATGCGTTGAAAACGGCGCTGGGTCCGCAGACGGCGATGGTCATGCTGACGGTGCCGAACACCCTGGGGCTGTTCGAGCGCCAGATCCGGGAGATCGCGGATGCCGCGCATGCGGCGGGCGCGTTGCTTTACATGGACGGGGCGAACTTCAACGCGCTGATGGGGCTGGCGAAGCCGGCGGACTTCGGCGTGGACATACTGCACCTGAATCTGCACAAGTCGTTTTCGACGCCGCACGGCGGGGGCGGGCCGGGTTCCGGTCCCGTGGGCGTAACGGCCGCACTAGAAAAATTCCTGCCGGTGCCGCGCGTTGCGGAAAAGAACGGCCGGTTCACGTTGCGGACGAAGATCCGGGGCAGCATCGGCCGGATGCGGAGTTGGGCCGGCAACGTGGGCGTGGCGCTGAAGGCCTATGCCTATCTGCGCGCCCACGATGCGGCCACGCTGCGGAGCATCGCGGAAAACGCGATCCTGAACGCCAACTACGTGCGGGCACAGCTCCGGGACCTGTTCCCGCCCGCCGTGGACGAACCGTGCTTGCACGAGTGCGTATTGCGGACGGAACCGGAAAAACTGAACGGGATCAAAACCCTCGACGTGGCCAAGCGCCTGCTGGATGCCGGTTTCTACGCGCCGACGATCTATTTTCCGCTGATCGTGCACGAAGCGTTGATGGTCGAGCCGACGGAAACGGAGTCGAAGGAAACCTTGGACGCGTTCGTGGCCGCGCTGCGGGCGATCCACGCCGAGGCGCTTGCCGATCCGGATCGCGTCCGCGCGGCGCCGCACGAATTGCCCGTGCGGCGCCTGGACGAACTGGCCGCCGCGCGCAATCCCAACGTGGCGTGGTAGCTCGGCCGGAAGCATGATCGCGCAAGGGGTTCTTCTCGATTCGCCTCCGCTCGACGTGTTCGGGCAGATGGCCTTGGACGAAGCCCTGGCGAAATCGAGTCCGGAGGCATTCGTCCTGCGGTTTTTCCGGTGGAAGGGCGTCGGGGCGACGTTCGGTTACGCGCAGCGAATCGCCGACGTGGAGCGGGCGTTGCCGCCGGCCGTCGGCATGGCCTATACGCGCCGGCCGACGGGCGGCGGCATCGTGCCGCATTTCGCCGATTTGACGTTTTCCTGCGTTTTTCCGGCCGAGGGAACGCTGAAACCGACGGAAATCTACCGCCGCCTGCATGCGGCGATCTTGGCGGAACTGCGCGGGACGGGGTTGGAGGCGGAATTGTGCGCGAAAGGCGGGAACCCGGCGCCGCAGGGGCCGACGGGGGCGGCGCAATGCTTCGTCCAACCGGTGGCGTTGGATATCCTGATGAACGAGGACAAGATCTTAGGTGGCGCAATCCGGCGATATGGCGCCACGGTGCTGTATCAGGGTTCGTTGCAGCTGCCGGATGCGCGCCGGCGGGCGACGGATTGGGAAATGGCGATCGCGCAAGCCTTGGCTGCGGAGTGGAACTTGGGGTGGGAAGTTTGCGAGCCGGCGACCTGCATCAGGGACGAAGCGGCGGCCTTGGTGCCGAAATACCGGTCAGAGGAATGGATCAGGCGTCGCTAAGGGGCAATATCCAACGATCAACATTCAATATCCAATGTTCAAGAAATTGTAGCCCCGCCCGGTGGGCGCGGATCGTTTTTGGACCGGGAATGGATTGCTTTTCCCGGTAGGGGTGGCTAGGGTGTTGGACGCTCGCCGGGACGGGTTTCGGCGGGCGGTTCCGGGCTCCGTCCGGGCCGGTTGTCGCGGGTTGGGTCCCATGCGACGGATGCCGCCAAAACCCCGCCAGGGCCGGAAGGCAGCAACGGTATGGCGGTCCTTCCGGGTGCCGTGGGTGTCCTGGCCCGCGGCGGCCGGCTCGGTCGGGGCGCGGGGCGCGGACACGCGGGAGAAAACGGCTTATGTCATACGAAGTTTTGGCGCGGAAATGGCGCCCGCAGCAGTTCGAGCAGGTGGTCGGGCAGGAGCACGTCATCCAGACGCTCGCGCGCGCCATCCAAACGGGGCGCGTCGCGCACGCCTATCTGTTCGTGGGGCCGCGGGGAACGGGGAAGACGACGACGGCGCGGCTGCTCGCCAAGGCGCTGAATTGCCAGAAGCGCGGCAAAAAGGCCGATCCTTGCGACAAGTGCGACTCCTGCAAGGAAATCGTGGCGGGCAACAGCCTCGACGTGATCGAAATCGACGGCGCCTCGAACAACAACGTGGACCAGGTGCGCGATCTGCGCGACAACGTGCGCTACGCCCCGGCGCGCGGGCCCTACAAGATCTACATCATCGACGAAGTCCACATGCTGAGCGCGGGGGCGTTCAACGCCCTGCTCAAGACGCTCGAGGAACCGCCGCCGCACGCGAAGTTCCTGCTGGCGACGACGGACGTCCACAAGGTGCCGGCCACGATCCTGTCGCGGTGCCAGCGGTTCGATTTGCGGCGCATCGGGCTGAAGGAGATCGTCGGCCGCCTGCGGGAAATCGCCCAGGCGGAGAAATGGAAGGTGAGCGAAGAGGCGCTGCTGGCGATCGCGCGCGGCGCGGAAGGCGGCTTGCGCGACGCGGAATCGGCGCTGGACCAGATCGTCTCGTTCAAAGGCGAGAAAATCGAGGAAGCCGACGTGCTGGGAACGTTCGGGCTGGTGTCGTGGACGACGATCGACCAGCTCGCGACGGCGGTCCTGAACGGCGACGCGACGACGGCCCTGAAGATCGTGGCGGAGCTGGACGAAGGCGGCCGCGACCTGCAGCGCCTGGTGCAGGAGCTGCTGGGGCATTTCCGCAACGTGCTGGTGTGGAAGCACGCGCCGGAACTGGCGGATTCGTTCGATCTGACGGAAGCGCAGCTCGACGGGCTGAAAGCGCAGGCGGCGCTTTCCGACGGCGAAAAGCTGCTGCGCGTGGTGGAGATCTTGACGGAAGCGGCGAACCAAGCGCGTTTTGCGCTGTCGCGCCGCACGGTGGTGGAGGTGGCGCTGCTGAAAGCGGCGCGGGCCGCCACCGTGGTCAGCTTGGACGAGCTGATCGCTCAGATCCAGGCGAGTTCGGCGGATGGCGGCGCGCCGGCGCCGTCCGCCGGTGCCCATTCCACTCCGGCGCGCGCGGCGGTGGCGCCGCCGATGGCTCCCGGAAAAACGGCGGGCCGGGACGAAGCCGCCCATCTGAAGAGCCGCTGGCCGGCGCTGCTGGGGGCGATTTCCGAGACGGCGCAATTGGCCGCGCCTTATCTGAAAGAGGCCGCGCCGTTGCGGGTCGAAGGCGACCACGTCATTTTGGGGTTCGATCCGGAATTCGCGGAGCACTTGAAACAAGTGGACACGTCCCGGACGCGCTTGGTGATCGAGAAGGCGCTCGGTCGCGAGCTGAAACGGACGGTTGGGGTGAAGTTCGCGCTGGAAGAACGCCCGCAGGCCGAATCCGAGCCGCAGCCCCCCCCGACGAAATCGAAGGCGCCGGCATCCACGCCGGCGAGCAAACGCAATTTGGCCGACGATCCGATCGTCAAGAAGACGGCGGATCTGTTCGGCGGAGACGTGTTCGACGTACGCTAAACAGGAGCAAGAGACATGGCGAATTTCATGAAGATGATGAAGCAGGCCGCGGACATGCAGAAAAACATGGCCCAGGCGCAGGAAGCGCTGGCCGCGATCGAGCTGGAGCACAGCAGCGGCGGCGGGGCGGTGTCGGTGAAGATCACGGGCGACGGCAACGTCACGGCGATCCGCATCGATCCGAAGGCGATCCAGGCCGGCGATGCGGAGATGCTGGAAGATTTGGTGCTGACGGCCGTGCGCGGCGCGCAGGATCTGGCCCGGGAAACGGCGGCGAACGAAATGAAAAAAGTGACCGCCGGGATGAATCTGCCGCCTGGATTCGGCTTCTAAGGCATTCGTGGATCCGCTGGTCCAGTTGACGGACGCGCTGGCGAAGCTGCCGGGCATCGGGCGGCGGACGGCCGAACGGCTGGCCACGCATTTGGCCCGCAATCCGGCCGGGACGGGACGCGAGCTGGCGACGGCGCTCGACGAGGCGCGGACGAAGCTGACGGCCTGCAAGCTGTGCGGGAGCGTGACGCCGAAGGGAGAAAATCCCTGCCGCCTGTGTTCCGATCCTCGTCGCGACGAGGCGATCCTGTGCGTGGTGGAAGACCCGGCGGACATCGCGCTGATCGAGCGCAGCGGGGAATACCGCGGGCGCTATTTCGCGCTGATGGGGAAGATCTCGCCGATGCGCGGCGAAGGGATCGGGGATTTGCGGTTGCCGGCGCTGCTGGAGCGCGCGGCGCAGGCGAAAGAAATGCTGCTGGCGCTGAATTGCGACGTGGAGAGCGAGGCCACCGCGGCCTATCTCCGGCACGTGGTGGCGCAGAAACTGCCGCAGCTGAAGATCAGCCGGCTGGCGCTGGGCATTCCGGCGGGCAGCGCGATCGCGTTCTCGGATCCCGTCACGCTGGGCCGGGCCATCCGCGGCCGCACGGAAGCCTGAGCAGAAAACCCTCGCCGCAGAGGGCGCAGAGCACGCGAATAAAAAAACGGCCGGAGAAAACGGGTTTCTCCGGCCGCTTTGTGTTCTGAGCGTTCGATGCGGCTATTTCTTCGCCTTTTTGGCTTTCTTGGCCTTGGGGGGCAGCCAGGCGACGATGCGGCACATGCTGGATTCGAGCTCGATGCCGCGCAGCGGGAAGCAGCCGATCCAGGCGCGGGTGCTACCGAGCTTGGCGATGTCGCCCGCGAGGTTTTCGGCGTGAACGATGCCCTTGGGGAAGAGCTTCAGGTGCATGACCTGGTAGTACTTCTTGAGCGGGAAGATTTCGTCGAAGGATTTGCCGTAGACCTTCTTCATCTTGGCGTCGCATTCCTGGAAGCGGCCGGGGTGCCAGGTGCGGATGATGGTGTTCATGGGGTGGTCCGCGCTGCCGCAATCCACGCCGATCCACTTGATCTGCATTTTCATGCACCATTCGTCGAAGTCGGGGCTCGGGCCGGGATGCATGACGAAGTAGCGGATCTCGTCGCCGGTCTTCTGGTCCCACGAATAGCGGTGGTAGCCGGTGTTGATGATCAGGATGTCGCCCTTCTTCACCTCGACCTTGTCCGTGATCATCTTGGGGGTATAGAGCGAGTAGTCGGAGACGTCCTTGGAGATGTCCACGACGACGCCGGGGCCGACCCATTCGCGCAGGGGCACGTTGCCGATGGAGCGGCCGGCGGGATAGAAATGGATCTCGCCGTCCATGTGGGTGCCGACGTGGTTGGAGGTGGTGATGATCTGGCCGTTGGCGCCCTGGCCCATGTGCGCGC